>CAMAKU010000170.1 GCA_945836255.1 uncultured Roseburia sp. | reverse complement strand
ATGGGTACCCACATATGCAAAGCGATATTTCTGCGTCACCTGGGGATACTTATCGGTATCCACCGGACTGATAAACATGTCATAGGGTCGCACATACGTCCGAAAATCTCCGTACAGTGCCTGATAGACCACGTACGGTTCCCGGGTCTCCGAATGGGTTGCTACTGCAATTATCTGATACATTTTGTCTTTGAAATGCCGGTAGAGTTCTCCCGGCATAGGTCTTCCTTGTGGCATATCCTTACCTTCCATCTCATTTTTTATGTGACAAACATCCTCTGCCTGTCATTTTAGTTAGTGTCATTGGTCTGATAAATGCACTGCGCCAACTCCTCTGTGGCAAAATCAACAATGACAATGCCGTAACACGTCCCCTGTTGCCAATCATAATCCAGCAAATACGCATTGATGGCACTGGCATATTTCTTGGGATGGCCAATACTTCCACTGCCTGACGTAGATGTGAAATTCAATGAAAACGTATCATCTGCCGCCTGACAGTTCTCCAGATCGTCCACAATGGCATCCAATTTGTCTGCCGTGTCATAATTGTACCGATCCTGCACCCAAAGTGCAGAAGTATCATTAATCATGGAGAGCGCATAAGGCACATCCACTACGGTCTTGTCTCCCTGATCCGTCCATCCAAAGCACAGGCCCGCACGGTCTTCTCCCACACCCATCTTATCCTCAAACCGTGTGGCAAGCACAATCTTGCCGCGCACATCCTCCAGCATAGGAATCTCATTGGCCAGATACCATTGTTGTTCCTGTTGCTCAATCTGCTGGTAAAGCAGTTCCTGAACCTGTGCCACGTCATCCTCACTGTTCTCTGCTTTCATGCATAAGATCACCGTCTCCGTGGGATGTTCCTCCAAGAACTCATAGACATCCTCCAGCACATCCTCCAGATAAAGATGCTTGGACCAGGGCCATCGACCTGTCTTACAGTTCGAAAAATTATGCTTGATGACCAGCGTCTGCTCCTCATCCTTCTCCTCGATTACCAGCCGCAGATCCAGATAACGATAGCCGTTTTCCAACTGCTCCGAAACACCGGTATCCTGACATTGAAAAATGTAACTCATTCCCACATACTGCGTACAGGTATCATGTGTTCCGGGAATGGAAAGCGAACTGAGCATCGTCTCCCCATCTACCTCTGCCATCCAGTCCGCCGATGTCTGCGTTGCACTGACATCCACAGACGGCACCACCAGCGCCGTCAGTCCCAGTGCCAGTATCATGACACCTACCAACAACCTTTTTTGTATTCCCCTCATTGTACAATCCTCCTCTTTTCGGGCGGTCCACCTAACATCTGCCCCACCGGGTGTTCCCGCCATTCTTTGGTTAGTATAACATACATTGCCAGTCAACGTTCCTTTTTTCAAAAAAACTTTTCATTTTTTTGTAATGGATTATAATAAGGATAGAAAAGAAAGGCAGGTACCTACTTTGATTGAACGACATGACTTACTGGCATTGAATTTTTATAAGAGTTCCCCTTTTACCGGCAGTGACGGCAATATGCGCTACCGGGTAGAAAAAATTACCGAAGACAGTGCATCCGAGGAGAACCGCACCCTTCTTCAGGCGACCATCTGGCCGGAGCCCTATGCCTATGCGGTCACGCCGGACGACCAAAAAGTCCGCCACACTGCCGACTTCTCCGAAGATGGCATGCAGCAACTGGTGGACTGGATGAACGAGCAGCAGCCCGCCTATGGAACGAGCCATTCTCTTCTCATGTAATCTTCCCTGCTACCGCAAGCCCGGCAGGTCTGTCTGAACATGCAACTGATACTTCCGAACCGCGTTCTGCGCCATCTGATAGACCGATTGATTGCCAATCTGCCCCGGATCGTGGGCATCAATTCCGATGATAATATCATTTTCCATTTCCCCGGCCAGCGCCAAGAAACGTTCCGACGGGTACTGTCTGCCCTCCATCGCACCCAGCAGATTATATTCCATGGGAATCCTGTGCTCTTTACAGTAACGGCAGAGTCTTGTCATCTCCCGCCGCCAGACAGTCTCATCCCCTGTAAAATAGATTAAATCAGGATGACACAGATAGCGATATGCGCCGGTGGACAGCCCCTCGATACACCAATCCACATACATCTTCAAAATGGCCACGGAATCGGTGGGCGCCCCCGTATAAACACCCCGGCCATCCGTAATCACAAAGTGTTGTCCCAAAATCAGGTAATCATATCCAAAGGAACGCAACCGCCGTATCTGCTCCTCAAAGAGCGGTGCGAAATATTCCCCTTCATATCCGATATAAATCGTAATCTCCTGCTTGTATTCCTGCTGCAGGCGGTGAAGCGAATCCAGATAATCTTCCACCTGGGCATAGGACATACGAATCCCACTGAGCCTCTCGTCAATCTCCGGCATGGGAATGTGGTCCGAGAAGCCCAACACGCGGATGCCGGCTTCAATGGCTGCTTCCACATAAGCCCGATCCTCGCCTACCGCATGATGACATCGGGTTGTATGTGTATGATAATTGGCTGTTAAATAAGATTCCACCGTTTCCTTTCCTTTCTTTCATAACTTATGC
>CAMAKU010000169.1 GCA_945836255.1 uncultured Roseburia sp. | reverse complement strand
GCACGGTGGTGTGAGAGGTCGGGAAATTTAGTTAAATTTCCCTCCTACTCGATTTTCTTGCGAATGTGTGTGGAGGGGTTGTGAATAGTTACATTTTTTATAATTAAAGAAAGAAAGGAGTCTATCATGCAGGAAGAATATCAGATGGATGGTAGTAAAATGGTCTATTTTATGCCGGAAGAGATAGATCATCATCAGGCAACACAGATACAAAAGACGATCGATCAGTTGATTGATATGTATCAGATTCGAACTTTATATTTTGACTTTGGAGGAACACGGTTCATGGATAGTTCCGGGATCGGTGTGTTGATTGGAAGAAGCCGAAAACTAGGTTTTCTGGGGGGAAAGGTATATGCCCAAAACATTGGTGGAAGAGTTGAACGGATTTTTACAGCATCCGGACTCTATCAGATGATTGATGTGGTAAAGGAGGATGGTTATGAGCAGTAAGAAAAATCATATTCGCTTGCAGTTTGATGCAAGACCGGTCAACGAGGGGTTTGCACGTATGGCAGTTGCTGCATTTATGGTAGATATGAATCCGACCATGGAAGTGTTGGAAGATGTCAAGACTGCGGTGTCAGAAGCGGTAACCAACGCAATTATACATGGGTATACGGATGAGACCTCCCAGGTGGAGATGGAATGTATTCAGCATGGAGAAGAATTGGAAGTGATTGTCACAGATGAAGGGATCGGTATTGAAGATCTGGAAAAGGCGATGCAGCCCTTTTATACGAGTAAACCCCAGATGGAGCGCTCGGGAATGGGATTTGCATTTATGGAGGCATTTATGGATCAGGTTCGTGTGGAATCGGAGCCCGGAAAAGGTACCCGCGTTTGTATGCGAAAGTACATAGAAAGGGAGCATGAGAGGTAAGGAACATGCAAAGGATAAAGATTGGAGAACGTATGTCAAACTTGCGCAGGCAGGGGACAAGCCGGCAAAAGAGTGGCTGATTAACGAGAATTCCGGTCTGATTTACATGGTCTTAAATCGATTCTCCGGGCATGGATATGATAAGGAGGAACTGTATCAGATCGGCGCAATTGGATTGCTGCGGGCGGTGGAACGTTTTGATCTGGATACCGACTATGCCTTTTCAACTTATGCAGTTCCCATGATCATTGGAGAGATACAGAGATTTCTGAGGGATGATGGTCTGATACATGTCAGTCGTACCATGAAGGAGCATGCGAGAAAGATTGCCGCATTTCGGGAAAAATGGGGGAAAGAAAATTGCTCAGATCCCACGATTCAGGAAGTATCCCAGGGGACGGGATTAACCAGAGAGGAAATTGTGACAGCCATGGAAGCTTCGGCTGCAGTAGAATCTATTGATCAGCCGGTCCTGTGTCACAATAGTAAAATGGAGCAAAACCATATGACGTTGGGCGATCAGATTGTGGATGAACGATGTTCAGATTCCGCAATTATCAATCATCTTACGATTCGGCAGATGCTGGAGGGGTTAACGGAACAGGAGCGTCTGCTGATTCGTCTGAGATACATGGAAGGAAAGACACAGAGTGAGGTCGCTAAATTGATGGACATGAATCAGGTGGCGGTGTCCCGCTTCGAGAAAAAAATACTGTTATCTCTGCGCAGAAAGTACGAATCCTGATGCATAAAAATGCTGATTTTATCTATCCTATGGTTATAGAAAAAATGTGGAAGGATGGATGATGGATGGAAAATCAAAACATAAATTATCGAAAAGTGGCAGTAATTGGATGTGGATTTGTAGGTGCTGCCTGCGCATTTGCACTGATGCAGAGCGGACTTTTTACAGAGATTGTGTTATTGGATGTTAATCAGGCAAAGGCGGAGGGAGAGGCCCAGGATATCGCCCACGGGGTTCCCCTTGGGAGCCCCACACAGATATATGCGGGAGATTATGATGACATATCCGATGCCGCCATTATCATTGTGACAGCGGGGGCGAATCAGAAACCGGATGAGACAAGACTGGATCTGGTACACAAAAATGTAGCAATATTTAAAAGTATTATACCGGAGTTGTCGAAGAGGAAATGTCCGGGCATACTGCTGATCGTTTCGAATCCTGTGGATATTCTGACATACACCGCGCTAAAACTGAGTGGATTTCCGGAAGAACGTGTCATTGGATCAGGAACGGTACTGGATACATCCCGTTTGAAGTATAAACTGGGACAGCATCTTGGGGTGGACAGCCGCAGTATTCATGCATTTATTATTGGAGAACATGGAGACAGTGAGATTGCAGCCTGGAGCAGCACCAATGTATCCGGCGTTTCCCTTGACCGTTTTTGTGAGATGAGGGGATATTATGACCACAGTGGAGCGACACAGAAGATTGCAGAGGAGGTAAAGCAAAGTGCGTATGACATTATCGCGAAAAAAGGAGCAACCTACTTTGGAATTGCCATGTCAGTGAAACGAATCTGCGAGGCTGTCATAAGGGATGAAAAATCCATTTTACCGGTATCGGTTATGATGCATGGGGAATATGGAATCGAAGATGTGACATTGAGTATGCCTGCCATCGTGGGAAAAGACGGGTATGAGAAAAAAGTGCCAATTGAACTGAATGAGGATGAAGAGCATCGACTGCAGCAGTCCGCAAATAAG
>CAMAKU010000168.1 GCA_945836255.1 uncultured Roseburia sp. | reverse complement strand
TTCCAGCCGAAACGGCAAATTCTGCCCATGCTCATAAAGGTAATCATACGATAGACTTCCAATATCATTGAAGTTCACCTCAGTACCTGCACCACAAATCCTAAAATGTCGCATACCTTCTGTGTATGCCATCATACGTTTAAAAAATGCAAATTGCTCTGTATACTTGTCTATGTCCAATAATTTTGTCGTCCCATCTGCAAAACTCATCAGATAAGAACAACTACCAATACTTGTAACAGAAACAAGATGTCGTTCCCGGCGCTCTTTGATCTGCTGCGGCAATTCCTCATAGGAAATCTGTCTGATAAAACAATGATCCTGCGCACAACGTCCCTCCGACAGCAAAAATAACTGAATTTCATCGTAAGATTCCAGTCCATTCTCTTTCAGAATCATGCCGATATTCTGACGATCACTTGGCACGACGCGCTGAGATATGAATTGCAATGTATCTTTCATTCCCACTGTCCACTCGCCCCGTCTGACATAGGTGTCCAATACGAAAGGCATCTCCCATTCATCTGCACCGGCTACAATCTCAATACAGTATTCCTCTATCTTCTCAAAGTAGAAAAAAAAGGCCAGATCTTTTTTCTTATCTACATCAGCATTTCTTATTGCGAAAATCTTCATATATCTTTGCCCTCACCTGCAGAAAATGCCATGTCGTAGCAATCCATTTCTGGCTCATAATCTGATCCATTCCCTCGTAAAGTTCATCATACATCTGTACATCAAATACCGGTAATTGGGGTAAATAATCCCTAGGAATCAACTGAAGATTCTCAAACGACGAATAGCCTCCCACAAAACATTGTATCGGCTTGTCCTCATAAGGATCAATCCCATCTAGTTCCTCATCATTACGGCAATGAAACACCAACGATAATCCATGGTCAAAAAGCGGCGCCATACGGACCGACCTCTTACCTGTGTTTTTGAGGACCTCTATATTCGCTCCATGGCGATCTCTATTTAACACAAGAAAATCAATCAATAACATGTGATAGATGCTTTCCGAAAATCCTTTTCTTTCACAGAATGCCATGGGACTCTCCTCCGGCAAGGCTTCCATATCATAAAAAACATCCAATGCTGTCTTTAAATCTCCTCGTTCTTTAAAATCCTGTGATCTGCACAGATATGTGGTATACAGTTGCCCGTTAACCTTTACCTTGGCATGAATCAACTCATAATGCAGATGTGGTATATCCAGTACCGATAACAACCGATCCACAAGAATCTCATTCACACATTCGTGACCATAGATGCCATGAACCGTATCATAATTAGATAACTTGTAATAATACTCCTTGTCTCCTATCTTCTCACGCGCCTTCAGAAAGGAACCTGCCGTTCCCGAAGACCGCCGAATCAGCGTCCACTCCAAATAGGTCATATCCTGAATATCGTGCCAGATCTGCATAAAATCACTCCCATGTCGTTTGTTTTATTTTATGCGATATATTGACGTTCGTCAAGTTTTCTCTTGTATTCTGTTAAATCATCGTTGCAATTACTTCGCACGAACCATCGATATGTATCACTTTACGCCCTGAGGTTACAAAGATACTGTCTCCGGCACGTGCCTCCAACTGCTCCTCCTCCGTGGAAACCGTGGCCTTGCCTGCCAGAAAAACCAGAGATACAAACGATGCATCCGTTACATAAATCAACTGCCGCTTTCGGATCTCATACTTTTCGCATTGAAAATATTTGCACACGCACAACTGCTGCACCAGATTGTCACCGTCTGCCCGCGGCTCCTGCAATCCAAACGCACCCTGCTCATAGGCAGAAAATGTCATGACATCCAGTGCTTTATCCACATGCAGTTCCCGGTGTTTCCCATTCTTATCCACACGGTCATAATCATAGACACGATAGGTACTGTTGGAATTCTGCTGAATTTCACAGATTAGTATTCCTGCGCCAATGGCATGGATGGTTCCTGCCGGAATGAAAATAACATCTCCTTTTTTTACCGGCACCTTGTTGAGCACATCCGTAATGGTATGATCTGCCAGCCGACGTCTCACTTCCTCTGCCGATACATCTCTGGCAAAACCACAGTAAAGAAATGCCCCCGGCTCCGCATCCATGACATACCACATTTCGTTTTTGCCAAATTCGCTTTCGTGGGTAAAGGCATAATCATCATAGGGATGAATCTGAACCGACAGCGGATTACAGGCATCGATAAACTTAATCAGTATAGGGAAACGGTCAAAGGTCTTGCTCTTCCACCCGCATACCAAAACACCATATTCCGCCACAAAATCACCAAAACGCATGCCATCCAGCGGTCCTCCCGCAATAACGCTCTGTCCGTCCGGATGGGCTGATAATTCCCAGGATTCCGCTGTAATCTCATAGGGACTCTTTTTGCCAAACTGTGTAACCAGCCGCTTTCCGCCCCACAGATAGTCCTTAAATGTCGGCTGCATCCGATATAACTGCGGCAGACTCACCTTGCCCATATCTGCCATCTCATCCTGATGCACCATATCCCGCTCATCGATCTCTGCACCGGTATCTACCTCGATTGCCACCACATCCTGATCCGTATCATTATAGAGGCGATGCATCTGATTCGGCAGCACATTAATACTTTCTCGTTCCCCTACCCGGACGGTTCTGCCATCCATCTCCACAGACAGCACCCCTTTGAT
>CAMAKU010000167.1 GCA_945836255.1 uncultured Roseburia sp. | reverse complement strand
CTGTGGATGGATGCATACAAGAATGTGAGGAGAGGATAGATAATGCACGAATTAGGAATTGTATTTCACATTGCCAAGAAGGTGGAAGCCATTGCGGTGGAGAACCATGTGAGCCATGTGGAAAAGGTGGTTTTGGAGATTGGGGAAGTATCTACGGTAATTCCGTCCTATTTGGAAGATTGCTGGAATTGGAAATGCTCTAAGAGCGAAGTGCTGGACGGATGCCAGTTGGAAGTGGAGATGATCCCGGCGGTGACCTTCTGCGAAGATTGTGAAAAGACATATGGTACTGTGGAGCACGGAAAGATCTGCCCTTATTGTGGCAGCGAGAATACCTATTTGGTGCAAGGCAACGAGCATGCCATTAAGGAAATCGTGGTGCTGGATGACGCGCAGGAAGCGGAGGATACAGAAGCCGATGAGGCGGCCATCGAACAGATTGAACAGGAAGACAATGGCGCGATGGAGATGCTGGAGGAGACAGAATCCCAGAATCCGGATGCCATGGCATAGAGGAAGAAAGCATAACGAAGGGGCATTTGCCGATGGCAGATGCCCCTTAAATGATGCACGAATCCGCAGATTGCGTTATCCGCTGGATTATAACTTGTCCTGAATCAATTTCTTAACAGCTTCAAAACTCTCTTTGCTGATGACATGCTCGATGCGGCAGGCATCCTCCGTAGCAATGTCTTCCGGCACGCCAAGAGCCATGAGGCCTTTGGAAATCATCTCATGTCGTTCATAGATCATCTCGGCGATTTCGCGTCCGGAGTCTGTCAGATAGATGGCTCCTGTCTCCGTAACGGTGATATGGTTCTTTTCCCGTAGATTCTTCATGGCGATGCTGACGCTGGATTTCTTGAAATCTAATTCGTTGGCGATATCCACTGCACGCACTACGGGCAGTTGTTTGCTTAGGATTAAGATTGTCTCCAGATAATTCTCAGCGGATGCATTCATTGTTGCCTTCATATGGATAACCCTCCCAAAAACATTCGAAATCTAAGTACTATGATAACACATCCTGCGTCAGTCTGAAAGTTTATCCGTCAGAAAAGATGTAAAAAAGAGGTTGACAAACGGAATCGGATGCGATAAACTTCAAATCATATAAAACCTACCATACAACTAGGAAATATACGAGGGAGTATTTTTTAAAAAATTTGCAAAAACCATGGAAAAAGTATGAAAAGGAGGATATGATTATGGGAGACATTAAGAACAGTGCAGTAGAATTGATCGGGAACACACCGATTTTGCAGTTACACCGTTATACACAGGCGGTAGGGGTAAAGGATGCCACGATTTTGGCAAAGTTAGAGTATCTAAATCCGGCAGGTTCCGTAAAGGATCGTATTGCCCTTGCAATGATCGAAGATGCTGAGCAGAAAGGGCTTCTGAAAGAAGGGGCAACGATTATCGAGCCGACTTCCGGTAATACCGGTATCGGACTGGCAGCCGTGGCCACGGCCAGAGGTTATCGTACGATTATCACACTTCCGGATACCATGAGCGTTGAGCGACGCAACCTGTTGAAAGCATACGGTGCCGAACTGGTTCTGACCGAAGGCGCCAAGGGCATGAAGGGTGCCATTGCCAAGGCGGAGGAACTCAATCAGGAAATTGAAGGTTCCATTGTGTTAGGTCAGTTTGTGAATCCGGCGAATCCGGCGGCCCATAAGGCCACGACGGGACCGGAGATCTGGGAGCAGACCGATGGCAAGGTGGATATTTTCATTGCAGGTGTAGGCACCGGTGGAACGATTTCCGGTGTTGGTGCGTATCTGAAGAGTCAGAATCCTGACATCAAAGTAATCGCTGTGGAGCCGGCAACTAGTGCAGTTCTTTCCACCGGTAAGGCCGGAGCGCATAAGATTCAGGGAATTGGAGCAGGATTTATACCGGAGACCCTGGATACGAAGATTTACGATGAGATCATCACCATTGAGAATGAAGATGCCTTTGCCGAGGGTAAGCGTTTTGCCGTAACCGAAGGTATCCTGGTAGGAATTTCCTCCGGGGCAGCCTTAAAGGCAGCGTCTATTGTGGCAGCCAGACCGGAGAATCAGGGCAAGAATATCGTAGCGTTGTTGCCGGATTCCGGTGACCGCTACTTATCTACGCCTTTATTTGCAGATTAATAGAATGAGGTAGCCTATGAAAGTTTCAACAAAGGGAAGATATGCGATCCGCTTTATGCTGGATCTTGCATTACACAACACGGGAGAGCCTGTCCGGATTAAGGATGTATCGGCCCGTCAGGAGATTTCAGACAAATACTTGGAGCAGGTGGTAGCCATGCTGAACAAAGCGGGATTTGTCAGGAGTATTCGGGGACCGCAGGGAGGTTATGTGTTGACCAGAGATCCGAAGGATTATACCATGGGTCAGATTCTCCGCCTGACGGAGGGGGATATGGTTCCGGTGGCATGTCTGGCAGACGAAGTCAACCAGTGCGACCGTGCGGATAGTTGTGTGACGCTTCACTTCTGGAAAAGACTGGACGATGCCATCAGCGATGTGATTGACCACACCACACTGGCTGATCTGGTGGAGGATGAACAGGCGATGTTGGCCAATAATTATGTCATTTAAATCATGGGGATTCCTTCGGAAGATATTGACTTTCTTTCGGAATCATAGATAATATGAGGTGTTGTAGTAACTGCTGCAACACCTTATTGTTATG
>CAMAKU010000166.1 GCA_945836255.1 uncultured Roseburia sp. | reverse complement strand
GACAAATGAGTGGCTGTAAGAAAGATAGAATAAAAGACAACCTCATATTATTTTTGGTTCCGTTTGTGATCGTCGGATGCGTGTTTCTGTTGTTTTTTATGTGGCAGGGATACGCTCCTTTTGGAGAGCGATCACTTGCCTATTTTGATGCAAACTCACAATATCTCGGATTTTTTTCCTATTATAAGGATGTACTGACGGGGAAGAACGATATTTTCTATACATTCAGTAAGGACATGGGCTCAAGTGCGTTTGTTGTTTTCTCATATTATCTGTCCAGTCCGTTTCAGTTACTAACGATCTTTTTTTCAAAGGAGAATCTGATCACCTGTTTTCATCTGATCGTCGTTTTGAAAATTGCTTTGTCTGCTACGACATGCAGTTTCTTTTTGCAGGATGCGACGGAGGGACGTCTCGGGAATGTGGAGAGGACATTGCTTGCTGTATCTTATGCACTGTGTGAGTATAATATCACGCAGATTGAGAATGTGATGTGGCTCGATGGCGTATATATGCTTCCGCTTATCCTGACAGGTATCAATCGCATTGTTCGCAACAAAAAAGGCGTGGCATTTCTGGCAGGAAGTGTTGCGGCGGGTATGTTGTTTAACTGGTATACGGGCGTCATGAATTGTCTTTTTTCGCTGGTCTGGCTAGTGCTGGGTTATCTCCTTTTTGGGGAAAAGCGGACATTCCGAAAGACCGGCGGGCGCTATGTGGTGGGAATGATCCTCGGTATTATGATCTCTGCCGCACTGTTTTTGCCGACGATGATTCTCCTTTTGAAAAATGGCGGTGGTGCGTCGTCGTTACTGGGAGAGGAAGGCTGGGGATTTATTGTCAGCCCGCTTACTTTCTTCCGGGATTATTACATTGGCAGCAGTAATTTCGCATTTGTCGGATTAAATGATCTGCAATTATCACTTTACGCGGGATTTTTTGTATTGCTTGGAGCGGGAAGTCTGTTTTTGTCACGAAGCATTCAAAGACGTGATAAGATCATTCTGGGTGTGGGGCTTGTGGTCGTGCTTCTGCTCTATGCGTGGAATCCGTGTTTTCGGCTGTATTCCATGTTTCAGGATATCAATGGATACTGGAGTCGTTATTCTTATATTGGCTCTCTTTTTCTGGTATTTCTCGCCGGGTATGCTTATGCCGGGCAGGAAAGACGGCGTACCGGAATTTATCTGGTTACCGCATTAGGTTATGCTCTTTGCTTCCTGTTGACATATGAGGAGGGACTCAATCGAACCAGAGAACTTATGGTGCTGTCTATCGCTATCTGTTTTCTGGAGGCGGTGGCGCTTACCATCTGGCGGGGCGGATTCCGAAATAGAACGCTGTCGGGAGTATTTGGATGCGTCCTTATCGTACTATCAGGGAGTGAATTGCTCTATGAAATGTATCATCTGACCGATTATTTTCATATGGAAAATGTGAGTGTATATCGTGAAAATATCATAGAAAACGCAGAAAGCATACAGGCGCTGAAAGAAAGGGATGACGGGGTATACCGCATGACGGTCATCCCGGATACCGTGGACGATGAAAAGAATCAGAGCATGACATATAATTTCTGGTCGTTGTGCAGTTATACATCTAATTCTGTTGCCAACCAAAAGGAGTTTCTTGCAAAGGCAGGTTATCGTACGGAAGGGCAGAATCAGAGCGTTTATGGGACAAGTCTGCTTGGAATCGATAGTCTGCTCGGTGTAAAGTATCTGTATTCTTCGCAGCAGATGACGGGACTATGTCCTCTGGAGGGAGCATTGTATGAGAATCCTTACGCATTTCCGATGGCATTCGTGACGGAGGCAACAGATATGCAACCGTCATCGGCATCGCAGGAGGATCCGTTTATTTACCAGAATGAACTCTACCGGAATCTGTTGGGGATACAAGAGGAACTGTACGAAACGGTTGACTATCAGGAAAAAAAGACAACCGAGGGGGCAAAGAAACAGGTGCGAACCTATGAATTACAGGTTCCAAAAGGGGATTTCATTTTATATGGGCGGATGCCGTGGGATGATGTCGTCTCAGCAAAGTTGTCGGTTAATGGTAGGGAGGCTGTCTCCTACGCGGATGTTGGTGGCAGTGATGTTTTTTATATTCCTGTCAGTGAAAAGGATAGCGTGGCGCGTATTGTATTGTCCGGCAATCTCAGTGGAATAGAAGAACCATCATTTTATGCGCTGAATCTGCAGGTGCTTGCCCATGCGCATGCGCTGGTTCAAAGTCAGATGCCCGGGCAACTTCAGATAGAGAATGGGTATGCCAGGATACAGGCGGACGCAGAAGAAGGTGAGATGCTGTTTGCCAGCATTCCATGGGATGACGGTTGGCGTATAACCGTCAATGACAAGGTGGTAGAGCCGACATGCATAGAGGGTGTGCTGCAACTGATACCATTGGAGAGTGGCAGCAATGATATTGAGATGAAGTATCAGGTGCCGGGAGCAGCCTTGGGGTTGTGGATCAGTATGATCGGTTTGATAGGTATGGTTATCGTTGCTTATGAAGAAAGAAAAAGAAAATCATAAAATTTTATATGGAATGATCCTGCTTGCGGTGATTGCATTTGTGGCAAATTATGAGCATGCCATGGAACGCTATAATACATCGATGTATGCACTCAGTTATCATTATGGATTTATATCCAGAGGGTTCGTAGGGACGATCTATCAGTTGATCGATGCT
>CAMAKU010000165.1 GCA_945836255.1 uncultured Roseburia sp. | reverse complement strand
TTTGCTGCCAGTTTACCAATGGTGGTTGTCTTTCCAACCCCATTGACTCCCACTACCAGAACCACTGAGGTACGATTTTCAAACTCATACGCCGCATCACCGATATCCATCTGTTGACGGATACTGTCAATCAGCAGTTGTTTACACTCCATCGGTTCTTTGATCTTTTGTTCTTTGACTTTATGTTTTAAATCTTCCAGAATCTGTTCTGTGGTGACCACACCGATATCGCCCATAATGAGGATTTCTTCCAATTCCTCATAAAATTCGTCGTCGATATTTGTAAAGCCACGAAAAACATAATCCATGTTCTTGACAAAATTGTCTCTTGTCTTGGTCAGTCCGGCCAACAACCGTTTGAAAAATCCACCTTCTGCCATAATCTCTCTTCCTATTCGTCCAAATCATTCTCAATCAGATTCACAGATACCAGTGTGGAAACACCCTTCTCCTGCATGGTAATACCATACAAACGATCTGCTGCATTCATGGTACCACGTCTATGGGTAATAATGATAAACTGTGTATTCTTTGTCAATTTGTGCAGATATTTCGCGAAGCGTCCCACATTGGAATCATCCAAGGCCGCCTCAATCTCATCCAACAAGCAAAACGGTGACGGCTTCAGATTCTGAATCGCGAACAGCAGTGCAATGGCTGTCAATGACTTCTCTCCACCGGACAACTGCATCATATTCTGCAATTTCTTTCCCGGTGGCTGTGCAATGATTCGGATGCCGGTCTCTAAAATATCTTCACCTTCCACCAGTTCCAGTGTTCCCTTACCGCCGCCAAACAATTCTTTAAATGCTTTGTCAAACTCACGCTGAATGTCTGCAAAGCCTTCCGTAAATTGTTTGCGCATGCCGGTATCCAAATCGTCGATGATGCCCATCAACGTCTGTTCTGCTTCCACCAAATCATCATGTTGTCCTTTCAGGAACAGATAACGTTCCGATACCTCTTTGTATTCCTCAATGGCATTAACATTTACATTACCCATGCGGCGAATCTCATCTTTTAATGCCGATGTGGCTTTGCGCATGGAATCAATGCTCTCGTAAGATGGATCCCGCATTTTTTCAGCAGCCCGCAAGGTCAGTTCATACTCTTCCCACATGTAAGTATTCTGGTAGGCAATCGCCTCTTCTAACTTCTCACGCTGTGAATTCAGGCGATAAATCTCCTTATCCAGCGCAGAAATCCGGTCGGCAATTTCCTCCCGTTGCTGGAAGAATCCCTTATACTCCTGATTCATCTGGTCTTTCTGTTCCAACGCTTCTTTCAGTGATACTTCCAAGGCTGCGAAATTATCATCCGACGCAATCATCGTCTTCTTGATTTCTTCAATATCGTTGCGCTTCTTTTCTGCATCCAACTTACCATTCTTGGCCTCCTCAATGAGTCGAAGGATATCTGCCTCCTTTTTCTCGATCTCAGCAGCCACACGCTGACAGTTCTCCACAACAAAGGTAACCTTTTGTCTGGCATTCGCCTCTTCAATCTGGGCCTCAGACACATTGCGCACAGCAGAGGACTCCATGTAGGTCTTCTCATCCAGCAATTTCTGATATTCTTCCGTCTGTTGTCTCAGCAGCACTTCGCGCTGCTCAGCCTCATCTTGCTCCCGCTCAATCTCTTTTTTACCAGCCATAATCTCGCGAATCTGGCGTTCCATCTCATCGCTTTCTTCGCTCAGACTGGCAAAGGCGTTCTCACTCTCCGCCTTCTGTTCCTGAATTCGCTGCAAATGAATCTGTGCTGTGTTACACACCAGCGCATTGGCTTCCAGTGCACTGCGGTTCTCCTCACTATCTGCTTCCAGAAGCGCCTGCGCTGTCTCAATCTCGGAAATACGCTCCTTCATCTGCTCCTTCTCACAGCCTAGTTCTTTTAGTTGTTTTTCAATCTCTTCTATCTCACGGTTACGTCCCAGCAGATTGCTGTTATTCTTAAACCGTCCGCCGGACAAGGAACCACCAGGACTAAAATATTCCCCTTCCAAGGTCACAATATGTAAGGAATAATGGTTCTTCTTCGCCAAGGCAATCCCGTGATCAATGGTGTCAACCACAATGACACGGCCCAACAGATAAGAAAGCACCTGGGCATACTGTGCATCTGCATCTACCAATTCATTTGCCAGACCCAAGACGCCTTCTGCCGAAAGAACAGACTTGTCTTTCTGAAATCCCTGCCCGGACACACTGGTCAAAGGCAAAAATGTAGCACGCCCATAACGATGCTCTTTCAGAAAGGCGATCATCTTCTTGGCAGTAGCCTCATCCTTGGTAACAATATTCTGGATATTGCCACCAAGTGCTGTCTCGATGGCAACCTCATATTTCTTATCTACGTGAATCAAATCTGAGACAACACCGATAATGCCAGTCTCAGTATCCTTCTGTTCCATAACCCGACGAATGCTGTTGCCGTAGCCGTCATAACGCTCAGCAATGTTTTTAAGAGCCTCCAACTTGGACGCCAATTTATTGTATTCGTCATTCTGCTGCTGTAAACGCTGCACAGCCTCACGCCGCTTATTCTTCCATTCCACCGAACGGTGCATGAAGTCTTTTTCTTTTTCTTTGAGAGCCTCCTGCTTACTGCATGCCGCATCGTATTCCTTTTGACATTGCGCCAGCGTTGCATTCAGATCTTCCTCTTCCGTCTTACGCTGTAAAATACGCTGGTTCAACTGGGCTTTGCGAATATTGATTTGCTCTAACATGGTGTCA
>CAMAKU010000164.1 GCA_945836255.1 uncultured Roseburia sp. | reverse complement strand
ACGAATGAAGAAGATTAGAGTACATCATATTATGTGTACCAATCTGTATCGAGGCTATGGATACAGTGGACCGTTCTGTGAAAATATGACCGCGATGGTGACCTGGCTTAAGGAACATGAAGAGGACAGGCTCTGTCTGGTGGCGGAACCGGATGACATCTGCAGACGGTGTCCGAATCTGACCGATGAGGGGTATTGTATGGATGCGTCGAATCATGTCCAGACCAAGGATCGGGCGTTGCTGGAGCCATTGCACCTGGTGGAAGGACAAGTGTATACGTATGGGCAGTTAAAGGAACATGCCAGGAAATACCTGTCCGGGGAACTGTTTCAGACCAGTTGTAGTAATTGTGAATGGTACCGACAGGGACTTTGCCATTATGAAGATTTTGATTTTTCCTGAGGTAAATGAGGAATGCAGATTTATTATCGATTTTATGATGATCAGAGGACAGAGCAACAGTGGAAGAACACATACCAGCGTCTGAGTGAGCAGCGCAGGCGCAAGGTGGATGGGATGACAACAGAGGATGGCCGGTGGCAGCAATTACTGGCCAGCGGTCTGCTGGAGGATGCGTTGGAAGCATATGGATGCGAAAGACCCTATACCTATCAATATTCACAACGTGGAAAACCGTCGTTGCAGACAGAACATGTATCGCATCGGTTGCCAGATGCACAGTTCTCCCTGTCTCATTGCAAAAAAATGGCGGCATGTGCAGTGGATGCAGACGTTATCGGCGTTGATGTGGAGATGCGGGGACGTTATCGCGAAGCTGTTGTTCGACGTTTCTTTTCACAGCGGGAACAGCAGTGCCTGCAGGAATGGGAGAAAGATCCGGTGCAGCAGGATGCCCTTTTTACGATTCTTTGGACACGTAAGGAGGCACTTGCCAAATGTCTGGATTTGCCACTGGAGCAGGTGTGTGCGCAAGTTGATGTGAGCGGCACTTTGCGTTCCCGGACAGAGCAGTGTTGGGCGGATGACATGACGCAGACGGATGAGATTGCCCTGAGGCAAAACAGCGTGTACGTGCGTTCCTTTTTTCTGCAAGATGTGGTGCTTTCGGTGGCTTCCTTGCGCGAATCCACCGTCGTGCCGCAGGAAATGTGGTGGAATGGCGCAGACAGCATAGATTTTCATTGACAAAATATGTTGATGTGCTAGAATTGTTTTTGATTAAAGATTTTCTACGTTACAGTAGTGCAGTGACGTGCAATCATTAGGTGAGGTAAGTTATGAGAAGTCAGGTAATGTCTATTTTGGTTGAGAACACACCGGGACTTTTGAGTCATGTTTCGGGTCTGTTCAGCCGCAGAGGGTATAATATCGACAGTTTTTCCGCCGGTGTTACGGCAGATCCACGATTTACCAGAATTACGATTGTGGCAAGTGGAGACGAATTGATTCTGGAGCAGATCGAGAAGCAGTTGGCCAAATTAGAGGATGTGGTTGATATCAAGATTCTGGAGCCGGGTTCCTCTGTTACAAGGGAACTGATGATTGTCAAGATATCTGCGAAGGATACGGATCGCCAGTCTGTTTTGACGATTACGGAGATTTTCCACGGCAAGGTGGTGGATGTCACACATGATTCGATGGTCATTGAGGTCACCGGTCATCAGGAGAAATTACAATCATTCTTGGATATGTTAGCCGATTACGAGATCTTGGAGTTGGCGCGCACTGGTCTGACAGGTCTGACCAGAGGTACTAAGGATGTTGTTATAATTGAGTGATAATTAAAGGAGGATAAAGGAATGTCACAAGAAGCAAGAATTTTTTATCAGGAAGATTGTAACTTATCATTGTTAGATGGTAAGACAATCGCAGTCATCGGCTACGGCAGCCAGGGACACGCACATGCATTGAATGCAAAGGAGTCTGGATGCAACGTTATTATTGGTCTGTACGAAGGCTCTAAGTCCTGGGCGAAGGCTGAGAAGCAGGGATTTGAAGTATATACCGCAGCAGAAGCTGCAAAGAAGGCTGACATCATCATGATTCTGATCAATGATGAATTACAGGCAGATATGTACAAGAAGGATATTGAGCCGAACTTAGAGGCAGGTAATATGTTGATGTTCGCCCATGGTTTCAACATTCATTTTGGATGTATTACACCGCCTGCAGATGTGGATGTGACGATGATTGCACCGAAGGGACCGGGACATACGGTACGTTCTGAGTATCAGGCTGGTAAGGGTGTTCCTTGTTTGGTAGCAGTAGAGCAGGATGCGACCGGTAAGGCATTGGATATGGCTTTGGCTTATGCACTGGCTATTGGCGGCGCAAGAGCAGGCGTTCTTGAGACCACATTCCGCACGGAGACAGAGACAGACCTCTTTGGTGAGCAGGCAGTTCTTTGCGGTGGTGTTTGTGCATTGATGCAGGCTGGTTTTGAGACATTGGTTGAGGCTGGCTATGATCCGAGGAATGCATACTTTGAGTGTATCCATGAGATGAAGTTGATTGTTGATCTGATCTATCAGTCAGGTTTCGCAGGAATGAGATATTCCATCTCCAACACCGCAGAGTATGGTGATTACATTACCGGACCGAAGATCATTACCGAAGATACCAAGAAGGCAATGAAGCAGATTCTTTCTGATATCCAGGATGGTTCTTTTGCAAAGGAATTCTTGTTAGATATGTCTCCGGCAGGACGTCAGGTACATTTCAAGGCTATGAGAAAGCTTGCTGCAGAGCATCCGTCAGAGAAGGTTGGCGAAGAAGTTCGTCAGTTGTATAGTTGGAATAACGAGGAAGATAAGTTTATCAACAACTAATC
>CAMAKU010000163.1 GCA_945836255.1 uncultured Roseburia sp. | reverse complement strand
GTCACGCGTAAAGTGCCAATGGACGGGAAGTTGCTGTTGGACGAAGAGTTGAGGTTGTATGACCGGAGATTCGCGGTGTGCCTTCGCATCCGCTGTCAGAGATTATTAGGCATTCATTTCCTGAGAACGGTAAATGAATGCCTTTTCTTTTATGGTGAAAAAAATAGGATGACATATATCGAAGCAGAAGCATTTATAAAAAAATCATACGATCAGGTGATCCGGCTAGGGCTTTCGCGCATGGAAGTATTATTGGAAAAGTTGGGCAATCCACAGGAACGGTTGAAATTTATCCATGTAGCAGGTACAAATGGTAAGGGCTCTGTCTGTGCGATGACAGCCCGGATTCTTCAATGCGCAGGTTTTTTGACGGGACTGTTTACGTCACCGGTGATTTCTGATTACAGAGAACAATTTCAGGTCAATGGTGAGATGATCTCCAAAGAGGATTTTTCCAGGCTGGCAGAGACAGTAAAGCGTGCGTGCGAGCAGATGGATGATCCGCCGTCCGAATTCGAAAAAGCGGTAGCGCTTGCGTTTTTGTATTTTAACGAGCAGCATTGTGATTTTGTAGTACTGGAGGTAGGTCTGGGCGGGACGGATGATGCCACGAATGTCATCGGAACGCCGGAGGTTGCGGCCATCGTAAATATTGATTTTGACCATATGGGGTTTCTTGGAAATACGCTGGCAGAGATTGCAGAAAAGAAAGCCGGAATCATAAAAGAAGCCGGGATTGTAGTGACTGCGGATCAGAAAGAAGAGGTTATGACCGTTTTACAGGAACGATGCGCTGCAATGCATGCCCGTCTGCTCATAACTTCCGATTCACAGATCAGGGTCAGAGAAAAGAGCCTCGATGGACAGTGTTTTGATTACGAAAAAAAGAACGGTGAAGACAGGAAACGGATGGAAAAAATAACGCTTTCATTACTGGGCGATCACCAGTATGGGAATGCGGCGGTTGTTTTTCAGATTATGGAGTGCCTGAACGAAAACGGCTTTCACATTTCAGAAGATGCGATTCGTGAAGGAATGGGAAGTGTGCGTTGGCTGGGAAGATTCGAAGTGGTATCGAAGGATCCGCTGGTTATTATTGATGGAGCACACAATCCGGACGGGATTCATGCGTTGCGTCATAATCTGGGGGAATACTGTCCGGATGAAAAATTTGTATTCATTACGGGTATCCTAAAGGATAAAGATTATCATGAAATGCTCTTACAGATGCTTCCCCTTGCGGACAGTTTCGTGACGATCACACCGGACAATCCGAGAGCAATGTCTGCAAAGGAGTGTTCAGATGCAATCCGGGCATGTGGCTTTGGCGGGGAAATAGTTGTTCCGGCTGACACGAAGCAGGCGGTTTTGGTCGCCCTCCAAATGGCAGAGAACAAAAGCATTGGTGTCTGTGCATTCGGATCATTATACAGTGTTGGAACATTACATGCATTGATTCAGGATGAGATGAAACATTAGTGGAATCGATACCTGGCAATGAGAATAGAGGAAGAAAAAATGGATAGTGAAAAAATCAAAGAGGGTGTCAGACTGATTCTGGAAGGAATCGGAGAAGATGTAGGCAGAGAAGGGTTACTCGAAACGCCCGACCGGATCGCGCGCATGTGTGAGGAAATATTTGGCGGACTGGAAATGGATGCGGCACTTCATCTGCAAAAACAGTTCAGCGCGACGAACAACAATATCGTTTTGGAAAAGGACATCACGTTTTATTCTGTCTGTGAACATCATTTACTGCCTTTTTACGGAAAAGCGCATGTTGCCTATATTCCGGATGAAAAAGTAGCGGGCTTAAGCAAACTGGCCAGAACGGTTGAGGTATATGCGAGAAGACCGCAGATTCAGGAAAATATGACCGCGCAGATTGCGGATGCCATTGAAAAAAATCTGCAGCCCAAGGGTGTCATGGTTATGCTGGAGGCGGAGCATATGTGCATGACGATGCGGGGCGCAAAGAAGCCCGGAACGATCACGTCTACCATTGTCACCCGGGGAGTGTTTGAGACGGACTACTCACTGCAGCAGACCTTTTTACAGATGGTGCGGTCATGAAGCGGGTAAATCAGATCTACAATCATCCCCTGTTTCAGGAAAAATACCTTGCATTACAGGTGGCTGAAAAAGACAGAATGTTTTGTAAGCATACGCTGGAACATTTGATTGATGTGGCAAGACTGATGTATATTTATGCTTTGGAGCATGGGTTTTCGATAGAAAAAGAAATGATCTACGCAATGGCATTGATGCACGACATCGGACGAATCGATCAGATCGAAAAAGGGATTCCCCATGAGCAGGCAGGGGCAGAATTGTGTGACAGAATCCTGCCGGATTGCGGGTTTACAGAGAAAGAAACGGAAACAATCAAAGCGTCCATTCTGCATCACAGAAATGCAGTGAATGATGCAAATAATCCTTGTTACGAAATGTTGTATTGGGCAGATAAAAAATCCAGAAATTGTTATGCATGTGACATGCGGGAAGCATGTAACTGGGACGAAGAAAAGATGAATCTGAAGATAGAGTATTGAAAAAGCGGATAAGCCTAAACACTTGTTGCTGAACAGCAGGGGGATTTCATATCCAGAGAAAAGAGTTTCATCTGCCGGAGCATCTGGAGCCGGTCAACATTCTGGTGATTGGGTATGCGGATGAAACTGCTGCTGATCCGGAAAGACATTCACAGACTCGTATTTCGATAGAAGAGCTGGTGTCATACGAGAAGTTATAAGGTCATAAAATAGTATCAAAACTAGAGAGGCAGATATTGTTTCTGTAAGAATTACAAGATTGCTGGGAGAAAAGACATTT
>CAMAKU010000162.1 GCA_945836255.1 uncultured Roseburia sp. | reverse complement strand
AGGCAAAGGTCTGCAACACCTCTATCACCAGTTCAAATCTGGTTGGCGCCTCTACGATAAGCCTGAGATGCAAATATGCATTTCGGGCTTTTTTTCTGTGAAAAAATATGTCATTATGAGAGATAGAAAGGTGGATGGAGCGACATATGACATTAGTACAGTTACATTATTTCATCACAATCGCGGAGACAAAGTCTCTCAACAAAGCGGCGGAACAGTTGTATGTGTCACAACCGTCCCTGACCAGTGCCATGAAGGAATTGGAAAAAGAACTGGGAATCACACTGTTCTATCGGAGTGGCAGAGGCGTTACGCTGACGAATGATGGGACAGAGTTTTTGCTGTATGCCAAGCAAATTTACGGTCAGTATGAGAGTGTCTTGGAGAAATATGGCGAGGGCGGTTCCTATAAGAAGAAGTTTGGTGTGTCGACACAGCATTATTCCTTTGCGGTAAAGGCATTTGTGGATATGGCAAAAGAGTTCGATATGTCTCAGTATGAGTTCGCCATCCGTGAGACAAAGACGGCCGAGGTCATCAGTGATGTGAATACCATGAAGAGTGAGATTGGTATTCTCTATCTTTGCGATTTCAACCGGAAGATGATGGAGAAGTTGATGCAGTCCGCCCATCTGGAATTTCATCATCTGGTGGATTGTCAAGCTTATGTCTACATTTGGAAGAATCATCCACTGGCAAATAAGCAATCCATCCGTTTTGACGAATTAAAGGAATATCCGTGTCTGTCTTTTGAGCAGGGGGATAACAGTTCCTTTTATTTTGCGGAAGAGATTCTGTCCACAAACGAATATCCGCAGGTCATCAAAGCAAATGACAGAGCAACGATGCTCAATCTGATGGTTGGGTTGCATGGATATACACTGTGTTCCGGTATTATTTGTGAAGAATTAAATGGAAATGAATATATTGCTGTACCGTTTGAAGACGATGAGCAGAATCCCAACAGTACCATGGAGATTGGATATATTACGAAGAAAAATTCCGTACTCAGTGCCATGGGCGAGATTTATATTGATAAATTAAAGCAGTATCTGAAAATGAAATAGTACAGTTGCGGAGAGACAAAACGTCAATCGATATCAATCCAGTTATAGATTTAGTCTATAACTGGATATTTTTTTTGTATATTGGACACTTATTTCCTAGCATGTTACTATGAATACAGAAATTAACAAAGGAGATGTCACAATGAATCCGGTAGCAATTATTTTAAGCAGAAATCGAATGTGAGACAGACAAATACTCACAGCAAAAAGAAAACGTATTACAAGAAATGATAAATAAAATTCAGATGAAAGTGGAGGAAATCAAAATGGCAGATATTAAAGATTCAAAGAACTGGGGATTTGAAACAAGACAATTACATATTGGACAGGAGCAGGCTGATCCGGTAACGGATGCGAGAGCCGTTCCCATCTATGCAACAACTTCTTATGTATTTCATAATTCACAGCATGCAGCAGATCGTTTCGGACTTCGTGATGCAGGAAATATTTATGGAAGACTGACGAATCCGACAGAGGATATCTTCGAGCAGAGAATCGCATCTTTGGAAGGTGGTGTCGCAGCACTTGCTGTGGCATCCGGCGCAGCAGCCATCGATTATACATTTCAGGCGTTGGCAAAATCAGGGGAGCATATTGTAGCATCCAAGACAATCTATGGTGGAACCTACAATCTTTTGGCACATACACTTCCGTTGACCAATGGTGTGACTACAACTTTTGTTGATCCGGAAGTGGAGGGTTCTTTTGAGGCAGCGATTCAGGATAATACAAAGGCAATTTTTGTAGAGACCCTTGGTAATCCGAATTCCAATTTGATAGATTTAGAAGAACTGGCAAAGATTGCACATAAGCATCAGATACCACTGGTGGTAGATTCCACCTTTGCAACACCATATCTGATTCGTCCCATTGAATATGGTGCTGACATTGTGGTACATTCCGCAACGAAATTTATCGGAGGACACGGAACAGCAATTGGTGGTGTTATCATCGACAGTGGTAACTTCGATTGGAAGTCATCCGGCAAATATCCATGGATTTCGGAAGCAAATCCCAGTTATCATGGGGTGTCATTTACCGATGCAGCAGGCGCAGCCGCTTTTGTTACTTATATCCGCGCGGTCATTCTGCGGGATACCGGTGCAACACTTTCACCGTTCCATGCATTCCTTTTCCTGCAGGGATTGGAAACATTGTCACTGCGCGTAGAGCGTCATGTGGAAAATGCACTTAAGATCGTTGACTATTTGTCAAAGCATCCACAGGTGGAAGCAGTGCATCATCCGTCACTGCCAAGTGAGCCAAGCCATGAATTATATAAGAAATATCTGCCCAATGGCGGTGGATCTATCTTTACCTTTGAAATCAAGGGGGATGCGGCAACCGCACAGAAATTCATCGATAATTTGGCGATTTTCTCTCTGCTGGCAAATGTAGCGGATGTGAAATCATTGGTGATTCATCCGGCAACGACGACACATAGTCAGTGCACGGAGGAAGAACTCTTAGATCAGGGAATCAAGCCCAACACCATTCGCCTTTCCATTGGTATCGAGAAGGCAGACGATCTGATTGCCGCATTGGATGCCGCATTTGAAGCAGTAAAATAACAAAAATCAAAATGAAACGTATGCTATTTGAGCCCATGTCAAAAACATGGGCTCATGTTATCAAAGGAGTCAAAATGAGTGGAAGGATAAAACATATTTTATGCTTTGGAGATTCCAATACCTGGGGCCTGGATGGTGAGACAGGAGAGCGTCTTCCATGGGAGAGCCGCTGGACCGGTATTCTCCAGCAGAAATTAAATACCAGT
>CAMAKU010000161.1 GCA_945836255.1 uncultured Roseburia sp. | reverse complement strand
AGTTGGTAATATTTGCCGGGAAATGGTACGTATCCATATACGCCTTTACAAGCATATCAGAAGATGCCTTACTTGCTGAGTATGGACTATGAGGATCGTACGGTGTCGTCTCATAGAAATAAGCATTCGGGTCATCATCCAGTGTGCCATAGACTTCGTCCGTGGATACATGCAGGAATTTCTTATCTTCCTTAAAGGTTCCGTCCGGCAATTCCCATGCTGCCTTGGCACAATTCAGCATCACTGCCGTACCCAGTACATTGGTCTGCACAAAGACCTCCGGATTCTTGATGGAACGGTCCACATGAGACTCTGCGGCGAAATGAACCACACGGTCAATATCGTTCTCTGCAAAAATCTTGCTGATGGCTTCCTTGTCACAGATATCTGCCTTGACAAAGGTGTAGTTATCTCTGTTCTCGATATCCCGCAGATTCTCCAGATTCCCCGCATAAGTCAACTTGTCCACATTGATGATACGAATCTCGTTATCGTATTTGCGGAACATATAGTGAATGTAATTACTTCCGATAAATCCCGCGCCACCTGTTACTAAATAGGTTCTCATAATAATCTCCTTTTCCTATATATTTTATTGTTGCTTGTATTACTTCGTTGCATCTTTTTCGGCTTCATCTTCGCGCACTCTCGACTCCAAGTCTTCCACCTTCTTATACAACAGACCTACCTCCTGTGTCAAGCGCTTGCTCTTGCGCGTCAGATTGGAGATGACAATGGTCTGACTGAAAATAATCATCAGCACAAACACCAATCCCAAAAAGGTCAGCATATTAATGGGAAGCGTAATGCCCAACGCCGTGGACATGATGGGAAGCAGTCCCGGAAACAGATCAAAAATCAACAGCAATATGCCAACAAGGAACCAGATCAACGCATATTTCAGTTCCAGACGCCGGATGCGCACCAGATTGCCAATATACAGAATCGCCGCGATTGCCGCCACTGCGATTACCAGTTGTAGTCTCGGACTCATTCTCACGCCCTCCTAATCGCCAATGGCTGCCATCAGACAGGCCAGCGGCACTTTGATCATATAGTAAATGGAACGCCGCAGGGAAATCGACGATGCCCCCGACGTCCTTGCTTTCATTTCTACCGGAATCTCCTTCACCGTAAATCCTCTCTTCAGGACCGTCACTGCCGTCTCCGGCTCCGGGTAGTCCTTGGGATAGTCATTGGCAAACATATGCATCACTTCCTTGTCCACCATGCGCATCCCACTGGTGGGATCGGTGATGGTATGTCCGGTAAGCACACGAATCAGCCAGGTAAAGAAACGAATCCCCACTCTCCGCAATCCCGTGGACTGAAATCCCTCTCCCTCCAGGAAGCGGGAGCCTATCAGCATATTGATGTTCTGTTCTTCCATCACATCTGCCATTTTTTCCAAAAAACGTGCATCATGCTGTCCATCGCCATCGATCTGAATCGCATAATCATAACCAAAGCGGTGTCCGTACAGATAGCCTGTCTGCACCGCTGCACCGATACCGGAATTGATACTGAGTGTCACCATATTATAACCCTTGGCCTCACACAATTCCTTGGTGCCGTCCATGGAATGATCGTTGATAATAACGTAATCAAAACTTGGTGCATTCTGACGTATATCCTCCACCGTTCGCTCGATGGAACCCACTTCATTAAAAGCCGGTATGATGACCAGTCTCCTCTTCATGTCTACCTCACAAATATCTTTAAATAGATGCCCCCGAGTACACTCATACATCGACGAATGAACACACTCAACCGCACCTGCCATCTTGCCAGATGCAGTTCTTTGGCATATCGTTCTACCAGACGACGATGTTCTCCCAGATACACATCCCCTTTATCGCCATTCATCACACGGCTGGTATTGGAATCGTTTCGGATACGGAAAGAATTCAGCGGCTCATGGATGATATAAATCTGACTTCTGCAGCAAATGCGCATAAAGAAATCATAGTCGATGATAAAGACAAACGAGGGATCAAAACCACCCCAGGTCTCATAAACACTGCGACGAATCAGATTCGCCAACGGCGCCCCCAGATAATCCCGGGTAAATACGGAAAAACGGCACGCCTTCTTACCATCCACCACACCGGACTTATGATATCTCCGGTAAAATCCCGTAGTCCGTCCATTCATATCCACGAAACGCGTATCCGTCTGTACCAGATTGACTTCAGGATGCTCCTCCATCACCGCAACTTCCCGTTCCAACAATGTCTCATGAATCAGATCATCCGCGCATAACAACTTGATATAATCTCCCCGGCACAATTCCATGCATCGGTTCCAGTTGCCTGCCATGCCAAGATTCTTGTCATTCTGATAGACCAGCAGTCGTTCATCGCCCGTCTCCTGGCGAAACTGCTGCACGATCTGCCACGTATCGTCGGACGATCTGTCATCCACAACGATCAGTTCCAACTGGCGGTACGTCTGTGCCAGCACAGATTGGATCGTTTCAATAATCGTATCTGCATTATTGTATGCAGGAATACACACACTCACAAGTGGTTGTTCCATTACTCCACACCAATCGATCTGCGCAATAAGCGCAGATAGCCTTATACTTCAAATCTATTGCGCCCTATTCGATGGCATCCACATCCAGATCCTTCAAATAGACATCCAGCGCATCCTCCCAGTGTGCCATGGCAAACTGGTCAGTCGTCAAACGCAGCATGTAATTGTCCAGATTGGAATACGCCGGTCTGCGGGCCGCATCCGGATACATTCTGGCATACTCCTCACTGGTAATATGATTCACCTTGGTGGTAATACCCAGTTTGGCGAAAAAGACGTCCGTAAAATCTGCCCAGTTGGTCTCACCTTCACAGGTCGCATGGAAGGTGCCGTAATTCT
>CAMAKU010000160.1 GCA_945836255.1 uncultured Roseburia sp. | reverse complement strand
TGTTAGATGATACCAATGACAACGGCTAGAAGACTTTGGTCTCACCGTTGATTCTTGCTTCTTCGTCTTCGTCCATGGGGATTACCAGACAGCGCTGGCCGTCCACAAAGGCGGTGGTGATCTGTTCGGCTTTGTCCGGATGGACCTTGACGATGACATCAATCTCCTCGCCATCTTTTGTGATGACACCGGCGTCCTCCAGTTTCTTGGTCAGATCGACGACTTTTTCCTGCAATTGTTTCTTTTCTACACGGACCTCATTGTTCTTGATGGCTTTGGCATCCAGGAGTTCCTTGGCATCCGGCAAGGTGTCGGCAAAGAAAGATTCGTAGGACGTCTTAATCTTTTCTGCTTTTTGTTCGGAAATGCCGCTGTCGGTCAGAATCTCGGAGATCATCTCGCCATCCAGCGGAATTGGTTCGTCCTTGTCTATTTTCTCCTCTTCCAGAAGAATAAAATCATTGAGGTTTTGCTGGACATCGAGCACCGTATCTGAGGTGTCTTCATTGTCTGGACCTAAGGTCTGCACCACCATGTTCTGGAAGGCATCCCGCTTCTGGGTGGCCGTGCGTTTGGTACCACATCCCAGCCCGTTTTCCCAGAATTCTTCATGGGGTTCCTTGGCGTTTTTGGTGTAGACCAGTGTGGCATGCAAATCTGTGGCACGGTTGGTAAATGCCGGGAACAGGAATGCGGTTTCGGTGGCACCTACCACCCAGTCCCGTATTCTGGCACCAATGCGGTGTTCCCCTTCCAGATAGCCGAGCCCTGGCTTGGAGAGTGCTACCGGACAGATGCAGCAGAGTATGTATTCGTAGGCCTCATCGGATTCGTCCATGGCAAGTTCGTCTGTACCTTTGAGGGGCACATCGTATACGTCATAATACAAGGTGATCAGATAATTGCCTACATAATCATAGGAATCGATAATCAGATCGTAATAGGTGTCTAACAGCCCTTCGTCTTCCAGTTTGCTGTCACGTAGCGCCATCAGGATTTGCTGGCGTCCGCCCACCTGTTCTTCCTCCAAAGGAAATTCCAGTTCCATCAGATTGTTACCCAGTGTACCGGAGAGTCCTTTGGCGGCAATCTCCAAATATTTGTAGAACTCGTCCTCTTCCAGATTCAGAAATTTCTGAGAGAACTTTACCAATTTATTTTTGTCAGCATCCACATAGCAGCCGCACATCTGCTGTATGGTGCAGTTTTCCTTTTTGAACCGACGCTTTAGTTCGGCGACTTCCCGTTTGTTCATATGTGCGTGTCTCCTTTCCTATTCATCCGGGCGGTGATTGCGAAACTATCCCATCACCCCACGGTATATATTTCAATATTAGATTGTTCGTGCATTTTTATCTGGTGATTTTTCCATTGTGAGCAGAATGCCACGCAATCCTTACAGGTGTAGTTTGCTTGATGTGGGACTGTCTTTGTAGGCTTCGACTGAGAGCCACCACTGTCCGCCTGTTGCGGATGTTCAGGGCTTACCATTCTAGTCTGCCTAAGTGAGCGCTTTTTCGGACGTGATTACACGCCGCTTGTCAAAACTCGCACCATGCATATTCCCAGAACGTTACACAATGCGCTCAGACACGACCAGCGCGGCGTGACGTTACGAAAAAGACGCTCACTAAGGCAGTCACGAATGCACGCATTCACATCCGCAATCAGGCGAACAGTGGAGGCGATCTGTCTAACCTTACAAAGACTGGCCTAATCGACACAAGCAAACTGCACCTGTTAGCATTGCTGCATTCTGTGATCGGAAAAACAGTCAGATAAAAATGCATCACAATCTTATTTGCAAGATAACGGTGGGGTGGTGGGCAAGTTTCGCAATTACCAATCCTCCCGGTTGCTCAATCATTATATCTGTTAAAAAGTGCAAGTGCAACACCTTGATTTTAACGCGCTAGTAGAGTAAAATAAGACATAGTTTTGTCATCTGCCACTGAAATGCAGGGCGATTTCGTGAAAGGGGCAGATATTTTATAGGTTGGAGGATGAAGATGATCAATATTAGGGATTTACATCATAATTATCAGGAATATGATGGCAAGAGTGTGACGATCGGCGGCTGGGTCCGCAGTATCCGTGATTCTAAGACATTTGGTTTTATGGTAGTGAACGACGGTACCTTTTTTGAACCGGTACAGGTAGTGTTTGCCGATCGATTGGATAATTTTAACAGGATTTGTAAGTTGAATGTAGGCGCGGCAGTGATTGTAACCGGTGAGGTAAGAGTGACACCGGAGATGAAGCAACCTTTTGAGATTCAGGCAGATGAGATTGTAATCGAGGGAGAGTCTACGCCGGATTATCCGTTGCAGAAGAAGCGTCATTCTTTTGAGTATCTGCGTACCATCAGCCATTTGCGTCCGCGGACGAATACGTTTCAGGCAGTATTTCGTGTCCGTTCCCTGACGGCATATGCGATTCACAAGTTCTTTCAGGAGAGGGACTTCGTCTATGTGCATACGCCGCTGATTACAGGCAGTGACTGTGAGGGAGCCGGAGAGATGTTTCAGGTGACCACCATGGATCTGAACGATGTTCCGAAGATGGACGGAGCCGTTGATTTTTCACAGGATTTCTTTGGCAAGCCCACCAATCTGACGGTAAGCGGGCAGTTAAATGGTGAGACATTTGCCATGGCATTCAAGAATATCTATACGTTTGGTCCCACGTTTCGTGCTGAAAATTCCAACACGACCCGTCATGCGGCAGAGTTCTGGATGATTGAGCCGGAGATTGCATTTGCCGATTTGTCAGATGATATGATGCTTGCGGAGAGCATGCTCAAGTATGTAATCCGATACGTGTTGGAGAATGCCCCGGAAGAGATGGCGTTTTTCAACCAGTTTGTGGACAAAGGACTGATTGAG
>CAMAKU010000159.1 GCA_945836255.1 uncultured Roseburia sp. | reverse complement strand
AGGATGGCATTAAAAAGACGATTGCCTGGTTCTTTGAGCATGAAGATTGGATGAAAAATGTGACTTCCGGTGATTACCAGAAGTATTATGAGGAGATGTATGCGGGCAAGTCAAGCGAATCATAGAATAGGACATGCCTGACTTGGATTTGAGGTGCAGAATGAACAATGGTGTGGTCATTGTAACCTACAACCGTATGGAACTATTAAAGGAATGTCTTGCCTGCGTATGCGGGCAAACCATTCCTTTTTCGCGTGTTATTGTGGTAAATAATTGCAGCACCGATGGGACCGGAGCATATTTGCAATCCCGGGAGGATGCCATTGTGCTGTCACCGGACGCGGTAATGTGTTCGGATGAGGTATCCGATGGCAGAGAAGAGAAAAGGATCTGGGTCATTGATGAGACAGAGAATCTGGGGGGCGCAGGTGGATTTTATCATGGTCTTCAGGTGGCCCGGACGATGGATCTGGATTGGGTGTTGATTATTGATGACGACGCCATGATTGCACCGGATTATATGGAGCGGTTGTTGGAGGGACGTACAGCACAACTTACTGCCGGGAAACGGGAAGTGGCAGCACTGGCAGGAAGTGTCTGGACGGAAGGCCGACTGGATCTGAGTCATCGCAGACGTATCACGAATCGCCTGTTATTCGTGGAATCGGCGGTGGAGCAGGAGGAATATCGGTCTGCATTTTCCTGTGACTGTGCCACCTTCTGCGGGCTTGCCATCGCCGGCAGTAAAATGCAGGAGATTGGGCTGCCCCAAAAGGATTATTTTCTGTGGTATGATGACACGGAATATTGTCTGCGGCTTCAGGATTGCGGCGGGATTACCGTGATCCCGGACGCCCGCTTAGACCATAAGACAACACTGTCAAAAGAAGGAATGGTGGCGAAAGGTGTGCTGCACCGCATTGGATGGCGTCAGTATTACGGATATCGTAACCGCTATGATACGGCGCGGGCGCATCTGGGAAAAGGGAGTGCGAGGTGCATTCTTTGGCAGTATCGTGTATTTTTGCTTCTCAGTAGATGCATGATGTTGAAAAAAAGCACGCGGGCGCAGGGGGCGTCCAATGTCCGCATTCTGCGGGATGTGATACAGGATTGTAAAACAGGCAGGCTGGGACGTCATCCGTCGTACCATTATTAAGGATTAGAACATAGATGAGGAAGATAGGTTGAAAAAGATAGTTGCTGTCGTCGTGACGTACAATCGAATAGCGTTGTTGCAGGAGTGCGTGGCAGCGTTGCAGAATCAGCAGACGGATGATGAAGAATCGATACAGTTCGATGCGCTGATCGTGGATAACGCCAGCACGGACGGCACTGTGGAGTGGATCAGGCAACGGACGACGCAGAAATTTGGCACAGGGACGGTATATTCCCTTTGCCTTTCTGAGAATTCCGGCGGTGCAGGCGGGTTTTATGCCGGTATGAAATGGGCTATGGAACAAGGATATGATGCCATCTGGATTATGGATGACGATACCATACCACAGCCGGATGCACTGGCGCAGTTGCTGCGGGGGATGAATGCAGCCGCGCAGGCTAAGACAGGGCAGAAGCAGGGAGAGACGGTAGGATTTGTCTCCTCCACGGTGCTGTGGACGGATGGTACGCCCTGTCGGATGAATCGCCAGCATGAGATTCCTACCACGGCGGAGGAATCACTGCCCCAGGGTATTTGTCCGGTGGACAGTGCCACGTTTGTATCGCTTTTGTTTTCCCGGGAGGCGGTGGCGAGGATGGGGTTGCCACTTAAGGATTACTTCATCTGGGGCGATGACAAGGAGTATACCCTGCGGATTTCCGGCGCATTTCCCTGCTATCATGTGAAGGACAGTGTGGTGATCCATAAGATGGCGACCAACGCCGGAAGCAATATCGTTATGGATGAGATGAGCCGCGTGCCCCGTTATTACTATGCATACCGTAATGATCTGTGTACGGCGCGGCGTCGTGGAGCGAAGGAAGTGCTGATCTATCTGGCGGCGTTTGCCTTAAATGTGTGCCGCGTGTTGTTGCGAAGCCGGGACGGTAAGAAAGAGCGCGTAGCGACCATGTGGCATGGTTTGAAGGACGGAATTACATTTTCGCCGGAGGTGGAATACGCCTCTGAAGTAGGAGATTTATGAGAACAAAGAATTCTTTTTTGAACTTTCTGGCAAATACGGGAAGTCATTTTTTGAACGTTATATTGTCTTTTGTATGTAGAACGGTGTTCATGTACACGTTATCCAAGGAATACCTTGGTGTCAGCGGCTTGTTTACCGATTTGCTGGCAGTATTATCGCTGGCCGAATTGGGGATTGGCGGCGCCATCATTTATCACATGTATCAGCCGGTCGCGGATAAAAATTATCAGGAACAGCGGGAACTGATGAACCTGTATCGCAGGATGTACACCGTGGTTGCGCTGGTGATTGCTGTCTTGGGACTTGCTGTCACGCCGTTTCTGGATGTGCTCACCAAGGGCAAATCCGAACTGGATGTACACCAGTTGACGATCATCTATCTGCTCTATTTGTTTAATACGGTGAGTTCGTATTTCTTCTGCTATAAGAGGTCAATCATCGATGCCCATCAAAAGGCATATATCGGGACGATTTATAACACGGTCTTTACCATGATTCAGTTCGTGGTGCAGATCGCCATTCTGTTGCTGACCCATAATTTTATCGCCTATCTGCTGGTACAGATTGTCTGCAACATCGCTACGAATATCGTGGTGGCTCACAAAGCGGATAAAATGTATCCTTACCTGAGGGAGGATACCAAATCCCTTCCGGAGCCCAAGAAGAAAAAAAGCATTTACAAAAATATCAGTGCCATGTTTATGCATCGTGTGGGTGATGTTATGGTCAATGGCACAGATAACCTGATTATGTCGGCGTTTGTGGGCGTTATCCCGGTAGGTATCTACTCCAATTACATGCTGTTGCAGGCCAGTATCAACACGGCATTGAACGGGGTTTTCGGCGCTTTTACGGCAAGTATCGGAGATCTGGGAACGAC
>CAMAKU010000158.1 GCA_945836255.1 uncultured Roseburia sp. | reverse complement strand
CAGTCCTTTGTGGGAACCGGATACAGCGATGAGGTCCGTCATTTCCCAGACTATGCATCCCGGTTGTATTTTATGGAGGAAGTGGAGCAGTAGTCTACTTCGCCTGCTTGTCAATGTAATTAGATTTGTATTTGGAATAAACGATTTTCTGGCTACTATAGAGTCCGTAGTAGCCAGAAACCATATAACTGAAACCAATGGCAAGCAGGAAAAATGGCGTTCCCTCAAAGCCAAACAATTCAAAACAGATGAGCAGTGAGGTGATGGGACAGTTGGTGACCCCGCAGAACAGTGCGCCCATGCCGATGGCAGCACACAGCGATGGGGAGAAGCCCAGCAGATTGCCAAACATGGAACCGAAGGAGGCTCCGATGAAAAAGGTGGGCACAATCTCGCCGCCTTTGTAACCGCATCCCAGTGTCAGTGCCGTGAAAATGATCTTGATGGCAAATGCCCCGGAAGCCATGTCCCCATCCATGCAGGCGTGAATCATGGAGGTACCGGTGCCGTTGTAGGTCTGGCTGCCTACAAGAATACTCAGTAGAAGAACAATGCTTCCTCCTACAAACCCGCGGAGATAAGCATTTGGAAACAGGCGCTGGTAGAGTTTGCCGGTTTCGTGCAGCGTGACACAGAACAACATACTCAGCAGGCCGCACAGGATGGCCAGGATGGATACCTGGATTGCACTGACCAGAGTGAAGTCCGGCAGATGCAGAATGTCGTAATAGGGTGATGCAATGCCAAAGAAATGATCGGCGATGGCACGGGCAATCAGAGCGGAAATCGCACAGGGCAGAAAGGCTGCATAATGCATGATGCCGACACTGACCACTTCCATGGAAAATACGGCAGCAGCAATGGGGGTGCCGAATAACGCAGAGAATGCGGCGCTCATGCCGCACATGATCATAATGTTGCGATCTTCTTTTTCCTGAAGTCCAAAGAAGCGCCCCAGTGCATTACCGATACATCCTCCCAGTTGCAGAGCGGCTCCTTCACGTCCGGCAGACCCACCCACAAGATGGGTCAGAATCGTGGAAATATAGATCAAAGGAGCCATACGCAGCGGAAGATGGTCGTCGGAGTGGATGGCTGACAGTACCAGATTGGTGCCGGGATCCTTGGTGTGAAGCACCAGACGATACATGGCAACAATGAGTATGGCACCGAAAGGCAGCAGCAACAGCAACTGTGGATGGGACAGGCGCAATGTGGTCACATATTGGAGGAGATAGCCGAAAGAACCGCCGATGACGCCAACCACAATGCCGATGAGAACGGCGAGAAACAACCATTTGGAAGTGGTGGTAAAGCGGCGGATATTATGTTTGGTTTTGTGAATTAGTAGATTTTTTTCAATGATCGTATTTTTCATGATGACTCGTCTTATGAACTCCCTGTTACGCTATCTTCTTTATTTCTATGTTCTTTAAGAATAGTATCATTTTCCATAAAAGAATTCAATTTTTTCTCAGGATGTGTTACAATAACAAATAATAGTTCCGAAGAAGTATGCGCATGATATGCATAGGGGGAATATCAGGGGATTTACGAATGGATAAAACATACGAATTTGTTGTTAATACACACTCGAGAACCGGCAAGGCCGAGATGATATGGGCGCAGTTAGAACAGGTGCTTGCGGAGGCGCAGGTACCCTACCGTGTTCATATCACGCAGTACGAACATCATGCCACGGAGATTGCGGCGGAATTGACATCATCAGAGGAGGATGTATATCTGGTTGTGGCAGGAGGAGACGGAACCGTCAATGAAGTGTTGAACGGCATCCGTGATTTCTCCAAAGTTACCTTTGGATACCTTCCGTTGGGATCGGCTAACGATTTTGCACGTGGGCTTGGTCTTACGGCGGAACCGGAGCAGATTCTGCGGGCGATACTTTCCAGTACCGCGGAAGATGTCATCGATGTGGGAGAAGTCGTATGCGCAGACATGACCAGACGCTTTGCCATCAGTGCCGGGGCAGGTATTGATGCGGCGGTGTGCCGTGAGGCATTGACCTCCAAGTTGAAGGTGTTTCTGAATCGGCTTCATCTGGGGAGCCTTACCTATGGATTGTTGACAGTGATCGAGTTGTTTCGGGCACCTTTTGTTACCGGGCAGGTCACTCTGGATGGGGGTCGCCGTTTGGAGATGAAGAAGTCCATCTTTGTGGCAGCAATGAATTTCCGATGCGAGGGCGGCGGTGTGCCTATGGCGCCCCACGCATCTGCGACGGATGGTCAGTTGTCAGCCTGCTGTGTCTATGGGATACCGCGGCTGTTATGTCTGTTTTGCTTCCCATTTTTGATTGCAGGACGACATGAGGGCATTCGGGGATTTGATGTGATCAATACATCCCAGATGCATGTGGTGTTTGACAGGCCCATGGTGGTACATGCGGACGGTGAAGACTGCGGTGACCAGACGGATGTGACATTCCGCTGTATTCCGGGCGCCTTACGTATGCCTCATCTGGATTTGGACGTAGCCACACGATGAGAATGACTGTGCCGGGGCAGGGCACCATGTAAGATAATAAGGGGAACTTGTTTACATCAATTAGGGGGACTTTGATGGAATCATTACGAAAGTCAGGGCAACAGATGCAGCAGGACAGTATTATCTATATTCAGGATAATAAGTCTGTTCTATGTGTACTGTGTTTCAGTTATATGCCATGACGTTTACGGGCATTATGAGTATCGTGCCCATCGAGATGAACCAGCCGGCGGTCTATTTTATGCCCTTGACCATGGCATTTGTGGCAGCGTTTGTCTTCAGTTTTTACCATTCTGTTACGCTGGTGTTTGTGGAACTTGGCGCATATACGATTGCATCGTATCTGACTAAGAGTTCGGAGATTTTTGTCATTGATCTGTTCAGTTGCATCCTGGGGGTTTTTCTTTCTGTATTGGTTGCCAAAATTTTGTTTTCGCACCGTGCCAGAGAGAATGAATCCCGTCAGCAGTTGCGCAGAACCGGGATGATTGATCAGTTGACTTCTACTTACAATAAGGCGACTACCGAATTCCTGTGCAGAGAGTATATGCGGGA
>CAMAKU010000157.1 GCA_945836255.1 uncultured Roseburia sp. | reverse complement strand
GCTCCTATTCCCGCAACATGGCTTATTTCGATGACAGCATGTTGCAGAAGGAATTGGAAAATAATGCAATTATCAACGAATTTGAAGGCGCGCTTTCCGAGGGAGATATTCAGATTTACTTGCAGGCCCAGACCACGGGGGAGGGACAAGTCATTGGCGCTGAAGCACTGGCGCGTTGGATTCATCCGACTCGTGGCGTGATACCGCCGCTGGAGTTTATACCTGTGTTGGAGGAAGCCGGACTCATCCATAAGTTGGATGTCTGTGTCTGGGAATTGGCAGTCCAACAACTGGCTAGATGGAAAGCGATGGGACGGGAGGACCTTTCGATTTCTGTCAATATTTCCGTACAGGATCAGTATCATCTGGATATTTTTGAGACGTTCAGAGATTTGGTGGAGCGTTATGATGTAGACCCACACCTTTTGAAATTGGAGATTACCGAGACAATCTTTATTACGGAGGTTGACAAGCATCTGGAATTGATACGAAAGTTGCAGGCGTATGGCTTTGAGGTGGAAATTGATGACTTCGGAAGTGGTTATTCCTCTCTGAACATTCTAAAGGACATTAATGCGGATATCATTAAAATTGATATGGGATTTGTGCAGATGACAAATGATGAGAACAGGGGACGCAGCCAGCAGATACTTTCTACCTTGATGAGACTAATCACGCAACTGGAGATGGGCGTTATCGTAGAAGGGGTTGAGACGAAAGAGCAGGTGGATGGCCTGATTGCCATGGGATGCAATCATTTTCAAGGGTTCTATTTTGCTCGGCCGATTCCGGTAGATGAGTTTGAGAAAGAAAATAACATATTGAAGACGTGAGCGAAATTTTTATCTTAATCACCATTTTTTATACAAAGTGTTGATTGCAATGGTGCTATAATATGATATAAATGGTGCAAATGGGATTTTGTGCAATCCTATCAGCATACATAGATTGTGATGGAGGAGTAGCGAGATGAAAAAGAAACCGAAGAAGATCAGACAGAGTAAGATGGGCATGATGGCCAAGATTATGATTCCGGTCGTGTGTATGTTACTAATAGCAGTATTTTCTGTGGCAGGATTAAAAGTGGTGAGCAATAATCTCTACCGTCAAGGTATGCGTATTTCCAGTGAAATTGTTACCTGTGTGGATGTATGTGGTGATTTGGATACGGATTATACCAAGATTTCATCGTTCGCTTCGAGTGTTTTGGATAAGCCAGATGTGACAACGGGAGAGGGGTACCGTAGTGGCATGGATGAAGCCTATGAGAGGATGACGGAGAACATTGCCATATTTAAAAAGAAGGCACAGTCCAAAGAAGAAGTGCAGTTATTAGATGATTTGGAACAGAAACTGGAAAAGCGATATGCATTTCTGAGTGCTCAGATAGATCAGGTATTATATGGAATGGAGATACCGGAGGATTTGGTGGAGGCTGAGAAATTCAATGCGCCGATTATGGGTGATATTTACCAGTTACAGCAGTTGACACAAGAGGATATGAAAGAATCGCAGCAGACACTGAAAACAGCCAAGAGATTTACTGATCTTGCTACGGTTGGTTCCATTGTTATAATTTCAGCAATGTTTGTTGTTGTGTTGCTTGTGAGTATGCGTTTGATTATTACACCAGTCAAGAAGTCGTCAAAGGAACTCATTGGTATGGTGGATGATGTCAATAATGCAGCAGCTGATCTGACAAAGCGTATTTCTATTTATCAAAAAGATGAAGTGGGGTCGCTGGTGGAGGGCGTCAATACCTTTATAGAGGCCTTGCAAGGGGTGATCGCCGGTATTCGCGGAAGTGCAGAGAATCTGGATACTGCGTTTTCTTCGGTGGCAGATAGCGTTGGCGTTGTCAATGGAAATGCAACGGATATTTCTGCGGTTATGGAACAATTGTCTGCAACCATGGAAGAAGTGTCTGCGACACTTTCCAGTGTGAATGGCAAGGTAGATCATGCCGGTGGCAAGATGGATCAGATTTCAGAACGAAGCGGAGAAATCCTGCAGTATGCCACAGAGATGCAGAATCGTGCAAAGCAGTTAGAGGATATGGCGGTTCAGAATAAGAACACCACCGAGAATATGATGGAAGAGATTCTGGGGACATTGAAGCAGGCCATTGATAACAGTAAGAGCGTGGAGGAAGTCAATGCGCTGACGGATGAGATTTTAAGTATTTCTTCTCAGACGAACTTACTGGCACTGAATGCTTCGATTGAAGCGGCAAGAGCAGGTGAGGCAGGAAGAGGATTTGCTGTCGTTGCTGACGAGATCAGCCAGTTGGCAGATAGCAGCAGAATGGCAGCAAACAATATTCAGGAGATTAATGGCAAGGTCGTTGCTGCTGTTAATGACTTGGCTAAGAATTCAGAGGTTATTATCAATTACATCAATGAAAATATTCTTAAGGATTATGATGGTTTTGTGGATTCCGGTCATCAGTACAGTGCGGATTCTGATTACATTAATGACATGATGACAGAGTTTACAGGCGCAGTGGTTCAACTTAAGAAGATGATGAGTGAAATCGTAGAGAACGTCAATGATGTGTCTACGGCAGTAGAGCAAGGGGCAGAGGGCGTTGCCAATGCGGCAGAAAACACCTCACAACTTGTGGGTGAATTAGATACGATTACCGGTGAGATTGAGGAGAGTAACCGTGTTATTGAAGAATTGTCAGGTCAGACGAGACGCTTCGTGAACGTATAATGATGTATTCCCGAAAACGGATGAAGTCTGATTGGAAGAACAGTCGTACCATATGTGGAGGAAAGCCCGGTAGGTAATACTTGAAAAATAGATATAGATATATTAAAATAGAGGTCATGAATGGGCTTTTGTCCATATGGTTAAGGAGGAAGAAAGAATGATTTCAGCTGGCGATTTTAGAAATGGCGTTACCATCGAATTAGAGGATAACGTTTATCAGATTATTGAATTTCAGCATGTTAAGCCTGGCAAGGGTGCGGCTTTTGTTCGTACAAAGTTAAAGAATATTAAGAGTGGCGGTGTTGTTGAGAAGACTTTCCGTCCGACTGAGAAGTGTCCACAGGCACATA
>CAMAKU010000156.1 GCA_945836255.1 uncultured Roseburia sp. | reverse complement strand
GAAAAGCAGTCAGATAAAAATGCATCACAATCCTATTTCGTAAACTATCGCCGGAGCACAGCAAAAGTTTTGCAAACGCCTAGTATCTCTATTATACACATCAAGGCATTGGAAGAAAACATTTTGAATTATGCATTTAGGAATTTTTGACGAATGAATTAAGTTATTAACTGCCAATGAAGATGGCTTCCTTTTTATGAGTTTTGTACGAAATGATTGACACCACATATGACACCACATATAATAAAGATAGGAGTGATAGAGGATGTCGAAATGGTAAAGCAGATAGTGGAAAGTGAGGCGATGAGTGATGAAAACGCTGACTGATTATATGGCAATGAATTATCGTATGGAAATTGTAGAGGATAAAGAAGAGGGAGGATTTGTGGTTTCTTTTCCGGAACTTCCGGGATGTATTGCCTGTGGTGAAACTATGGAATCAGCAATTTCAAATGCTGCGGATGCTAAGAAAGCATGGTTAGAGGCTGCATTAGAAGAAGGAATTGAAATACATGAGCCGGACAGTTTGGAAGAATATTCTGGTCAGTTTAAACTAAGAATGCCTCGGAGTCTGCATCGTTCTCTTGCAGAACATTCTAAGAGAGAGGGGATCAGCATGAACCAGTACTGTGTATATCTTCTTTCTAAAAATGATGCAGTATATTCAAAATAGACAGTAATGAATACTAACTTGAAAACCGTATGGTCTAATTTGCAACACAGGACACTTTTTATAGTTAAAAGGTGTCCTTTTTTTATGCCCTCACAGAAGGTAGAATAGGGATAAGATGAGAGGTCCGGCATAGGGAGAAGATTTGTCGGAGACGTAACAAGAAGGAATGGGGGCAAGCATGAAGTATTATTTAGCGATTGATATTGGCGCATCCAGTGGAAGACATATTCTGGGATGGGTCGAGAATGGCAAGATGCAGTTGGAGGAGATTTACCGCTTTGACAACGGGATGGACGAGGTGGACGGTCATCTGTGCTGGGATGTGGAGCGGTTGTTCTCAGAGATTATTACCGGCATGAAACAGTGTGCAAAACGGGGGATGATTCCTGCCAGCATGGGAATTGACACCTGGGGTGTAGACTATGTGCTGTTGGATGAAAAGGACCGGGTGCTCGGTCGTACCTATGCATATCGGGACAGCCGGACAGAGGGGATGGACGAGGAAGTCTATCGGGTGATCCCACCGGAAGATTTGTATGGGATTACCGGCATCCAGAAGCAGATGTTTAACACGATCTATCAGTTGATGGCAGATCAAACGGAGCAACCGGAGGTGTTACAGCAGGCGAAGGCGTTGCTGATGATCCCGGATTACTTGAACTTCCGACTGACCGGTGTGAAAATGCAGGAATATACCAACGCCACCACGACACAGTTAGTCAATGCCAGGACGAATGACTGGGATGACGGCTTGATTGAGGCGCTGGGGTATCCCCGTGACATCTTTTTGCCCATTGCCATGCCGGGAACGCCGGTGGGTGGATTGACAGAAGCTATCCGTAATGAAGTCGGCTTTGACTGTCAGGTGATTCTGCCTGCAACCCACGACACAGGTTCTGCTGTGATGGCAGTGCCGAGCCTGACGGAAGATACGCTCTACATCAGTTCGGGGACGTGGTCCTTGATGGGAACGGAACTTCGTTCCGCAGATTGTTCCGTGAATAGTATGCAGCGCAATTTTACCAATGAAGGCGGCTACGACCATCGCTATCGTTACCTGAAGAATATCATGGGTCTGTGGATGATTCAGTCGGTTCGTAAGGAACTGGCTCCGCAGGAGAGTTTTGGTTCTATTTGCGAGGGGGCATCAAAAGTGACCATCCGGTCCATTGTGGATGTCAACGATGATCGTTTTCTGGCACCAAAGCATATGACCACCGAAGTACAGAAGGCTTGTGAGGAAAGCGGACAGGAAGTCCCGGAGGACATTTATCAGGTGGCTGCAGTGATTTATAACAGTCTGGCAAAATGTTATGCCAAGACGGTGGAGGAGATTGAGAGGGCATCCGGTGCCGTGTATCCCTGTATTAATATTGTGGGCGGTGGTGCCAATGCAGACTATCTGAATCGTCTCACAGCAAAAGCCACCAGAAAAAAGGTATGTGCCGGCCCCACTGAGGCGACAGCCATCGGCAATTTGATGGCACAGATGATTGCGGATGGGGTATTCACCGATCTGGCAGAGGCGAGAAAGAAGGTAATGGATTCCTTTGCCATTGTCACCTATCAATAAGGTGCGTCCAAGGAGAGGAATCAGCAAGGAACAATAATAAATCGAAAACAGGAAAGAGGAGGTTGTGACATGAACACACAGGAGAGATATGCAGTTGCAAAAGAAGCATACGCTGCCATTGGCGTTGATACCGACGCAGCGATTGCCAGATTAAAGGAGATTCCGGTTTCGCTGCATTGCTGGCAGGGAGACGATGTCATTGGCTTTGACCATGACGGGCCACTGACGGGAGGCATTCAGACCACCGGCAATTATCCGGGCAAGGCAACCACGCCGGAGCAGTTGATGGCGGATATTGATGAGGTGTTGAAAGTGACACCGGGTAAGAAAAAATTAAATCTTCACGCTTGCTATGCTATTTTTGAAGATGGTGAATTTGTAGATCGCGACAAGATTGAGCCGAAACATTTTCAGAAGTGGGTGGATTTCGCAAAAGAGCGGGGCATGGGACTGGATTTTAATCCCACCTTCTTTTCCCATCCAAAGGTTAAGGATGGTCTCACGCTTTCCAGCCCGGATGAAGAGACTAGAAAGTTCTGGATTGAGCATGGCAAAGCATGCATTCGGATTTCCCAGTATTTCGCCGAGGAGACCGGCGTTCCCTGTGTCATGAACATATGGACGGGAGACGGTTCCAAGGATATTCCGGCCGATCGTCTGGGACCGAGATTGCGCTACAAGGATTCCATTGAACAGATTATCGCAGAGCCTCACGATCCGAAGATGGTGAAGCCGTGCGTAGAGTCCAAGGTATTTGGTATTGGTGTGGAGTCTTATACGGTGGGCAGTGCGGAATTCTCACTTTCCTTTGCGGCAATGCATGAGGGAGT
>CAMAKU010000155.1 GCA_945836255.1 uncultured Roseburia sp. | reverse complement strand
CCTACTAATCTTAATTTATCCTGCGATGTCACAATATTGACCAGCATCTCCAGCGTGATCTCCTGGTCATCTGCAATTCCAACCGTAATTCTGTCCAAAGTCTGTGGGTCTCCTTGTCGTTCTTTTGATGTGTTTTATACTATCCTTTATATGATCTTAATGTCATCAGAAGAATCTTAATATTTTCTTAATGTTAAGATACCCCATCGAACCAACATTTTCTATTAGTTCCCACCGAATATTTTGTTGGTTTTTGTTGGAAAATGTTGTTAAACATCGATAATTCTATTATAATTTCCACTAGGAGGGATGTTATGAACACGCAATTAAGCCTTCTGTTAATTGAAGATGATATGCAAGCCTGCGAAGAAATAGAACAGTATATCGCCAGCCGGGAGGATGTGGTTCTGGTGGGCATGACTGATAATGCCATGGATGGTGTGGAACTAGTCAAATACCATGTGCCGGATGCCGTAATTCTGGATCTGGAACTCCATAAGGGTGGCGGCAATGGACTGGAATTTCTCTCCGGAATGCACGCACTCGCTCTGGAGCATGAACCCTATATCTTAGTCACCACGCAGAATTCCAGTCTGATTACACTGGATGCCGCACGAGATTTGGGTGCGGATATGATTATAGCGAAATACGAAAAGGGATATTGTGCCGCTTATGTCATCGACACGCTCTGCCTGATGAAAGGCGTGATTTGCCGACGTCCCAGTTCTGAGACGATACCGGCAGTAGAATCTCCGGCTGATCTGGATCACAAACTACGCATACGAATCCAGCGCGAACTCATCCGCGTAGGCGTCAGCCCGAAATTGAAAGGATATAACTATCTGACTGAGGCCATCTTACTGACCTACAAAGCCCCCGGACCCAACATCTGTCAGACGCTGGGACAACTCTTTCATGTCACGCCCACCAGTGTGGAGCGCGCCATGCAGAATGCCATCAATCGTACGTGGAACACAGCCAGCACGGCAGACCTGAAGGAAAATTACCACGCAGTCATCAATTCCGAGCGGGGTGTCCCGACGATGATGGAATTTGTGCATTACTATGCTGCACTACTAAAGAACCAGCGGTAATCCTATACGGTACCGATCTGATTTAACAGTTTCAAAAAGAATTCCCACATAATCTCCACCTCCTTTATATAGATGGAGATTATGCTGATTTCACCGCAAAAACTATTTGTTCCTGTCGACAATTTTTGGTTAAAACGATTCGTTTCTGGTAGATGGAGGATGATTATGCTGGTAACTATTTGCAAATATCTGGCTCTGTTTTTCTGTTCAATCTATACCACATCCAGGCTGGTACAGCCACGCCAGTTCCGCGCCCGCTCCTCGTATATTGTACAGGCGATTGTGCTGACACTCTGCTGCGTCATCTGTAAGGGCTTCTTTGGTGCATATTTTGCGTTGATTCCTTTTATTCTGTATCTGGTCAGTGAATGTATCTGCATCCCCAATACCACCCTTGCCGTGACCGTTGCATCCATTTCCTATTGCCTGAATCAGATTCTATACTCACTTTTTTCCGTCATTGTTGCCTTTGGCATTTCCTTGTTCTGGAAGGATTATGACGATGTTCCTTTGCTGCTGTCCGTTGTCATCATCAGCATCCTGCAACCAGTGGGTATTTTGCTCTTATTTAAAAATAAACGACTGCAAAATGGCATGTCGTTTCTCTACTCGTCCAAACTATTTACGTTTATTCTGTGTACGGTTGTCCTATCCTGCGTCGTCACCGATTTTATGCTGACAGAGACCGACACTATTTATCCGGCTATCTTTCAGATTGCCATCGCTCTCCTATTTGTTCCGCTTACCTTATGGTGGCGAAGACAGATTACCAAATCCTACCGACGTTATCTGCGGGAATTGGAATTGTCACAACTCCACCAACAGATTGAACTGCTGACACGAGACAATGAACGTCTATCGCAAATCGTCCATAAAGACAATAAACTCGTCTCTGCCATGACCTCCACGGTAATGGAATTGTTGCAAAACGCTCCGCGGCTCGACCCCAAGGAACTTCGCACACGGAGCAGCCAATTATATTATGAACTATCAGATATGTCTGCCCATCGACGGGATTTGCTTACGCCGCCCTCGGAATCCAATCAGGTGGCACCGCAGACCTCCCACCGTCTCGTGGACTCCATCTTATCCTATGAGATTAAAAATGCCCGACGTGACGGCGTGGAAGTACAATTTGAGATGGAAGACGGTATTCTGACCCAACTCAACCAGTATCTGACCGACGAAGAAATTGCCCATCTGCTGGGTGATCTGATTCAGAATGCGCTGATTGCCCTGTCCTCTGTAGAGCAAAAAGCATTGTCCATCCGCCTTCAGACTGTGCGCAAGCGACCCACGATTTCCATCGCTGACAGCGGCGCGGATTTCCCCATCAACGTGCTTCAGAACTATGGTATCCGCCCCTGCTCCTCTCATTTGGACGAGGGTGGTTCCGGCATTGGACTGATGGATGTCTGGAAAATCAAACAAGACTGTAAGGCTACCCTTCTCATCAAGGAGTACCCCAACACCAGCGAATACACGAAACAGATTAATCTGATCTTTGACAATAAGAATGGCTATTTCGTGTTTACCAATCGAAAAGAAGAATTGACCAGTGAGATCCACAGACCGGATCTACGAATCGAAGAATTAAGCGCAGTCTAGGAAAGACTGCGCTTAATGATTGCTTATCGATCATACATGATCTTTTATTTTCTGCCATCTAACCATTCGCGGTAACTGGAATTGACTTTATCCTTGTCCGAAAGAATCAAATCTGCCGCTGTCATCCCCTCCGGCATCGGCCACTCCACACCAATATCCGGATCATTCCACATCAGTCCTCCCTCATCGTTGGGATGATAGAAATCGGTTACTTTGTAGCAGAACTCTGCGTGATCGGAGAGAACGATAAATCCATGTGCAAATCCCTTTGGAATGAAGAACTGCTTTTTGTTCTCAGCTGTCAAAGTCACGCCAAACCACTTGCCAAATGTCTCGGAACCCTCGCGGAGATCCACTGCAACATCAAATACTTCTCCGCTGATCACACGCACCAACTTATCCTGTGGATAATTGATCTGAAAAT
>CAMAKU010000154.1 GCA_945836255.1 uncultured Roseburia sp. | reverse complement strand
CAGGGTCATCGGATGTTTGCCGATGCGGTCTACGACGGATTGCAGCAGATTGCGGTCTGAATATGAGAGACGGATGTGTGCATTTTTCGCTGGAGACTGATGGCGCATTGGCAGTAGAAATAGTATAATGAATGCATGATTACAAAAGACATGCTGATTCACTATTTAACAGAATACAATGCCTTGGAGCAATTAATTCTTTTGTTGAAAGAGATATTGGGTAACGAGAAGACGCTGGAAGATTTACTGGAAATGCCGGAAGATGTGCAGCAGCGGGTACGGCAACAATATCATCAATTCCAGGAGCAAGAGGAGCAGACATTTCCTGAGGAAGTTCGACGGCTGAATAATATTAATCCGTCCCTGCTCAACAGCGAAGATATCTCGGATGCGATGTTAGAGGAGCGGCAGCATTTTCATCATCAGGATTATTTTATCAATGACAAGAATATCTTTATCAACAAACACCAGCGCTTTATGCCGGGCAGTTTTCATGACCATGATTTTATCGAGGTATGTTATGCTTTTTCCGGCAGGGTTACCCATGTCTTTCGCTGGCGGAAGAAAGAAGAGAGCGTGGAATTACGGGCAGGGGATCTTTTGATTATCCCGCCGGGTATGCAGCATAAGTTGGAAATTTACGATGATAGTACAATGGTGAATATTGTTATCAATAAGTTTACGTTTGAAAAGACGTTTCTGGGTGACATACCGTCGGACAATCTGCTCTATGCGTTTTTTTGTCAGATTCTTTTCTCCGAAGATACCGGAGCATACATGACATTCCGTAATCAGAACAGTGTACAGATCCAAGACAAATTATTGGATCTTATGGTTTCTTATTTGGACGCCAGTTCGTACAGTTCCAAGATCTGCGATCATTATCTGAGCATCTTTTTTCTGGAACTGATTAAGGATTGTGATGACATTGAACTGTCGGATTATCTGGGAAAGAATGGGGAGCAGATAGCAAAGATCCTGCTTTTTATACAGAACCATTATGCGAGAATTTCGCTGGAAGATGTTGCCCGGGAATTTCATTTCTCAAAAACCTATCTCAATCGTATTTTCAAAAAGAAGATGGGAACCACGATTTTAAAATACATTCAGATGATGCGGGTTGAAAAAGCTGCAGAACTTCTGTTACATACGAATCTGAGTGTGGATGATATTGCTGACCATGTGGGTTATGAAGACCCCTCCTATTTTATTGGCTTGTTCAAAAAGAAATATCATATGACACCTCTTACCTATCGTGAGGTCGGACCGCACCAGTAGTTTCATATTGCCATATTTTTTAACTAATAATCTCTCTTTTTATCATAAAGGTTTCTATTATAAGATAGAGACAACAGATAAAAGGAGAGATTTTTTCTGCGATGATTTAGAAGCAGAAAGAAATTGGGAGGTTCGCATGAGAATTACAAATTTACAGGTCAATCATTTGACACAGCCCATCGGAATTGATGGAAATCATCTGCATATTCGTTGGACACTGGAGGGTGGTATTAGTCAGAGTGCTTATGAAGTCACGATTACCGATTGTGGGGGAAAGCCGTTGGCATCCAGCGGCAGGAAGCAAAGCAATGGTATGGAGCATATTTTTGCGCAGGCCATCCCACCGAAGACAAAAGCACAGATAATCGTTACGGTCTGGGATGAGAATGGCGTTGCATCCGAACCGGCGGAACTTACCGTGATTACAGGGATTGCAAAGAATGATTGGAAAGCAAAGTGGATTAACCCGGAACCGAAGCATGATGGAACCACGCGGCAGAGAGCAAGTTATCTGCGTACCGTATTTACCATTTCAGCCGAACAACGAGAGGCAGCGCTTGCGCAGGGAGCATATCTGTATGCAACCTGTCATGGTCTGATGAATCTGTTTCTCAACGGGCAGGAAATCAGTGATCATTGTCTGATGCCCGGGACACAGCAGTATGATAAGCGTCTGATGGTGGAGACCATACCGGTAGCATCGTTTTTGCAGGAGGGTGAAAATGTATTGATCGTATCCCTGGGTGATGGCTGGTATCGTGGTTCTATGGCTTTTGATCAGGCAAAAAATGTATACGGAACAGATGTGGCATTGTTGGCGCAGTTGGAGGTTTCCGGTGAGATTGTGTGTATTACGGACGATCATTGGCGTGCAACGCAGGAGGGGCCTATCGGCTACAATGATTTTATGGACGGTGAGGAGTATGATGCCACAAAGGAAGCTTTGCCGGGAATGCATGATGTCCGGGTCGTAGATTACGGATATGACAATCTGATTCCGGTGGATACGGTTCCGGTGGTGGAGCACGAGCGGTTTCAGGCGAAGTGGATTGATGTGCCAAACCATGAGAAAGTGCTTGATTTTGGGCAGAACATTGTAGGTTATGTCTATCTGGATTTCATGGGACAGGCGGGCAAAAAAATGACCCTTACCCATGGAGAAGCATTAGACGGAGAAGGTAATTTTACAACGAAAAATTTCCAGAATCCCAGAAAAGCCGTCAAGCAGGAAGTACATTACACCTGTAAGGATGGAAGAAATACCTATCATCCCACAAAGACATATATGGGATTTCGCTATGTTAAGGTAGAAGCAGATTTTGAGATTGCGCCGGAGGCATTTACCGCAGTGGCAATCTACTCGGATATCCGTACAACAGCGCAGTTTACCTGTGGTAATGAAGATGTAAATCAATTATTCCACAATGCGCTGTGGTCAATGAAGGGGAACTTCGTGGATGTGCCTACCGACTGTCCCACCAGAGAAAAGTCGGGATATTCCGGAGATGCACAGGCCTACATTCATACAGCCATGTATCTGATGGATTGTTATAGTGTCTATGCGAAGTGGATTCGCGAACAGGCGGCAGGACAGTTTGCTGATGGTGTTATCCCACAGGTGGCACCGAAGCCTACACCGGCTGGCCAAAAGGCAACATTGGGAGGAAAGATTGAAACGGACGGAGGCATCGGATGGTCGGACTCCTTTGAAATTGTTCCTTATCGTTTGCAGCAGCGCTATGGGGATGTGGAACTGATTCGTGAAAATTATGATGCCCTGAAGAAGTGGACGGCGCACGAGATTGCGCGGGCGAAGAAGACGCGATTGGTTAATCGTGTATCATTACCGGCGAAATACCGTAACTACATGATCGATACCGGAT
>CAMAKU010000153.1 GCA_945836255.1 uncultured Roseburia sp. | reverse complement strand
TCTTACGTGCGATACGTACTTGACCCTTAGTGAGAACGAACGTTAGTGAAGTTCGTTCAAATGGGTGGTGGTGGATTCGAACCACCGAAGCAAGATGCAGCAGATTTACAGTCTGTCCCCTTTGGCCACTCGGGAAACCACCCATACCAGAACCGATTGTCTCGTCCTGACAATTTGAAATTATAACACAGTGCTTTCACATGCGCAAGAAATTCTTTCACGCACTTCCTCCGGCGTCATACCATATTTTGCCAGGTCCACTCTGCCCTGCACCACTTCCACGCCGTCCGCCCGAAGCAGACGTTCCTGTTCGTTTGCGCCGCCAAACGCAAACGCCCCTGCCAATTCCCCTTTGGCATTCACTACGCGGAAACAGGGATTCCTCTGGGGATCGGGATTCTTATGGAGCGCGTTCCCCACCGCGCGGCACATCTTTTTATTACCTGCCATCTCAGCCACCTGCCCATAAGTAGCCACTTTGCCACAGGGAATACGCCGGAGTGCCTGATAAATCCGTTGCGTGGGGGAATCCACCACCAGATCATAACTCTCGGCAATCATACGGCAGATCTCATCCCTCGGAATGCTGCCATCTAAAATGATGGTATTCCAATGCTCCTTATTCTGATGCCACCCCGGCACAACCGACGTATAAGTGTTGCGCCATAGTTCCCGCCACTGGGGGTCCACCTTGACATTGAGATTGATGTACCCATCACGCTCATAGGTCCACAGAAATGCTTTTTTATTTGACTTCACACGCACCAGTTGCCAATTGTCATCATGAAACGGCGCCTCCTGATAGGTATCCGGAAACGACAAACCGTAGGCCAGTGCTTCCTCTCTCGTCCTCATATTATGATTCCCCTATACTTCCTGCTTTAAGACCATTCCGGTATATGCCGGAAGTTCCAGAGAAAGTACGCCGTCCTCCACCATATACTTCATCGGCATAATGGAATAGCCGGTGGGATTCGTCAACATCGCCTGCAACATCACGCCATCTTCCACTTCCGCCAGATAGACCGGAATATTCACCTGCAACGTATCCGTTCCTACATTCACCGCTACCACGTAGCGTTCCTTCTCATCGAACCGCCCATAACTAATCATATTCCGGTCGCGGGTCAGAAACTTAAAGGATCCGCGCCGCAACGCACTGCTGCACTTATGCACCATAATCATATCTCTGTGATAATCCAGCAACTCATAATCTGCATGTCCCCAGGGATACGTACGACGATTATCCGGATCCGTAAACCCACAGACACCGGCCTCGTCCCCATAGTAAAGGGTAGGCGCTCCCGGCCACGTCATCTGCATCAGAACCGCCTCTTTATACAGCGGTATATTGATATCTTCAGACGCCGCTTCTACCCCCAGTTGCGCCGCCCTACCCACCTTGTGGTTCGTCCGGGTCAGAAATCGGGAATGATCATGATTGGATAACTGATTCATGGCACAGTACAAGGACGGGGCGCAAAAACGCGTCATAAAATGGCGCATAGCATTTTCAAAACGCTCACTGTCTCCCTGTGCCGCCGGTTCATACGCATCACTATGCTTCTCCATTCCGGTGACAAAATATGATATCGGCTCCATAAATGCATCGTAATTCATGACCGTATCCCACTGATCACCTCCCAGCCAGGAGGAGGCATCGCCGTAATGTTCTGCCAGAATAATAGCATCCGGATTCGCTTCCTTGACTGCTTGGCGGAAATCCTGCCAAAACTGATGATTGCATTCCGGACTGTGTCCCAGATCCGCCGCCACATCCAGGCGCCACCCATCAGCGTTATACGGCGGCGATACCCATTTTTTCCCAATCTCCAGAATATAGTCATACAATTCCGGGGAGCCTTCATAGTTGAGTTTGGGTAATGTGTCATGCCCCCACCAGCCTTCATAACTGCCATTCTGTGGCCACTGGTTCTCATCCTGAAAAGAGAAATAAGAACGATACGGGCTGTCTGCCTGTTGATAAGCCCCCGGCTGGTAGCCGTGATCCTCGCGATAGATTCCCTCACGATCCATCCATTTATTAAATGATCCGCAATGATTGAAAACGCCGTCCAAGATGACGCGGATCCCTTTTGCATGCGCCTCCGCTATAAAATCGGCAAAAAAACGATTGGATGCCTCCAGATTCTCCTTATCCGTCACACGACAGATAAAACGCTCTGCCCGAGCATTGTTGTACTCGCCATCCGGCAGAACCTCACCTTCATCCTTCACAATCTTCCCATAATGTGGATCAATATGATCATAATCTGCAATATCATACTTATGATTCGATGGCGACACAAAAAGCGGATTAAAATAAATCACCTCGACACCAAGACTTCTCAGATAATGCAGCTTACTGCGCACCCCTTCCAGATCACCGCCGTAGAACTCTGCCACCCCAAAATCTGCGTTGGGTAACTGGTCCCAATCACGAATCTGACGGCTCATAGTACAGATATAATGATATTCATTGTCCAGCACATCATTGGACGGATCGCCGTTACGGAATCGATCCACCAGAATCTGATACATCACAGCCCCTTTTGCCCAATCCGGTGTGGCAAATCCGGGGATGACGCAAAACAGATACTCCGGGCGCACCGTATCACTGACACCGAACTTGTCAAAGTAGCACTGTTCCTCTCCCTGCTGAATGGAGAAATAATAGGAAAAGGGTTCCTCCCCCAGCCGAATCTTTGTCACATAATAGTCAAAACGATCCCCTGCTTTTTGGAGTATCATGGGATACGAACGGTCCGAAGAAATCAAGGCAATCTGCATCGCCATGCCATGCGCCACGCGCAGACGAATCGTCACTTCCTCATTCGGTTCCGGCTCCATGGGAGATACATAACTGCTGGTCTCGTCGCTGTATATCGCCTCTCTGTTCATTGTCTGTCCTCTTTTTCCATCGCACGCTGCTGCATGCTCACTTTTTCTCTATTTTACCAAGTCACCGACAATACATCCAGTCTAAAGTATGCGAAATCTGTATTCTTTTGAAACCAAAACCTGCTTTCTATTACCTACCCTCTCCTGTGATCGAGTTCCTCCACAAGGCGCGCATATTCTGTCTCGTCAATTTTATATTTTTTTCGCAACAAAAAAAACATCCCGCAAATCGTTGCAATCGGAATCAGTGTCATTCCCAGA
>CAMAKU010000152.1 GCA_945836255.1 uncultured Roseburia sp. | reverse complement strand
CTCACGTGTCTTACATACAATAAGACCCTCACGTGTCTTACATACAATAAGACCCAGGCGTGATATTCTGCGACGCAGAATATCACGCTGTGGGACATTCGTCCCACAGAATTAGATGCACAGCAAGCCACTTGGCCATGCAAGCATGGAAGCGTCTTGCCGTACATCTAATCATGGGTTCTCATTGTTTTCCCATATTTCTTATTTTCATAGAAACGGGCTGGCAGGAAACTGTCGGCCTGTTTTGCTGTGCAGGATTGTATTTGTTTGCATTTTCCGGGGAACACATTTGTATAATCAGGGGAAATTCAGTACAATAGATAAGAATAGGGGATGATGAAATGAAGGAAAATAAAATAGAAGACAGAATTCATATTATGGATTTGGATACGGTGGCTCTGGACGAGCAGGAACGCGCGGTGGTGATTATTGACCAGACCAAACTTCCTTATTCTGTGGAGTTGCTGCATCTAACAACGGCACAGCAGATCTGGGATGCGATCTATCTGCTGCAGGTTCGAGGCGCACCGGCCATCGGTGTGGCGGCGGCAATGGGGATGTATGTATTGGCATCCCGTTATGACGCGGTAACCTATGATGAATTTTATGCTGCATTTTGTCGGGACAAAGAATTTTTGGATTCTTCCCGACCCACGGCAGTGAATCTGTCATGGGCACTAAAGCGCATGGAGGCAGTGGTTGTCAGCCATGACAAAGATACTATTTCGCAGATTGTGGAGGCGTTGCATCAGGAAGCGCTTGCCATACGTGATGAGGATATCTGGGTATGTCATCAGATTGGAGCATATGGTGTGAGTCTGTTGAAGCCGGGGGATGGTGTTCTGACCCATTGCAATGCAGGCAAACTGGCGACGGTACGTTATGGTACGGCCACGGCACCCATCTATCTGGCAGAGGAGCAAGGATACCATTTGCGCGTATTCTGTGATGAGACCAGACCGCTTTTGCAGGGGGCGCGTCTGACGGCGTTTGAGTTGCAGGAATCCGGTGTAGATACCACGTTGATTTGCGATAATATGTCAGCCATGGTGATGAAAAATGGCTGGGTCAATGCTATTTTTGTGGGGTGCGACCGTGTGGCCGCCAATGGTGATACCGCCAATAAGATTGGGACCTCGGTGGTGGCGGCAGTGGCACAGCAGTATGGCGTGCCCATGTATATCTGTGCGCCTACATCCACCATTGATCTGGATACACCCACGGGAGACGACATTGTCATTGAAGAGCGCAAGCCACAGGAAGTGACCGAGATGTGGTATGAGAACCGCATGGCACCAGAGGGCGTCAAGGTGTTCAATCCGGCGTTTGATGTCACGGATCATAGCCTGATTGCCGGCATCGTGACGGAATACGGTATCGCCAGAGCACCTTATACCGAATCGCTGCGTGATATTTTTGCGCGCAAGCAGCAGGGGACAGCGGATGAAAATCACTAGAAATGTGGCGACAATCGTATAGAAAAGACAAATTAACTAATCATAGAAATAATTATCATGGAGGGAAACCAAATGGAAGAAACAAAGTCAGGATGCGCATCGGCATCCACATGTTCTAAGGAAAGTTGTGAAGGATGTGCCTCTGCAGGTCAGCAGAAGACATCTTTTCTGGAGGAGGCCAATCCCAATGCACGGATCAAGCATGTAATTGGTATTGTCAGTGGTAAAGGCGGCGTGGGTAAGTCGTTTGTCACCTCATCGCTGGCATCAATGATGGCAAAAGCAGGCTATCGAGTAGGAATTTTGGACGCAGATATTACGGGACCGTCCATTCCTAAGATGTACGGGATCCACGGACCGGCAGTAGGAGACGACAACGGTACGTTCCCCATTGAGGCGGAAGACGGCACGAAGGTAATGTCCATCAATCTGTTGCTGGAGGATGAGGAGCAGCCGGTGGTATGGCGTGGCCCGGTGATTGCCGGAGCTGTGAAGCAGTTCTGGACGGATGTGCAGTGGGGTGATATTGATTATCTGTTTGTGGATATGCCTCCGGGAACCGGCGATGTTCCGCTGACGGTATTTCAGTCACTGCCCGTGGACGGTATTATCATTGTCACATCACCACAGGAATTGGTGCAGATGATCGTTAAGAAAGCATATCATATGGCAGAGATGATGGGAATCCCGGTGCTTGGAGTAGTGGAGAATTACAGTTATGTAAAATGTCCTAACTGCGGCGAGGAGATTCATATTTACGGTGACAGCCACATTGCAGAGATTGCCGGGGATCTGAACATCAATCTTTTAGGTAAGATGCCCATGGATCAGCAATTCGCTCAGGCAGCAGATCAGGGGCGCATTTATGCGGTGGAGAATCCGTACCTTACAGATGCCAAAAAGATTCTTGAGATGATTTAAGATCCGGTTCATTGCGGAAAGGAGATGCACAAAAGAGATGGCACAGAAATCACATGGCAGTATAACGCACATGAGAAAAATTCATATTTTCAGCGTACTACTTCTGGTGGTGGCTGCGATCCTTTTGTGCATTTATTTTTATCAACAGTATCGGATTGATTTGGCAGAACAGCAGTATGAGCAGATGCGGCAGGAAAAGGATGACAAGACGCCAAAGGCCTCTCCGCAGCATGATTTCGCAGCACTGCATGAGATGAATCCGGAGATTTACGCGTGGGTCAATGTGCCGGGTACGGTGGTGGATTATCCGGTGTTACAGTCCCAAGAGGATAATTACTATCTGACACATGATAGTAACCACGCTGAGTCGGTGTCCGGTGCGATCTATTCCAATGCCTGTAACAGTGTGGATATGAGTGACCGGATCACGATTCTGTATGGTCATGATATGCGTGCTGACACCATGTTTGGTTCGCTGCATCTGTTTGACGAGGAAGAATTTTTTGAACAGCACACGGTCATGTCAGTAGAGACTGCCCAGGCATACTACACCTATGAGATCATCGGTGTGTATAATTATAACGATGATTATCTGCCGTCCCAGTTTGATGTCAAGACGGAGGCGGGGATGTATGCTTTTGCGGATGCACTGGCAGAGTGTCAGGCGCAGGGAAGCAACATTACACATGTGCGCGAAGGTGTACAGATTACGAGTGATGATCGATTGTTGGTCTTATCCACCTGCATCGCATCCCAGAGTGATCGTAGATTTCTGGTGGTGGGCCGACTGATTTCCACCATC
>CAMAKU010000151.1 GCA_945836255.1 uncultured Roseburia sp. | reverse complement strand
AGGAATCCGAAAGAAAGAAGGACAAGTATTATGAAGAAGGTTATCGCAACAGATCAGGCACCTGCAGCCATCGGCCCTTATTCTCAGGCCGTTGAAGTCAATGGAATGGTTTACACATCAGGCATCATTCCGGTGGATCCGGCAACGGGGAATATCCCGGAGGGTTCGGTCGCACAGGCAGAGCAGGCGTTTACGAATATGAAGCATTTGCTGGAGGCGGCCGGAACCGGTATGGATCAGGTGGTAAAGACCACGGTATTCATCAAGGAAATGAACGACTTCGGTGCGATTAATGAAGTATATGCACAGTATTTCAGCGAACCGTTCCCCAGCCGTAGTTGCGTGGAAGTTGCAAGACTTCCCAAGGATGTGATGCTGGAGATTGAAGCCATCGCCCTCAAGGAAGCATAAGAGACAAGAGGATAAGAAAGACAAAAGAAAAAGAACCAGAATCGGTTCTTTTTCTTGGCGTTTTGTCTGCTGTGCATCCGGACAGTGTTTAGATGCGCAGATCGATGTTGCCGCCCACGGACGGATTGACGGATGCTTCTAAGGAAGGGGATGGCATGGAGGCCAGAGAGGACGCCAGCATGGTGCCGTTGGCTTCAAAGGTATCAAGTTGCTTCCCCAACATGGAAATGCCAATCTGTTGCAATGCGCCGGATTGCGCAATCATGCCCGTGGATACGGATGGGAGATTCATCATGGTCCGTCCCTCCTCTCTTTTTGTGTCCGCTGTTATAACTGCCACAAATTATGTGGTTCCTAGTGTCTTTATTATGACACAGAATATGTGAAATAACAAGGTTAGGAGATAATCAAATGTATGACGTTATTATAATAGGAAGTGGCCCGGCAGGTTTGTCTGCCGCAATCTATGCAAAAAGAGCAGCCTTGTCCACGCTGGTGATCGAGAAGAATCCGCTGAGCGGTGGACAGATTCTGAACACCTATGAGGTAGATAATTATCCAGGACTCCCGAAGATTAGTGGTATGGAACTGGGGCAGAAGATGCGCGCCCATGCGGAGGAACAGCAGGTGGCATTCGTTACGGCTACCGTCACCCGGCTCCGGGACTGCGGGGATTACAAGATCGTGTCTACCGATGGAGAGGAATATCAGACGAAGAGTGTCGTGCTCGCCATGGGTGCCTCACACCGGCAACTGGGCGTTCCCGGGGAGGAAGAATTATGTGGGATGGGCGTGTCCTACTGCGCCACATGTGACGGCGCTTTCTTTAAGAATCGGGAAGTGGCTGTTGTGGGTGGCGGAGATGTGGCATTGGAGGATGCACTTTTTCTGGCACGGGGCTGCAGCAAAGTACATCTGATTCATCGTCGGGATGCGTTTCGTGGAGCCAAGGTGTTGCAGAATCAGGTGGCACAGTCAGATCGGATTGTCTGTCACATGGATACCGAGGTGGAGCAGATTGTCGGCGAAGATATGGTAGAGAAATTACTTATATATAATAAGAAAGAACAGACACGAGAAGAACTTCCGGTACAGGGGATCTTTATTGCCGTCGGTATTGTGCCCAATACCGGACAAATGGAAGGGCTTCCACAGATGGATGAGCAGGGGTATCTGGTGGCAGGTGAGGATGGTGCCACCAGTGTGCCGGGCATTTTTGCTGCCGGTGACTGCAGAACCAAACAGTTGCGTCAGGTCATCACCGCTACGGCAGATGGAGCCAACGCCATTACATCGGTGGAGCGATATCTTTATCACATGTAACAATTATGAAAAAAGTGTGAACATGAGAAAAACGCCGTCAAAACGGCGAAAAAACCATTTTTTGGAAAAGAGCAAGGGGTTGACAGGGCAACATCCCTTTGCTATAATGACAAAAGTGATGTAACAATTTTGTAACAAATGTATGTTAAATGGAGGATTACGATACAATGAACCGAGATCGAATGAAGAAGGTATCTTATGCGATTGCTGCGGGCGCTGTGCTTGGTACAGTTTCCTTTACTGCATTGGCGGCTCCGGTAGCCGGTGTTGTCGGTATGTCATCTACCGATACGGCCACAGTGGCATCGAATTCCTATTCCACCTTATCCGGTGTTTCATTGACCGTTGCGAATATTTTATCTGAAGCATCTGCAAAGCAGACTTCGGATGTCAACGATAATAATGCCGCAGTTGTTGAGCAGTCTGCCCAGTCAGAATATGCGGGTGTGGCAATTGCGCAGGTTGATAATTATGTGAATATCCGAAGCACGCCTAGTGAGGAGGGCGAGATTGTTGGTAAGTTATATAACAACTCTGCCGCTACGGTACAGGCTACGGAAGGTGACTGGTATCAGATTACCTCCGGTAATTGTTCCGGATATGTAAAGTGTGAATTTGTGGTTGTTGGTGATGAAGAACTTGCCAAGTCTGTTTCTACCAGACTGGCTACGGTTACCACACAGACACTGTATGTCAGAGAAGAGGCTACCACGGAGTCTTCGGTTCTGGGCATGGTTCCCGAGGGAGATGACCTTGTGGTTGTAGATGAGTCCATGGCAGATACCGGCTGGGTTAAGGTTTCTTTATTAGATTATGAAGGCTATGTATCTCTGGAGTTCGTTACCTTGTCTACAGACTATACGGTAGCAGAGTCAAAGGAAGAAGAAGCTCGACGTCTTGCCAAGGAAGAGGCAGAGCGTAAAGCTGCCGCAGCAGCATCCTCTAAGCGCTCCAGCGGTTCTTACTATACAGGCGGATCTTCTTATTCGGCTCCCAGTGGTTCCGGCGGAGCAGCAGTGGTTAGTTATGCGTCACAGTTTGTGGGCAACCCCTATGTCTATGGCGGTTCCAGTCTGACGAATGGAACGGATTGTTCCGGATTTGTTATGAGTGTATATTCTGCCTTCGGTGTAGGACTTCCCCATTCTTCCAGTGCAATGCGAAGCGTTGGATATGGTGTTGATGTGAATTCTATGCAGGCTGGCGATATTGTGTGCTACAGCGGTCATGTAGGTATTTATACTGGTAATGGTACGATTGTCAATGCGCTGAATACCAGTTCCGGTATTACATATACCAATGTAAATTATAGCCCGATTCTGGCAGTGCGGAGAATTTACTAATGGATGGTCGCGTGATGTGATGCGACATGTGGATATGCATATGAGTATGCCCGGGTGGATGCGCACCTGGGCTTTTCTTTGTTAGGGCGACGAGGAAAATGGACGTTGTGCTTGCAATAGGATAAATATTCTGA
>CAMAKU010000150.1 GCA_945836255.1 uncultured Roseburia sp. | reverse complement strand
CCCATGTCAATCAGAGCCGCTACGGTATGCTCACACTCAGGCGTCAGATAAAGGTAAAGGTCCCAACTGATTTCCGTAAATAATTCCGTCTCGTTCATGTTGGTCAGGGCACCGTTGTAATAATCGGTCAGCCGATTGGTGGATATGTGCCCGCGGTATTGCCCGTCATCACGAACCACCGGTGTGGGTGAAGTGAACCCGAAATGGAGTTCATTGGTATAGAAGGTGTCGTTTCCGTTGAGGGACACCACCTTATAATTCCCTTCGTCAATATCCTGTAGGAATGCCGCATACAATGCAGACAGTTGTTCCTGGGTGAAGGAGGTGGGCGGATCGAGTTCATCGTAGGATGCCAGTGATTGCTCCGCGTTTTCCTCATAAGAGGCTTCCGCTTCTTCCAATGTTACATATCGGGTTATCTCGCAATCCGTCAGTGTAATCTCCTCATAATTGGGAGAAATCAGATGCTGTTTGATGAGTTCGGGGTCATTGAGCAGGGCGACCAAATCCTGACACAGCAACTGATAGGTATCTTCTCGATTCTCATAACTGCACAATCGGTAATAGCGCTCAATCGTAGTACCGTCTTTCAAATAATAGGTCATACTCAGAGGCACATACGGTTCTGTGGTATGATATTGGAACGGTCGCATGGTGGGACGGCTGTCGACGATTTTTTCATGGATATCCGTGACGACTTCGATGTCCTGCTGGTCTGTCAGAACGTAATTGGCGGACATAAGATTTACGCGAACCGCTGCAACCTGTGGGGCCTCGGGAACCTTTGCTTCCATGCCAAACACATCAAAGCGCACCAGCAACAGAAAGAAGACGACAATGAGACTGTATGCACCGCAGGTCACCCAATGTTTTTTGCTAAAAACACGTGTTGTGCGGTCAATCAGCATTTGCGCAATAAAATACACGATTCCATAGAACACAATGCACAGAAACAGTGTAATCAAAAAGACGGCATTGGCGTCTGCGGGAAGAATGTCGATACAGGCATATCCGGTGATGGTCGCCAGCAATACGGACAGGAAGAAGGACATTCCAATGGTAAATACCGGTTTGAAAAAAGGAATGGTGATAAAATCGCCTGCAGTCTCCATTTGTTTTTTGCGATAAAACAGGTAAGCCAGGGCCGTCAGCGCCACACCCACCAGTGCATATACCAGCAGTGTCAGAAGCGCCGAACCGGTGATGTGATAAACGCTGTAAGTCGCTTCGTTCACCTTCAAATCCGTATGGTTTTGCAGATAGGCAATGGGCGTGAGGCATAACAGCGAGGTCTGTCCGGTGTCGCAGCCGTTCATTCCAAAACAAAGGAAGGAGAGCAGCGAACGTATGACAAATTCTCCGGCCAGAAACATGAGGTTAAAAATCCAGTAAAAGATAAAGTTGGTGACCAGTTGTCCGCTGACCATTGCTGTAAAGACCGCAATGCCGAGAAAACAAAGCGCATAGCCGCTCATGCATAGGAACCAGTACCAGACAATCCAGATCACGGACGCAGCACCATAACCGGCGGCGATGATGGTGGTAATGATGGCAACCAGCAGTTGTGGTACCAATACCATGGTCAGTATCGAACAGATCCCGGTAAAAAACAGTGTCCTGCGGTCTACCGGAAAGGCGTGCATCATATTGGCGCTGCGGGACTGGTACAAATAGGAAAATACAGCCAGCGTGACAAGAATCATATAGATAGCCACATAAAGCGGAACGCATTGGCGCATGATGGCATTGGCGAAATCGGAATGATGCTCCAACATATAGTCATAAACACCGGGGTAGGTATTGGCACGGATTCGCCCCACAACGCATACCCCCGGAATGGCAATCATAAGAAATACAAAGTATACAATGGGAAATGCAAGATACCGTGTCATATTTTTCTTATATATGGTTGGATTAAAAAATGATGTTTTTGACGCCATAATGTTCACCTCCCAATTCATAAATAAAGATCTCCTCCAGAGTCAGAGGAAGGATATCAATAAAAAGCGGATGCAATGCTTCCATTTTGCGCTGTGCCTCCTGGGGCTCGCCTTTTAAAATCAATGTGGACACACGACCGTTGGTAATCTTGTGCAGCAGTTCGATGCCCTCCGGAATCGGCGGCATGTCGTCTTCAAAGGCAACCTGAATCTTGGTGATGCTGCTTTGCAGATCATCTAAAGACCGCTCGATGAGCAGGTGCCCCTGATTCATAATTCCCACATGATCGCAGACGTCCTCCAATTCCCGCAGATTATGGGAGGAGACGAAGACGGTCATATGACGGTCGGCCACTTCGCCCATGACCAGACTCCAGATCTGCCGACGCATCACAGGATCAAGCCCATCCACCGGTTCGTCCAGAATCAGCAGTTCGGGGCGACAGGCCAGCGACAATACAAATGCCACCTGTTTGATGGTTCCTTTGGAAAGGGAGCGAATCGGCCGCTTGAGATTGAGCATGGGAAAGCACTTGCAAATCTGATAAAAGAAATGCTCATCAAAGGTTGGGTACAATCCGCTGTAATATTTCATCATGTCCAGGGTATTGGCCTGAGCAAAATAGAAAATGTCATCGGGAATAAAAGCAATCTGCGCCTTGATGGCTGCATTTTCCCACACAGGCTCTCCATTGATCAGAATCTGTCCGGCATCCTGGCGGTATGTGCCTACGAGATGTCGGATAATGGTAGATTTTCCGGCGCCGTTTGGCCCCACCAGACCATAGATGGAACCCTTGGGCACGTGCATCTGTAAATGGGACAGTGCCGGTACGCCGTTGAACGATTTGGAAACATCATTTACTTGAATCATCTGTGGCACCACCTTTCGCAAGTTGATCAATACGTTGTTTCAACTGTTCTTTATCTTCGCTGAGATATAATAATTCCTTTACTAATTCATCAAATTTTTCTAACAACTCCTCATTCCTCCCTGCACCCACATCCTGGCGGCCTGCGGCAAAACTGCCACGCCCGGCAATGGTGTAAATATAGCCTTCCTGTTCCAGTTCCTTAAACGCTTTCGCAATGGTATTGGGATTGATCGCTAATTGGCTGGCGAGTTCGCGAACCGAAGGAAGCCGTTCGTCGGTACCGACGGCACCAGTGATAATCAGTCGCTTGAGACCGTCACGAATCTGTTCATAGATTGGTCTCGAATCGCGATAATTCAACTGGATCATGATATCCCTCCTTCCTAAGTGTACTACGTGTTATAGTACACTTATAGCACGG
>CAMAKU010000149.1 GCA_945836255.1 uncultured Roseburia sp. | reverse complement strand
ATCCCAATTATGAAATTGTGCTGGTGGATAATGGAAGTTCACAGGAAACACAGGAAAAGATTAGACAATATATTGAGCATAAAAATATTATCTATGTATATGAGAGGAGAACATTCAATTTCTCTGCGATGTGCAATCTGGGCGCTAAAAAAGCGACAGGTCAGTATTATCTGTTCCTTAATGATGACATAGGTATACTTCATAAGGGTTGGCTGTCTAGGCTTGTGGGTCACGCGGCGCAAAGTCATGTGGGTGCTGTAGGAGCGAAATTATTATATCCGAATTCTACCGACATACAGCATGATGGAGTACTCAACTTAGCCTGTGGTCCGTCGCATGCTTTTAGCCATATGGATGATAAACAATCATATTATTTTTGTCGAAATAGAGTGGAATATGATTGGTTGGCAGTGACGGGAGCATGTCTTCTTGTAGCACGTGCTAAGTTTGAGCAAATTGGTGGATTTGATGAAGAATTACCGGTGGCTTATAATGACATAGACCTATGTTTTAAATTGGTTGAAGCGGGCTACTATAATGTGTGTCGAAATGATGTTGTGATGTATCATTACGAATCTGTTAGTCGTGGCCTGGATAGTCAGGATAATTCCAAGATGGTACGTTTGGCTATGGAACGAAACAAATTATATTCCAACCATCCTCGGTATGAAAAATATGATCCATTTTATAATAGTAATCTGGGTGGATATAATATTTCCTTTGATCTTCAGATACAAAGAAATGACGTGCGGTTGCCATTGCAAGACCCAAGTGAAATGCAGGAGTATGTGATAGATTCCGATACAAAGCCCAATGAATTTATGGCATGTATTAATGAGGTGGATGACTTAGACACAGAGGTACGTGTGAGTGGGTGGTTCTATGCAGGCAACCTGCGCGTTGATAGCAAGAGAAAATTATTTGTAGTTTTAAGAGGACAATCTGGTAAGTGTTATCGTGTGGAAGTAAAACGTTTTGTGTGTGATGAGGTGCGAAGAATCTATAATAGCAGATTTGGAAATGTTGGATTTGAGGTACTTGTGGACCGAACAAAGTTAGACTTGGAAAATTCCAAATATCAGATTGGTGTCATGATATCTGGCGATAAACATCTGACTTGGATTGTCCAGTGGACAGGACGTTGGATTAGCATATAAGTCTGTTATTGCATTTGAGTGTGGCATGAAGATGAGATTAAACATAAAGAGGGACTGACAAAAGAAATGAAAGCATTACTAAGTAACAAAAAGTTAATTACGATTCTCAGTGTGTTGGTTGTTGCAGTGGCAGGTGTTGGCCTAGGTGTATATGCGTGGCACTCAACCAGACCGGAGGAGACAGTGGCAAAGAAGACCGAAGGGAAGGAATCCAAGACAGAAGTGGTCGATATTCCGACATTTACAGATTGTTATCTGGAAGGAGAGTCTATTGAGAAAGATCTGACGCTGATTATGAAAGGGGCAGATCAGCAAAAAGTAAGTGGCGTGTCGTTTCAAGTGAAATTGGTACCTGCAGATAAGCAGGCTGAGGTCGCTGATTCCGTACAGAAGATTGCCGATGTGGATGCTAAGATTACAGAGACGAAGATGGCTGAGGCGGAAGGGCAGGGAGCGACGCAGTCGGATGGACAGATATCAGATGTTTCAGAATTGTCAGGGGATATGAATCAGCAGACATCAGATAAAACGGATTCTGCAAAGGAAACCTCGAAACAGAAAAAAGTAGAAGTATCCTCGGTTACCGGAGAGGCACTCAGCCCGTTAGAGCAGTTGTATATTGAAAAAAAAGAGGCAATTGCTGCTTACACAGAAGTACTGAATACGGTGGATGCACAGACATACAGTGATGATGATAGTGATGGTATGATCTATATTGAATCCATTGATCCGGGGGATTATGTGGCTTGTTATATTCCGACGGAAGGCAATGATTATTCTGCTACGGACTACGCAGTGGCAGTGAATGTAAAAGATAAGATCGAGTACAAGGCTGTGAAAAATATTGCTGATAAGACCGTGTCAGCGGCAGCTGCTGGAGATGTGCAAGGTGGGGGGAGAAATGTCCCGGTTGAGGCGACGCCTTCCAATACTGTTAAGTTTATTGAAAGTCATACAGAGACGAGACCGGCAGAATATTCGCAGGTGGCAACACCTATAGTAGAGGCAACCGTGGGTGGTGTTGCTGATGTTCCGAGTACGGATGGAGTTGCATCTGTTGGAATCAATCAGACGGCCACACTCTATTCCGGCGTAAACAATGCGAACGTAGTGGGCATTACCGTTCAAACTAGTGGTTTATCTGGAGAACCTCAGGTAATATCAGATAATGGATTGGTATCTGTGTCCGGTACGGCGGGAATGTATACGCTTACAGCAGGAAATACTGGCAGCGATGTTGCTGTAACAGTTACAGTATCTGGGACGAGTACAACGGGCCTTCCGTTATCTGCAAATTGTAGTGTAGTGGTGGTTGGCGTAGACAAGGTAATGACGACGTCGGATGGTCAGAAATTATATGTCGATACGAATGGAACAGAGGCGACTTATCGTAATTATAATCCTTCCGGAACTTACTATATAAGAACAAAGGAGGCCGAGACGATTTATTATGGCTGGCAGGAAATTGATGGCTATCGCTATTATTTTGATGAGAACGGCAATAAGGTGACCGGAACACAGGTAATCAATGGTGCAACTTATAATTTTGGTTCTGATGGGGTCCTCCTTACCAGTGGATTCGGCATTGACGTATCGAAGTGGCAGGGGAACATTGATTGGACACAGGCATCATCGGCAGTGTCCTTCGCAATCATTCGTTGTGGATTTCGTGGTAGTTCGGGTAATATTGCGGTGGATCCGAAGTTCGCTCAGAACATCCAAGGCGCTAAAGCTAATGGTGTTCGTGTGGGGGTATATTTTTATTCGATTGCCATGAATGAGGCACAGGCAGTAGAGGAGGCCTCATTGGCAGTGCAGCAGGTGAGCCAGTATGGTGGGGTTAGCCTGCCAATCTACATTGACATGGAAGATAGTAGACAGTTGTCATTGTCCCAAGCAGAGCGTGATGCCATCGTTATGGCATTCTGCAGAACTGTACAGAACAGCGGTTATATGGCAGGTGTCTATGCCAACAAGAACTGGTTGACCAATTATCTGACTCCATCAAGTTATGGTGGAATCTCTATCTGGGTGGCTCAGTATAATACGACGTGTACCTATAAGGGACGCGATGATATCTGGCAGTACTCTAGCAA
>CAMAKU010000148.1 GCA_945836255.1 uncultured Roseburia sp. | reverse complement strand
ATTTCATTCTTCCTCTTTTACCACCCATCATACCAGGCATCTTCTTCATCATCTTGCGTGTCTGGTCGAACTGTTTGATAAAACGATTCACTTCTGCAATATCAACACCTGCACCCCGGGCCAATCGCTTCTTCCGGCTGGGATTCATAAGTTTGGGATTCGCCCGTTCTTCCGGTGTCATGGATAAGATAATCGCCTCTATGTGTGCCATCTTCTTATCATCAATGGAATCCTCAATCTGCGACAATTGGGAACGATTCATTCCCGGAACCATCCCCGGCATCATCCCAAGGACGCTGCTGATTCCACCCATCTTCTTCATCTGAGCCATGGAATCCAGATAGTCATTGTAATCAAATTCCGCCTTGCGCATCTTGCGTGACAAATCACGGGCCTTATCCTCATCAATGGAAGCCTCTGCCTTCTCAATCAGCGACAGAACATCTCCCATGCCAAGAATACGTGACGCCATACGATCGGGATAGAACTGCTCTAAATCATCGAGTTTCTCTCCCATACCACAGAATAAAATCGGCTTTCCTGTTACGGCACGAATGGAAAGTGCCGCACCACCTCGGGTATCACCGTCCAACTTCGTCAAAATCACGCCGTCAATTCCTACCTTCTCATCAAAGGTACCGGCAACATTGACTGCATCCTGTCCGGTCATGGCATCCACCACCAAGAAGGTCTGTGCCACATCCACAGCATTCTTAATCTCCGTCAACTCATTCATCATATCTTCATCCACATGAAGACGTCCGGCGGTATCCAGAATCACCACATTAAAGCCATTCTTTCTGGCATGCTCCACGGAAGCCCTGGCAATGTCGGCAGGCTTGTTCTTATCTCCCATAGAGAAGACCTCCACGCCTTGCTTTTCGCCATTGATCTGCAACTGCGTGATGGCGGCCGGTCGATAAATATCACACGCGGTAAGAAGCGGCTTTTTGCCTTTCTTTTTGATGTTACCTGCAAGTTTGGCTGTCGTTGTGGTCTTACCTGCACCCTGCAGTCCCACCATCATAATGACCGTAATCTGTTGTCCCGGGCAAAACGCAATCTCTGTGGTCTCGGAACCCATCAGGTTGACCAGTTCTTCATTCACAATCTTAATGACCATCTGTCCCGGATTCAGACCATTCATCACATCCGCGCCAATGGCACGCTCCTGCACCGTCTTGATAAAGTTCTTAACAACCTTAAAATTGACATCCGCCTCCAGAAGCGCCATCTTGACTTCCTTGAGTGCTAACTTCACATCCTCTTCACTCAGACGTCCCTTGCCCCGGAGATTCTTAAACACATTCTGCAGTTTGTCCGAAAGGCTTTCAAATGCCATACTATAACTCCTCTAGAATTTCATTGGAAATCGCTGAGATCTGCGACAGGACATCATCGGTACATTTTTGTTCTGATTCCTGCACCAGTGCATCAATCGTCCTGACCTTTTCCTTGATATGAACGAACTTTGCAATCAAATGAAGTTTGCCCTCATATTCTTCCAGAATCTTCGTCGATCTGCGAATCACATCGTGTACCGCCTGACGGCTGATACCTCTCTCGGAAGCAATTTCTCCCAAGGACAGATCGTTTAATACAAAATCCTCATAAATACTTCTCTGATGATCATTTAATAATTCGCCGTAGAAATCATAGAGATCACCCTGTTCTATTTTATCGTTCATATCATCACCTCGTATACTATACAATACAAAAAACATGGTGTCAAGGTTTTTTTCTTGACACCATGTTCGTATATGTAATCTTGTCATTACAGGCTGGTACGTACGATCTTTGGTTGATAACCGCCTTTCTCCAACGCCTCCATCACCTGATTCTTATGCTCGGTTCCGAATGCTTCCAGCGTAATCCGAAGTTCCACCGCCGCATTCCGATTCGTAGTGACAAACTGATTATGTTCCAATTTGATGACATTGCCCTGCACTGCGGCAATGGTCTCCGCAACCCGTGCCAACTCGCCCGGCTTATCCGGCAGCAAAACCGATACGGTAAAAATACGATCCCGGAAAATCAATCCCTGCTGTACCACCGAAGACATGGTAATCACATCCATATTGCCGCCACTCAGGATTGAAACCACGCGTTTGCCCTTCACCTGCAATTTGTTCAATGCCGCCACCGTGAGAAGACCGGAATTCTCCACCACCATCTTGTGGTTTTCCACCATATCGAGAAATGCCACAATCAGTTCATCGTCCTCCACCGTAATGATGTCATCCAGATTCTTCTGGATATAAGGGAAAATATGCTCTCCCGGTGTCTTAACCGCCGTGCCGTCGGCAATGGTATTGACCCCCGAAAGCGTAGTCACCTTTCCTTTTTTCAGAGATTCCTGCATACAGTTTGCTCCTGCCGGCTCCACGCCAATGACTTTAATCTTCGGATTTAATAACTTGGCCAGCGTTGAAACTCCTGTGGCAAGACCGCCACCACCAATGGGTACCAAAATATACTCCACCAGTGGAAGTTCTTTAAAGATCTCCATGGCAATCGTTCCCTGACCGGTGGCTACTGCAAGATCGTCAAAGGGATGAATGAAGGTATAACCATGCTCTTCTGCCAATTCGTATGCTTTATTGCATGCCTCGTCATAGACATCGCCGTATAAAACCACTTCCGCCCCATAACTCTTCGTGCGATTCACCTTGATCAAAGGTGTTGTGGTCGGCATGACGATGGTTGCTTTCACACCGAACTTCTTTGCAGCATAAGCGACGCCCTGCGCATGGTTGCCGGCAGACGCGGTAATCAGTCCTTTCTTTCGTTCCTCCGCAGATAAGGTGCTGATTTTATAATAGGCACCACGCACTTTGTAGGCACCGGTAAACTGCATATTTTCCGGCTTCAGATATACCTGATTTCCCGTCTTTTCACTCAAAAAATCACTGTAAATTAATTTGGTCTCCAGCGTTACTTCACTAACAATCTTACTCGCTTCCTCAAACTTATCCAATGTCAGCATTTCTATTCTCCTTCTACTCCTCTGCTTCCACATAAAACAATGCATTCACAAACTCATCTGCATCAAACTTCTCCAGATCATCGATGGTCTCACCAACACCGATATATTTCACCGGGATCCCCAGTTCTGCCTGAATGGCAACCGCGATTCCTCCTTTTGCTGTGCCATCCAGTTTCGTCAGCACAATACCGCTCAAATCCGCAACTTCCGCAAACTCCTTTGCCTGATTCAGCGCATTCTGCCCCGTCGTTCCGTCTAACACCACAAGTGTCTCCCGATATGCCTCCGGGAACTCCCG
>CAMAKU010000147.1 GCA_945836255.1 uncultured Roseburia sp. | reverse complement strand
AAAACAAGTAGAAATGCCATATGCAAAGTGATATAATGGCAAGTGCGAATGAGATAAGAAGAGAGAATGAGAAAGGAAAAACAGATGGGAAGAATTATTGCAATTGCAAACCAGAAAGGTGGCGTTGGTAAGACAACGACATCCATTAACCTATCAGCCTGTTTGGCGGAAATGGGAAAGGAAGTATTAGTGATTGACTTAGATCCGCAGGGAAATACCACAAGCGGATTTGGCATTGATAAGACAGAAGTTGAGAATACTGTTTACGAACTGATGCTTGGTGAATGCTCCATTAGAGAGAGTATGGTAAAAGTAGATGGTATTGATCATTTATTATTGATTCCTTCCAATGTGAATCTGGCCGGCGCAGAGATTGAGTTATTAGGAATCAACGAGAAAGAGTACATTTTAAAGAATGCGGTAGATTACATACGTGACGATTATGATTTTATCATCATTGATTGTCCGCCATCTCTGAATATGTTGACAGTAAATGCGATGACCACAGCAGATTCTATCCTTGTTCCGATTCAGTGTGAATATTATGCGTTGGAAGGAATCAGTCAGTTGATTCATACCATTGATCTGGTACAGGAGAGATTGAATGCGAATCTGAAGATTGATGGCGTGGTATTTACCATGTATGATGCCAGAACCAATCTGTCATCGGATGTTGTAGATACCGTAAAGGAGAATTTGAATGCAACGGTTTATCAGACGATTATTCCGAGAAATGTTCGTCTGGCAGAAGCACCATCACACGGGTTGCCGATTAATTTATATGATTCAAAATCTGCCGGTGCAGAGAGTTATCGTAATTTAGCAAAAGAGATCATTGAGAGAAAGGATATCTAAATTATGGCGACAAAGAAGAATGGATTGGGAAAAGGTCTGGACTCATTGATTCCCAGCAGACCGGCAGAAGGAAAAGAGACGACAGCAAGCAAGCCTGCAGAAGATTCCAAGGTGATGATCAGTATTGATAAGGTGGAACCCAATGCGGAGCAGCCGCGAAAAGCATTTGATGAAGATGCGTTGATGGAATTGGCAGATTCCATCAAGCAACATGGCATCCTGTCACCTTTGTGGGTACACGAAGTAAAGAATGGTAAGGATTCGTATTATGAGATTATTGCCGGGGAGCGTAGATGGCGTGCAGCGAAAAAGGCAGGTCTTAAGGAAGTTCCGGTTATTATTATGAATCTGACTGAGCAGGAAATCGTGGAGATTTCATTGATTGAGAATATTCAGCGAGAAGATCTGAATCCGATTGAAGAAGCCCTTGCTTATAAGAAGTTGTTGGATGAATTTCATCTCAAACAGGATGAAGTGGCTGAGCGTGTCTCTAAGAGTAGAACGGCTGTCACCAATTCCATGCGTCTTCTGAAACTGGATGAGCGTGTGCAGCAGATGGTGATTGATGAGATGATTTCCACCGGTCATGCCAGAGCGATTCTTGGTATTACGGACAAGGAAAAACAGTATGATTTTGCACAGCGCGTATTTGATGAGAAGCTGAGTGTCCGTGATGTGGAAAAGGAAGTTAAGCGTTTGCAAAATGAAAAGGCAGACGATAAGAAGCCAGAGCCCAAGATTGATCCCCGTCTGGAAGCGATCTATACAGAACTCCAGGAGCAGATGAAAAAGATTATGGGTACGAAGGTATCCATCGTGCCAAAGGATAATCAAAAGGGTAAGGTTGAGATCGAGTATTATACGCAGGATGAGTTGGACAGAATTGTCTCTTTATTCCAGTCGATTCGTGAAGATTAATAATAGAACATATGTTTGGAGATAAAAATGATTGAACAATATTTAGGAATTGATTCAGATTATATTGTCATTGGTATGGCAGTTGTGATTGTGATTTTGATGATCTTAGTGATTATCAATATTGTACAGATGAGCAAGTTGAAAAAGAGATACGCTATCTTTATGAAAGGGAAAAATGCAAAGTCTCTGGAGGATACGCTGATCTATCGCCTGGAACAGGTGGATGAACTGATTGAGAACAACGCAGCAAATGAGCGGAACATTGATACCATTTTCAAACGAATGAAATTCAATTTCCAGAAGTATGGTCTTGTGAAATATGATGCTTTTCAGGAGATGGGTGGCAAACTGAGTTTTTCACTTGCCATGCTGAATGAAAAAAATGATGGTTATATCATCAATGCGGTTCACAGCCGCGAGGGATGTTACACCTATGTCAAAGAAATCATCGATGGCAATTCCATCATTGCACTTGCTGAAGAAGAAGAGCAGGCCCTTGCGCAGGCGCTTAGCAGCAATCAGTAAAAGGAAAGTAGGAATCTATGCATAGTTATTTACAGGCAATCGGCTTTTCTAATATTAAAAAGGACGAACTGGATCATATGATCTATGAAGCGATTCGCAAGCCGGACAGTCATGAAGTAGCACTTGACTCAGAAGGAAATGAATACGTGGAGATAGATATGCTGGTTTGTGACCACATGGGGATTGCCATTCGTGGTGTCTATGATGCGGATGATAATTTCAAGGTGGATTATTATTTTCCTTATTGTCAGGGTGGCAGTTATTCCACAAGTGCTGATTTGGAAGTCATCAAGCAATCGGATAAGGAGAGTTACCAGGGATTCTGTGATGAGATGCGTCTGGGGGTCAATCTGATCTTCTATTTGCAGAATATGATGGAGTATCTGCAGAAAAGCGGCGGACGTAAGCATTTTGGCGATCATCATTATCGACGGACCTTTCTGACCGGCCTTTCGCTGGAGGGTAAGATCTTACTTCCGGTGGCAGAGAGTCTTGTCAAGAAGACGGACAATAAAAAGACGGATCGCACTTCGCTGATGGCGGCGGCAAGAGAGGGCGATGAGGAAGCGATTGAGAATCTGACGATTGACGATATGGACACCTACTCTATGATTTCGAAGCGTGTCATGAAGGAAGATGTGTACAGTATTGTCACAACTTCTTTTATGCCGTACGGAATCGAGAGTGATAAGTATTCGGTGATTGCTGAGATCCTGGATTATCACAAGTTGGTTAATCACATCACAATGGAAGAGATGTATATTCTCCATGTACAGAGCAATGAGATCGAATTTGATGTGTGTATCAATACCAAAGACCTTCTTGGAGAGCCGGCGGTAGGACGCAGATTCAAGGGCAATATCTGGATGCAGGGAACCGTGGAGTTCTGATTTTTCTTTTCATGTCCACAGGGGAACCGTAGAAAATACGCATGATGATTTGGATTATTTCCTGACAGACAAAGAGATTGACAATGTGTTCGTTTGTCCGTATAATTTAATGGATTTTGTATGAAATGGTTGCCGGTACCAAAGAGGCCAGCCTCCTAAGGTTCAACCATGGTTGACACCTACGGAAGTTAAGAAGTGATAAGTAAGAGTTCGATTCCAATAAGGATTGACCTGGATGTCAAAGTAAGTTACAATAGAAATTCATCACGAAAGT
>CAMAKU010000146.1 GCA_945836255.1 uncultured Roseburia sp. | reverse complement strand
TGCCCCGGAAGAGATGGCGTTTTTCAACCAGTTTGTGGACAAAGGACTGATTGAGCGACTGGAGCATGTGGTGAACTCTGACTTTGGTCATATCACGTATACGGATGCCATTGCAGAATTGGAAAAGCATAACGATGAGTTTGATTATAAGGTCTACTGGGGTTGCGATTTACAGACAGAGCATGAACGCTATCTGACAGAGCAGATTTTCAAACGTCCGGTCTTTGTGACGGATTATCCGAAGGAGATTAAGGCTTTTTATATGAAGTTAAATGAGGACGGTAAAACGGTTGCAGCCATGGATTGTCTCGTACCGGGAATCGGCGAGATCATTGGCGGCAGCCAGAGAGAGGATGATTACGAGATTCTGCGCAATCGTATGGCAGAATGTGGTCTGAAAGAAGAGGATTATGAGTTCTATCTGGATCTCAGAAAGTACGGTTCTGCGCGTCATGCGGGATTTGGTCTGGGATTTGAGCGCTGTGTTATGTATTTGACAGGTATGGGTAATATTCGTGACGTCATCCCATTCCCGAGAACCGTAGGTAACTGCGATTTATAATTTGGCGCAGAACATGTGTGACGCTTGTTATGGGATGCATGCGAGGGTTACTACCAATTCTGATAGATAGCAGATGAATGGGAGGGAAGGCTATTTCATGAGTAAGATGTATATACCGGAAGATTATGTACCGGCATTGGGACTGAAGGACACACAGATTGCCATCAAAGAGGTTAAGGATTTTTTCCAAAGACAGTTGACCGCGGAATTGAATCTGCATCGTGTGTCGGCACCGCTTTTTGTGGCACCGGAGTCTGGTCTGAATGATAACTTAAATGGTGTGGAGCGCCCGGTGGCTTTCGGCATTAAAGAACAGGGCGACCGTGAAGTCGAGGTGGTACATTCCCTTGCGAAATGGAAGCGTATGGCGCTTGGACGATATGGATTTTCGGTGGGAGAAGGTTTGTATACCGATATGAATGCCATTCGTCGTGATGAGGACACCGATAATATCCATTCCATCTATGTAGATCAGTGGGATTGGGAGAAGATTATCACGAAAGAGCAGCGTAACGAGCAGACGCTGCAAAGTGTTGTGAAGTCTGTCTATGACGCGCTTCGTGTCACAGAGAAATACATGGCTAACAAATACAATTACATAGAATGTATTTTGCCGGAGCAGATCTTCTTTATTTCTTCCCAGGAACTGGAAGATATGTATCCCAACGATACGCCGAAGGAGCGGGAATATAAGATCTGCAAACTGCACGGTGCTGTATTCATCTCCCAGATTGGGGGAGAACTTGCTTCCGGACAGAAGCATGACGGCCGCGCTCCGGATTATGATGACTGGAGCCTCAATGGCGATATTCTGGTGTATTATCCGGTGACGGACATCGCGCTGGAACTCTCTTCTATGGGCATTCGTGTGGACGAAGAATCGCTGGCGCGTCAGTTAGAGATGGCAGGCTGTACAGAGCGTGCCGAACTGCCTTTCCAGAAAGCTATTCTGGAGGGGAAACTGCCTTACACCATCGGTGGTGGTATCGGTCAATCCCGAATCTGTATGTTCTTTCTGCGGAAGGCACATATCGGAGAGGTGCAGGTGTCGGTATGGCCCCAGAAGGATATTGATTATGCCAAGAGCCGTGGCGTGATTATTTTGTAATCTAGTGCACAAGACGTGAGGGTACGGTTGCTTGCGTCATAAAAATATACGTTTACTTTACGACTTTACTATGATAAAATAATACAAAATATCATAGGTATTCGGTCATCAACAGGAGTAAGAAAGATGGGAAAACAGATTCGTAGTGAAGAGATGGACCGCCTGTTGGAGGGAATTCTCTGCTTGGAAAATAAAGAGGAGGCATATCAGTTCTTTGAAGATCTGTGTACAGTCAATGAATTGGTATCGTTGTGCCAGCGGTTTGCGGTGGCAGGTATGTTGCGTGAGGATAAGACGTATCTGGATATTGCGGAGCAGACCGGTGCTTCCACAGCGACCATTAGCCGCGTGAATCGTGCCTTGAATTATGGCAATGACGGGTACGATATGGTGATTCGCCGACTGGAGCAGAATGAGGATGCCAAGATTGGCAAATAAGAATCATACAATGAAAGGGTGATGCATTACGCGTCACCCTTTTTATCTTCTTTTTTGTCGTCCTTTTTGTCTTCGGTGTTGAGGTCAATCAGCGACTCTATCATCATTTTCTTGATATACACATCAAAACTCAGCATACAGATAAAGGCAAAATTTTGCAGAAACGCACGGTCTTCCTCCGGTGCATCATCAAAGGAATTTAAAACGGCATTGTATTTGGAGACGACATCTTTGATTAAAGCCTTGGCCTGTCCGGTGCCAAGGGCTACCAGTTCCTCGTACAAATCATAGAAAGACAGGGCAGATTCGGTGCCGAAGTATTTATCCGTCACAGGCTGTAACAGTGTCTGGATATCTTTGATTGACAGAAAACTCTTCAGATAATAGATCAGAATCAAAGTCAGTACATGATCTTTGGAATACTTTTTCTTTTCCGGGGAGGGCAGCACATGACTTTTCGTGTAATTATTGATCATCGTCTTGGTCAGGATTTTCTCGTCGTCATTTCGCTTCACGGATTCTAATTGGGATTCGATGAAGGTCGTCACCTGATCCACATATAAGTCAATATTGGGGATGTCTTCGGGATGGACATAGTCCAATTCTGAAAATTCTCTTAAAATATGGTTTAAGGATGTTCTCACATCAGAATGCATAGGGCATCTTCCTTTCAGGAAAAATTTGACAACATAAAAACGGATGTTGTCAGATATATATTACATTATATAGTTTTCAAAACCGCATGACAAGTATCTTACGCAAAAAGAAAACAGAGAAGTCCATACCCGGTTGGGGTAATGGAACTTCTCTGTTTGATTTCATATCCGCCGGTTGCTACAAGAATCCGGCATTTCCATGCGTATTATTCTGTTACAGTAACCGGTGAATAGTAGAATCTCGTTGTAGAGAAATCCATGGTCAGTGTTGCACTACCGTTCTTCGTACCGGTGACATCGTATGCACCCCAGACATCGGAGCGGTTGTAACTCTCGCAATGAGCCTTAACCATATCCCATCCGTAGCCGCCATCTTCCTTATTGAGGCCGGCTGTCTGCCAGATTACGTTGGTGAAAGTGGTCAGACTCAGATAGGGAACCGGATCGCTGGTGTCACCGAGACGCTTTACCGTGCCTTCGCGCTGGAAACCGTCAATCAAAGGAGAACCAAAGGTAACGGTGTTCAGAACATTGTAGTTGCTCTTGATCTGTGAGTCAGCAGCAACCTGCTGTGCCACCATACCGCCAAGGCTGTGACCGGTTACCAGAAGATTAGAGCCGGCAGGAACATTGTTCAGAATCGCTGCTCTGACATTCTGGATGTAGCGGTTATCCTGTTCGAAGCCTACCAGAAGATCCGTCCACCAGCCGGTTGA
>CAMAKU010000145.1 GCA_945836255.1 uncultured Roseburia sp. | reverse complement strand
AAATGGCTCATAATTCGAAAGAAAAAATTCACTTGTTTGTACCGGGGAGACTTTGTCTTCTAGGTGAGCACAGTGACTGGGCAGGATTACACAGGGTCATGAATTCTGATATTGTTCCGGGGGAAGCAATTGTGACCGGAATCGAACAGGGAATTTATGCTGATGTCGAAAAGGCAGACAGGTTCATCGTTGAAAGCAATCTGGAGAATTTCAAGGGAGACAGTTTCTCCTGTGAAATGGATTCCGAAAAATTACGAAAGACGGCAGCAGATGGAGGATTCTTTTCTTATGTTGCGGGTGTAGCATCCTATATCAACGATAATTATGATGTGGGCGGACTACGTATTAAGGTGACGAAGATGGACCTGCCGATGAAGAGTGGACTTAGCAGTAGTGCTGCTATCTGCGTTTTGGTGGCGAGAGCATTTAATATCCTTTATAAGTTAAAGATGAATACTATGGGAGAAATGCAGGTTGCCTTTGTGGGCGAACAGCGTACACCATCCCGTTGTGGTCGTCTGGATCAGGCATGTGCCTATGGTGTCAATCCGGTACATATGGTTTTTGACGGCAATGAAATTACAGTTAAGCGACTGACACTAAAGAAGACCTTATACTGGGTTATCGCAGATCTTGGAGCAAGCAAAGACACGGTTCGTATTTTGTCGGATCTGAATAAATGTTATCCGTTTGCCGATAATGAGATGGAGCGCAAGGTACAACAGGCTCTGGGTGCCGATAATCACAGATACATTCAGGAGGCAATACGCGATATCGAATCTGGAGATAATGAGGCTTTGGGGCAGTTGATGGTGCGTTTTCAGCAGAACTTTGACGAAAAAGTTGCACCTGCCAGTTATAAGGAATTGCGTTCGCCGGTATTGCATTCTGTGCTTGAAGATGAAACGATCAGGCAGTGGATTTATGGTAGCAAGGGAGTTGGTTCCCAGGGCGATGGAACCGTACAGTTCTTAGCGAAGGATGCCAAGTGTCAGCAACAGTTGATAGATTATCTGGCGACGGAAAGGAATATGGAAGCATTTCCGCTGACACTGAAGCCGAAGCAGGCAGTCACAAAAGCGATCATACCGGTGGCGGGGTTTGGCACAAGACTTTTCCCGATGACGAAGGTCATGAAGAAGGACTTCTTCCCGATTATAGATACCGATGGTATCTTAAAGCCGGTCTTGTTGATTTTGTTGGAACAGTTGGTGGAAGCCGGCATTGAAGAAGTATGTCTTGTTATCGGTGAGGAAGAACAGCACTTATACGATGAATTCTTTGGCAGAATGACGAGCGAGAATTATGATAAGTTACCGGAAGAGAAGAAATATTTTCAGAAGCTTTTGATGAAGATAGGACAGAAAGTGACTTATGTTTATCAGAAGGAGAGAAAAGGATTTGGACATGCCGTGTACCAGTGCCGTGAATTTACAAAAGGTGAGCCGGTATTGCTGCTTCTTGGAGATATGATCTATCGCACGAATGAGGATCGCAACTGCATGATGCAGATGATCGATGCATATGAGAAGATTGGTACGACAGTCGTTTCCATGCACACAGTTCCTAAGACAGATGTCGTTCATTATGGTATTATGCATGGAGAATGGGAGAATCAGGAGCAGACGCTTCTTAAGATTGATGAGATGGCAGAGAAGCCTACCGTAGAGTATGCAGAGGATTTTCTGTCGGTGCAGACAAAGAAAGAGAAAGAAAATTATTATGCCGTGTTCGGTCAATATATTCTCACCAAAGAAGTGTTTCAGGAACTGGAAGATAATATTGCAAACAATAAATTGGAGCGTGGGGAGATCCAATTGACAAGTGCGCTGGATCAAGTCAGGGAAAAGTATGGCATGACAGGTTATGTCGTCAATGGCCGTTCTTTTGATGTCGGTCTGCCGGAAGCGTATTATCAGACGATGCAGGATTTTCGTAAATAATTTTATAAAGGAGAGTATAAATAAATGAATGGAAAGAGAATTTTAGTAACGGGTGGAGCAGGATTTTTGGGATCGCATCTTTGCGAAAAGTTGTTGGAACAGGGCAACGATGTGGTTTGTATGGATAATCTATTTACGGGGAGAAAAGATAATATCCGGCATTTGATGGATAATCCATATTTTGAATTTATCCGTCATGATGTGGCAGAGCCGCTTTATGTGGAAGTAGACCAGATTTATAATCTTGCTTGTCCGGCAAGCCCGATTCATTATCAGTATGACCCAATCAAGACAGGAAAGACATCCGTTCTCGGTGCGTTACATACCCTGGGTCTGGCAAAGCGTTGTCATGCAAGGATCCTTCAGGCAAGCACCAGTGAGGTATATGGTGATCCTGAGGTACATCCGCAACCGGAAGATTATCGCGGATGTGTGAATCCGATCGGTATTCGCTCCTGTTATGATGAGGGAAAGAGAATGGCGGAAACGTTGTTCTTTGATTATCACAGACAACATAATGTGGATATCAAGGTTATCCGTATTTTTAACACCTATGGACCACGCATGAGTATGAATGACGGACGCGTCGTGTCGAATTTCATTGTTCAGGCACTTCGCAATGAAGACATTACGATATATGGTGATGGTAATCAGACGAGAAGTTTTTGCTATGTTGATGATCTTATTGATGGTATGATACGCATGATGAACAGCCGGGATGGATTTACAGGTCCGGTTAATCTTGGTAATCCGGGAGAATTTACCATGTTGGAACTGGCTGAAACGATCATCCGATTAACAGATTCGAAGTCTAAGATTGTACATATGCCATTGCCACAGGATGACCCGACACAGAGAAAGCCGGTCATAGATCTTGCGGAAAAAGAACTGGATTGGAAGCCGCAGGTTAAGTTGGAAGAGGGATTGATAAAGACAATTGATTACTTTAAGACAATTGTCTAATGTGTTTGTTATTTCATAAGAAGAACACTTAGTATAGATAATAAGGGGATATAAAATGAAAAGAAAAATAGCAGTCGCCGGCACCGGATACGTAGGGTTGTCTATTGCTGTGCTGCTGTCTCAGCATAATCATGTGACGGCAGTAGATATTGTTCCGGAAAAGGTGGAAATGTTGAATCGAAGAGAGTCACCGATCCAGGATAAGGAAATTGAAGAATATCTGGCAACAAAAGATTTGGATCTGACAGCGACAACGGATGGCGCCGGGGCATATAAAGATGCGGAGTTTGTCATTATTGCGGCACCAACAAATTATGACAGTCAAAGAAATTATTTTGATACATCAGCGGTGGAATCGGTCATCCAACTGGTAATGGAGACGAACCCGGATGCGATCATGGTTATCAAGTCAACGATTCCGGTAGGATATACGCAGATGATATCTGAGAAATATCATACGGATCATATTATCTTTAGCCCGGAGTTTTTGCGTGAATCAAAAGCATTGTATGACAATCTGTATCCGTCCAGGATCATTGTGGGGGCGAATCTGAAGGATGAGCGCTTGAAAGAAGCCGCACATATCTTTGCCGGACTTTTGCAGGAA
>CAMAKU010000144.1 GCA_945836255.1 uncultured Roseburia sp. | reverse complement strand
ATACGGGTGAAGTCAGTGCTACGTTTGATATTGTTGCATCACTGACACAGGCAACGGTGACCATCGAGCCGCAGTTCTATACAGGCAATCCGGTATACCCGCCGGTGGAAGTGGTTTGTGGCGGCAATGTGCTGGAAGCCGATGTTGATTATAAGGTAGATTATTATTCCGATGATGGTTATACCACAGGCGGATATGTCATCATTACACCGTTGAGTTCATACTATAGCGACAGTGCCAGACAGTCGTATACCATCAGTTTTGATCTGGATTTGTTGCGGGTGACAGGATATGCGAACCAGTATACTTATACAGGCAAACCCATTAAGCCGGAGTTTGTGATTGTGGATCCCAGCGGTAATGAAATTGCATATGATAAGACGCAGGTCGTATATGCAAGAACAACGGAGAACGGACCGGTAAGTGTGGATGATGCCGTAGAAGATGCCTGCATTAATGTGGGAAGTATCACCGCTTATATTCCGGCAACGGCTGGCGATCAGGAGATTCTCATGACGGCAACGTATGAGATTATTCCGAAGAATATCAATGCATGTGAGATCATTAAGTTAAATAATAATACTTACAATGGAAAAGCCATTGAAACACCGGTGACCTTGTTGTATGATGGTAGAGAATTAAACGAAGGAACCGAGTATACGGTGACGTACAGCGATAATGTCAATCCGGGTGTGGCATCGGTGACGGTACAGGGTGTCGGCAACTTTACCGGTACGAGCGTGGAACATTTCAATATTGTTTCACCGGCAATGGTTGGCGTGAGCGCATCACCGGCGACGGAATCCAGCATTCGCCTGACATGGCTACGCAATGGTAAAGCCACCGGATATGAAGTGTTCAGCGCAGACCACAAGATTAAGTATGGTACGACAACCACCACATCCTTTATTGCCAATGGCTTAAAGGCATCGACGAATTATGTATTCCATGTGCGCTCTTATGTGACCATCAATGGCACGACTACCTATGGGGAAATGAAAGAGGTATCTGCATACACCAAGGTATCCTCTACCAACCAGTTGACGGTGACTTCGACGACGAAGAATACGGCGACGTTGAATTGGGATCGCAGTGCCACCGTGGGCGGGTATGAGATTTATCGGAGTACATCTGCCGACAGTGGCTTTACGAAGATTGCAGTCGTTCCGAATGGCAATGGTACTTACACAGACAAACGGATTAGGAGTGGCAGAACTTACTATTACAAGGTTCGCGCATATAAGCCTATGAACGGTTCTTACGTTTATGGAGATTACTCAAAGGTAATCGCAATCACTGTAAAGTAGGAAAGTAAATGCAGGAACAGGAACAAGGAAAATATACAATCGGCGGGTACACCTTCCGGACCTTTCACGAATATCGTGACGGTCAGGAAGATGTACGCAAGATTGAATGTATCAACAAGGAACTGAATATTCAGGACCCGGAGGTGGCTGTCCGGCTGTACAATGATATCCGAAGTGGCCGGATTGTGTTTAAGACACCCATCGGGGATGAATTCTTTGCACATCTGGCAGATATTGTAGCAGACAAATCGGTTGGATTGCTGGAAGATAAAGCCGTAGTGGAAGAGGCAGAAGGTAAAGTGAAATACCAGAAAGTATTAGGTGTGGTATTTGTCATTTTGGCTGTTGTCTCTTTTGCTGTGTTCGGAATTGCGGAGTTGCGTGATATTTTTACGACCCGTAAAATGCAGCAATTGGCCGAACAGGTGGAGCAGCAGACACAGGAACAGCAGGTGGATAAGGACGGCGAGGAAGCGGATGTACAGAATGGCCAGGACAATGAAACAGAGTCGGCGGTACAACTAACGGTATTGCCGGAATATGCGCAATTGGTAGAACAGAATCCGGAAATGGTGGGGTGGATCAGCATTGATGATACCCAGATTAATTATCCGGTGGTACAGAAAGATAATACCTATTATCTGACACATGATTTTGACCAGAGTACCAATTCCAATGGCAGCATCTTTATGGATGAGCGATGTGACATTGTCACACCCACTACGAATACCATTATCTATGGACACAACATGAAAAGTGGTATGATGTTTGGAGGGCTCAAGAATTATTTGCAGGAAGGATATCTGGAGTCCCATAAGTATATCCACTTCAATACGATTTATGAAACGCGGACGTATGAAATTGTAGCGGTCTGTTTGTCTGAGGTACAGTACCAGGATGAGAGCAGTTACCGATATTATGACTTTATTTCGGCAAAGACGGATCAGGAATTTCAGGCATTTATTCAAAATGTCAATGAATTGGCGGTCTATGGTGACGGCAATGGGTTGACAAGAGAGGACAAATTGTTGACGCTTTCTACCTGTAACAGTTATACCGAAGATGGTCGATTATTTGTTGTAGCCAAACGCGTCGAATAGGTGTATAATATACCATATATTGTGATTTGATTTTCTATTCGGACAAGTTGTTCATGGGAAAGAATGGCGACGGATGTCTGGATATGACGATGCGACAATGAGATACATGGAGATGTTGAGATGAAGAGAGGGACAAAAATCGGTTGGCTTTTGGTGGCGTTTTCCCTGATTTTATCCGTTTGGGTGATTGTGAGCCAGAAGTCAGATGCGAGCACAACGACGAGTGAGGGATTTGTCATAAGTGATGATGGTACCGTTCTGGAGGGGTATACCGGAGCCGGTGGAGCCATTACCATTCCGGATGGGATTATCACAATCAATGCGGGAGTGTTCCGCGAGAAGGCAATTACTCAGGTGACGATGCCGGATAGTGTTACGACACTTGGCAGTGGTGTGTTCCAGGGCTGTAGTGATCTTGGGACGATTGCGCTTGGTTCATCTTTGTCATCGATTCCGGCAGATACGTTCCGTGAGTGTATGTCACTGGGGTCGATTGTGATACCGAACAGTGTCACTTCTATCGGAAGTCAGGCGTTCTATGGATGCGCCTCCTTGAGTTCCGTGACCATTCCGGCGAGCGTGGGAAGTATATCTACGGATGCTTTTATGGGATGTTCCAATCTGACGGACATCTCTGTGGCTGCCGGTAACAGTGCTTACTCTTCTACGGAGGGTTGCTTGTATAATGCATCTTCCACACGTTTGTTATTGGTACCTGAGGGCCGGACGTCTTTATCCATTGCTGCAGGGACGACCACGATTGCTTCAGGGGCACTGTCAGATTGCATTGGTATCACCAATGTGTCGTTGCCGGGTAGTGTGACGACGATTGAGAACGATGTGTTTTCCGGAAGTGGTATTGAGACGATTACCATTCCGGCTTCCGTGACGACCATCGGCACGCAGAGTAATTGGTATCCATCGACGATTTATGGATATTCCGGTTCTGTAGCAGAGAATTTTGCAAGAGATAACGGCATCGTATTTGAGGTCATTGGTACCGGTGATACGGATCCGGATAATGGGAATACCAATAATGGTGGTAATAATGGCGGTAACACCGATAATGGCGGTAACACCGATAATGGCGGTTCCAACAACAATGGCGGTTCCAACAACAATGG
>CAMAKU010000143.1 GCA_945836255.1 uncultured Roseburia sp. | reverse complement strand
CCTTTTCCAATGTGCCGGGATTTTATTTTATACGACAGCATCAGGAGCGTAGTTATGTGCTGTCATTGGCGGGGGAGGACGTCCCCCGGGAACTTTCAGGGATGTATTATGGAATCGATCAGGCAGGATTATCTTTCCGATGTGCAGAGGATTGCATGCCCCACGATCATCAGTGACCAGGTCTGCGGCAGAGTCAATCCTTACGAGAATATTTTTTCGCCGCAGCGCCTGATGATTTCCATGGGTATCAAAAATTTAGGGATTGATCTATGCGAGAGTGTGGCTGGTCTTACCAAAGGATTTTTGGGAAGTCGTTCGGAACGGTGCAGCCACATGGGATGTCATTTGGAGTGGAATGAAGAGGAACGCACATGGGATTGTCCTTGCCATGGCTCCAGGTTTCATGAGCATGGAGATTTGATTGACAATCCTGCGAAACATCCGATTTCGCGTCGCTGATGAGGCGCATAACGTAAACGTAATACACGTGTAGAAGGAACAAAAAACAGGAGAAAAAGTATGCTGGATAAACGAATCGAAAATTATCAACTACAGTGTTTCGCAATGGTTGCAGCTTATGAAAACATGTCGAAGGCTGCAAAGCAATTGCATATATCTCAGCCATCCTTATCCCAAACGATACGACGTCTGGAAACAGAATGGGGGTATCCTCTTTTTGAAAGAACAGGAAATAAGATCAGTTTGAATGAAGATGGAAAAATCTTACTTCAAGCCATTCGCAAGTCTGGTCGAATCATGCTTGATGCCCTACGTCTGACAGAGGAGCGACATGAAGTATCTCACGGAGAAATACGAGTTTATATGGGTTGTGCGTCCATGTATCTTCCGGAATTACTACAATACTTACGTCGGAGTGAGCAGAAGAAGATGGTGTATAAGATTCATCAGTGGCAACAGGATGCTACACGGGGGCAGGAAATTGGTATTGTGGCAGTGGATGATTCTTCCGATTTGGTTTTTTTGGAGAATCAATCAGAGGATGAGTCGTTCCTATATGAAATATTATTTGAGGAAGAAATACTTTTGGCAGTTCCGACAGAGAATCCTTTGGCAGCAAAAGAAGTAATTACAGCAAATGATTTGAACACCGAGGAATTTGTTGCGTTAAATGATAAATGGATGCTGGGGGAGACCGTGGAACTACAGTTAAAGGGACATGCGTTTCGGCCAAATGTTACCGTTATGCTGGATAATCCTTCGCTACTTCGGGAGGTTCTTGGTGAAGGTGAGGGCATAGCGTTTGTGCCGGCCATATCATGGAGGTCTTTTGCGGGAGAAAAAGTGGTTATCCGAAGAGTAGAACAACTGGAAATGAAACGTCGCATTTGTCTTCGCATTCCAAAAGGGAGATTTTACACACAGGAGCAAAAAGATTGTATGGAGCGTATACGGACTTTTTTTAAGGAAAAGGAACAAGCATATATGCAGGAAAGAGCCACTATTCGTTAGACATTATACTGGGGTGGGTGTAAAGTATTGGACGGCAATCTTCTATTCTTATTATAATCATACCAAGATGATGGATCGTTGAAACAGCGTGAAACATGTTTCGAGACACCAAAAATTTTTTAGGAGGGTATGTAACATGAAAAGAAAATGGATCGCAGGTCTTTTGGTAGCAGTATTATGTATTATGGCCATATCTGGATGTGGGACAAAAACAGACAAGACGGAAGAACAAACAGATTTTGCTTCTTTGAAAGGGAATGCAAAGGAGTACGACATGGATACAATAGATATAGCGATGGATAACAAACTGAAAGGGAAATCTGTCGTTGTATTGGGATCTACTGCGGTAGATGGCTATGCATCTGAGGGTGTGGGTGTTGCGGAGTTTATAGAGACATATTATGAGGGGTGCAAAGTGACAAAGGTAGCAACTTCTGATGATGCTACTATTTCTACCAAGGGTAAGGATTCCTATGTGGATTATTTAAAAGAACAAGACAAAGACGCAGAATATGATTTTATCATATGTCAAATCCCTGTGGAGGATGTGACACAAAAAGTAGATTTGGGCGAAGTCTCAGAAGAAGATATCAAATCATCGGACGCGAATACCAATACGATTTACGGCGCAATGGAATTCATCATCAATTACGCAGATGAGACATGGGGATGCCCGGTTTTGTTCTTTACAAACAGTCGTTATGACAATAATGGATATGACAAACTCGTGGAAGGACTGTCTACACTTAAGAGTAAATACCCATATCTTGGGGTGGCGAATCTCTGGGCCAAAGATGGCAAATATCTTGTATTTAACGGGATTTCAGATGAAGAGCGTCAATTGTATGCATATGATAATGTACATATGACAAAAGCGGGATACAGCCAGTGGTGGGGACCAAAGTTGGGAAGGGAAATAGATTCTTATCTAAAAAAATACTATGCAGAAGGGAATGCAGAAGAGTATGATATGAATGGGCTGACACCGATGGAAAATAGCCCATTGGCAGGTAAAAGGATCTGTGCACTGGGGTCTTCTGTCACATACGGTGAATCAGCCTTCCAGCAAGCGGTGGGTGAGTATATCGCGGTACGTTTTGATGCCACTTTGACGAAGGAGGCTGTCAGTGGAACCACTCTGGCAGATCTTGATGATACTTCTTATGTAAGTCGTATGAAGAATAATTTGAGTAAGGATGATCATTTTGATCTGTTCATTGTGCAACTTTCGACGAACGATGCAACGCAGGGAATCGAAATCGGACAAATCAGTAACTCGACGAATTTGGAAGATTTTGACACAAAAACAATTTTAGGAGCGATGGAATATATTATTAATTATGTAGATCAGACATGGGGCTGTCCGGTAGCATTTTATACTGGTACACAGTATGGAAGTGATGATTATTCCAACATGGTACAACAATTGCTTCAGTTGAAGCTCAAATACCCTAATCTTATTGTTCTTGATCTCTACAGCAATGATGCGTTTAACGATATTTCTGATGAGGATAGAGCGTTATACATGTCAGATCCGATTCATCCGACCAGAGCTGGATACAGTAGATGGTGGGGACCGGAAATGGAGCGTCAGTTAATGGATTTCTATAGCAATTAGAAGTTTTGTTAACGTATAGATTGACCCGTAACATATTGTGACAACGAAAATTAATACTCAACATTTATGATAGAGATACGCTGTCTCAATCTGATAAAATACCTCTAAAGTAGACAAGGTAAATCACGATAATCTACTTTGGGGGTATTTTTGTTCAGATAGTCAAGTCTTGATATCTTTCCTAAAAGGAATAAAATATTAGAATACAAAACTTATATTAAAAGGCATGGGTAGAAGAAGATGAACTATTTACTATCAGAAACCACCAAAGAGGAACGGGAAAAGATTGTTGCGGAATCTCTGGGCAATATCGAAGCCAGTTGTGACGGTTGTTCGGCGGGGCTGGCTGAGATGTATCAGGACTACATCGATGGCAAGAAGGAACTCCGTGACATTAATATGGAATTCAATGCCCGCTATATCAAGGGGGAGGATATGCCGAGTCGGGAGGGTTGCAGTTACAGATAG
>CAMAKU010000142.1 GCA_945836255.1 uncultured Roseburia sp. | reverse complement strand
CCGGTAAGGCTTGCTACGCATTCTGCTCAAAATGGAAAAACATCCAGATAAAAATACATTCACAATCCGACAGCGAAAAAATCTCGCCGGAACACAGCGAAAGTTTCGTAAACGCCTAAGGAATGTAAATAAGGAATGGATAAGTATTATGACTGGTTCATCAGTCGAGAGAATGGAGGAGACATATGGAAAAACCAATGGCAATTGTATTTAAATCAAACACAGGATATACGAAAAAGTATGCCGAATTGCTGGCAGAACAGACAGGGCTTCCGGTATATTCACTGGAGCAGTCGGATACGTTATCGGAACAGACACCGATTATTTATCTGGGATGGTTGATGGCAGGTGTTGTGCAAGGCTATAAAAAGGCGGTAAAACGATTCCGTGTCTGTGCGGTTTGCGGTGTTGGTATGGGCGCTACCGGATCACAGATTGAGGATGTCCGTAAGAATAATAATATCGGAGCGGAAGTGCCGGTGTATACGTTACAGGGTGGATTCGACCTGAACAGATTACATGGTGTATACAAATTTATGATGCAGGTTATGAAAAAGACGGCAGGACGGGCGTTGGCGGAAAAGCAGGACCGTACGCCGGAGGAAGATGTCATGCTCAAATTACTAATGGAAGGTGGCGATTGCGTCAGCAGCGATAACCTTGCGGAAGTTGTGACATGGTATGAGCAACAGGCATAGATCGTTCGCACAGATAAGCTGGTTGGGTCTGAATAAACAGAGCGAGATGCGCAATATAGCGCACCTCGCTCTTTGTCTTATATTTGGAAATGTGATTGGCGATGTAATCTGCAAACGGTTAATTTACAGCCTGTTTTTTCACCGTAGCAAGTGCCTTGGAAACCGGCGGCAAAGCAATAATGATTAAGGTCAATGCTGCCTCTGCTCCCAGATAAGCGCCGTTGTAAGCAAGAGAATAAACGACAGCATTCGGGAAATTATCCGGTGCATACATACCGAAGAAGATCCATCCGGAAAGGAAGGCAAAGAAATATCGGCCAAGGACGGCAGCAATATAGCCCTTGATAAGACCGTGCTTGGAGTTGCTGAAAAGACCGGAAAGCCCCAGTGCACCGAAAGCCAGCAGATAATCAGTGAGCATCTGTGGGAAACTCAGGATATAGGGATCAATGAGTAACTGGAGAACGCCGTAAGCAATGGCTGCGGTCAGACCACCGCCGAGACCATACCAGTAACCGATCAGAACAATGAATAACATGGAAAATAATGTGACAGAGCCACCCATGGGCATATCAAACAATTTAATCATAGAGGTAACGGTAGCAAGTGCAATTGCCATGGCAGAGAATACCAGTTGCTTTGCGCTCATTTTCTTCTTTGTGCCAAAAATAGCGGCACCAATCACAAGAAGCGCAATAAATACCAGAATCAGAGCAGTATAACCCGCGCCGGTCAGATTGTAAGTTGTGTCGCCATACTCATCCACATAAGGTGTTACAAAAAAATTCATAAAAAAATCTCCCTTCATTTGTACATGCCAGGAGATTGCTTCTAAAACGCTTCCTTACGCCGGTATTACCCGGTTCAAGTAATGAGGGTCGATGCAGTGCATCTCTCAGCTAATCAGCACCCCTAGCATATAAAAAATATTGATTTGTTCTTTAACGTTTGCTAGTATAGCAGTATTAAAGAAAGGTGTCAAGGGAGGAATTCGTTTGATTTCAATTTTGTCCAGAATTCTGATTCGAGACTATCAGCAATATGATAACCCTGAGGTCAGAGAAAAATACGGTGTTTTAAGTGGTAGTGTCGGGATTTTCCTGAATATTGTTCTTTTTATCATTAAGTTTGTAGCGGGAATGGTGAGTCATTCCATTGCCATTACGGCAGACGCCTTTAACAACTTGTCCGATGCCGGATCGTCCGTGATTACGCTGCTGGGCTTCAAATTATCCGCAGCCAAGCCGGACCCGGAGCATCCCTTTGGTCATGGCCGAATCGAATATGTAACGGGATTGGTGGTATCCGGAATTATTGTCCTGATGGGTGTTGAGTTGTTAAAGGATTCCATAAGCAAGATTATCCATCCGGAGGAGACGATTTTTTCACCATTGGTGCTGGGTATTTTGATTCTGTCGATTCTGGTCAAATTATATATGGCGTTTTATAATCGCTCCTTAGCAGCGAAATTGGACTCTGCCGCCATGAAGGCAACGGGCACAGACAGCCTGAGCGATTCGCTGGCTACAAGCATTGTATTGTTGTCCATGGTGATTGGACATTATACCTCTTTTCATATTGATGGCTATTGTGGTGTGATTGTGGCAGTGATTGTCATAATCGCCGGATTATCTGCCGGAAAGGAGACGATGGATCCCCTGCTGGGACAGCCTCCGGAACCGGAATTTGTACAGAAGATTCAGGATATTGTGCTTTCACAGGAAGGTATCATTGGTATACATGATCTGGTGGTACATAATTATGGACCGGCCAGAACGATGATTTCTTTGCATGCAGAGGTGCCGGCCAATGTGGATGTGCTGATCTCCCATGATATTATTGATCAGACGGAACATTTGCTGAATGAGGAATTGCAGTGTGAAGCGGTGATTCACATGGATCCGGTTGTCACGGATGATCTCCGGGTGGACAGCCTCAAGAGGCAGATGAAGACTGTCGTGGAAACGTGGAATCAGCAAGCATCCATTCATGATTTCCGCGTTGTCTTTGGCAATACCCATACGAATCTGATCTTTGATGTGGTTGTGCCGTTTTCCGTGAAAGCCAGCGAGACAGAGATCGTGGAGACGTTGCAGGAAATGGTCTCTCAGCAGATGGGAGAAGAATATTTTATCGTGATTGATGTTGACCGAATCTATGTATAGGGAATCAATAGATTGCCCGGCGGTTCTGTTTTTGGAGTTGTCGGGCTTTCTTTAGCGATCACATTGCAAAACTATCGCTGCAGTGATATAATTAACATATCGCTATAGCGATAGTTTGTAGATGGTTGATTTTATCAGAAAGAAAGGAACTAATTTTGGATAGAATCTTATATCATGGTTCGGAGCAGGTGATTATGCAACCCACATTGGCAAGGGGAAGAAGTGCGAATGATTATGGGAAGGGATTTTATTGTACGGAGCATAGGGATCTGGCAGGTGAATGGGCCTGTAAGAAGAATCAGGATGGCTTTGTGAATTGTTATCTCTTAGATATGAATGGCCTCAGAATATGTAATTTGAATTCTCCGGAATACAATGCGCTACACTGGCTGGCATTACTTACCTGTTATAGAGGATATTGGCAAAAGCATACGATTGCCGAAGAAGCCAAACAATATTTGCAAGAACATTTTTTGATTGATATCAAGGACTATGATGTAATGATTGGCTATCGGGCAGATGATTCTTACTTTTCTTTTGCGCAGGATTTTATCACTGGTGTGATATCCTATCAAAAACTTACAAGAGCAATGCAACTTGGTGAATTGGGAGAGCAAATCGTTCTTAAGAGTGAAAAAGCTTTTCAACAGATTCGTTATCAGGGATTTGAAGTGGCGTGGGCAGATATGTATTATCACAGAAAGAC
>CAMAKU010000141.1 GCA_945836255.1 uncultured Roseburia sp. | reverse complement strand
GCAATCATAACACGCTGTCTCATACCGCCGGACAACTCATGGGGATACTGCTTCAGACGCTTCTCCGGCTCATTGATACCAACCAGTTCCAGCAGTTCCTTTGCACGTTCTTTCGCCTGCACTTTGTTCTTATCCGTATGCAGCAGAATCACTTCTTCAATCTGGTTGCCGATGGTATACACCGGATTCAGACTGGTCATAGGATCCTGGAAGATAATGGAGACTTCATTGCCTCGCATTTTGCGCATTTCCTTTTCAGACATCTTCTCTACCTGATGTCCGTTAAAATTCAGTTCGCCACTGATTAATTTGCCGGGATGTGCGGTAAGTCCCATCAGGCTATATGCGGTTACGGATTTACCGGAACCACTCTCACCGACGATGCCCAGCACCTCACCCTCACCCAGGCTGATGGAGACACCATTTAACGCTTTCACCTCTCCTGCCGGTGTAAAGAAAGAAAGGTATTCGTCTTTAATATCAACTAACTTATCACTCATTGTCCTTTCCTCCTAATTTTTCAGTTTTGGATCGAATGCATCACGCAAACCGTCTCCAAACAGATTGAAACTCAAAATGATCAAACTGATCACAATGGCAGGGATAAACAACAGGTACGGATAGGTATTGATACCGTTGATGGCGTCACTGGCAAGACTCCCCAGTGACGGCATCGGCACAGCAACACCCATACCCAGAAAGCTCAGATAACTCTCTGTAAAAATGGACGACGGAATCTGTAAGGTCGTGGTAACGATCAAGGTTCCGATACAGTTGGTCAGCAAATGCTTCTTAATGATACGACCATTCTTGGCGCCCATGGCACGAGCAGCGGTCACGTATTCATTCTCTTTGAGCATCAGCACCTGGCTTCGTACCATACGTGCCATACCTACCCAGTACAGCAATGCAAATACGACAAAGATACTAATCAGGTTCTTTCCAACAACGCTGACCCATCCAAACCCCGGCAAAGCCGCCAGTTTCGCCAAGGGATCTTCCAGCGCAAACGACAACAATACAATCAAAAGTACATCCGGAACCGTATAGATAATATCCACAATACGCATCATGATATTGTCTACCCAACCACCGGCAAAGGCAGCCACAGAACCGTAAATAGAACCAATCACAAGAATGATTGCCGATGCAATCAAACCAACCAGAAGAGAAATACGGCTTCCCATCATAACACGGATCGCATAATCACGTCCCATCTTATCGGTACCAAAGAAGTGTGGGAAAACGCTCTCCCCCGCATCAATCCTTGCCTGCTCCTGCGCAGAATACTGCATCGGTGCCAGATTGTTCGCACCCTTGATCTGTTGATCGTACGTATATGGGTAAAAACTGGGCACAATAAAGGCAAAGATCATAATCACAATAATAATGACCAGGCTGACCATAGCAACCTTATTCTTGCGCAATCTCCGTAAGCCGTCTTTCCAGAAACTTACGCTCTCACGCATAACTACCAGACTCTCTTTTTCCTCATCTGTTGCAGGGAGGAAATCTTCCGGATCTAAATCTAATTGAAAACTTAATGGATTCTTCTTCATTTCTTTCTCCCTTTTACTTCAGTTTAATTCTCGGGTCAACGATCTTGTAAAGAATATCTACAATCAGCATCATGATAACCATAAAGGTTGCAAGGAAAATCGTCGTTCCCATGATAATCGTATAATCACGGTTGATAATAGAACTTACAAACTGTCCACCCAGACCCGGAATCGTGAAAATCTTCTCCACAATAAAACTACCGGATAAGGTATATGCCATCATTGGTCCTAAGTAGGTGATCACCGGGAGAATCGCATTACGCAATGCATGCTTAAAGATACTCTTACGCTCAGACAGACCCTTTGCCTTCGCGGTTCTCATGTAATCCTGTCCCAACACATCCAGCATGGAGGAACGCATCAGACGCATAATATATGCCATGGGATAAAACGCCAGGGCAGCCACCGGCATGATATAATTCAACGGACCGGAAAGCCCCAAGGTAGGCAGCCAGTTCAACTTAACACCAAAGGTATACATCAAAAATGTACAGATAACGAAACTGGGAACTGCAATTCCACAGGTCGCAATCACACTAATAAAACGATCCAGAAACTTGCCTCGATTGAAGGCTGCAATACAGCCCAGCGGAACGCCCAAGCCCACTGCAACCAACACTGCCAATCCTCCCACCTTGGCAGAAACCGGAAACTTAGAGAAGATAATCGAAGATACACTTCTACCTCTCTGTCTCAGGCTCTGACCAAAATCGCCGTGCAGCGCATCTGTCATATATGTAATATACTGTTCGCCCAGAGGCTTGTCCAAACCATACTTGGCTTCCAATGCGGCCATGGCTTCCGGACTCACTGCCTTTTCTGCCATAAACGGCCCACCGGGAACCAGATTCATCAGAAAAAAGGTCAGCGTGGCAACTGCCCAGATCGTCACAATTGCCAAAAGGATTCGTTTGAAAATATACTTTGCCATTTGTATTTCTCTCTCCTATGATTGATTGTATCTCACTTTAACATTTTAAACCATTAAAGTAAGTCTCTACACAAAAAAATGTGCAGATCCCCTGCTCTGCACATCATTGTACATGAATATCGTTGATTCATCGCTGATTCACTCATTCTATTATAGCCACAGAATCTCATTTGTCAAGAGTTCTAAATTATATGAATAAATATTCATTTTAAATGTGCATTTTATACATTCTTTTGTGGTGGGAAGCGTTCCCTGTATCATCTTTGCACTGCCACCACACTTGGCTGTGCAAGTCTCCCGCAGCAGGGTCGCCATCCCCTGACAGTCTTCCTTGCGACTACCTATCACAAACTGATAGCCGTCCGCATCGTTCCCTGCAAACACACCGCAGAAGCCATTATGCTGCACCGTCAGTTCGTTGACCACACGACGCATCACATTGGCATCCACCGGATCGCTGAACACAAACACATGTCCCATATTCGCATCTGCCGTCTTCACGCGTTCCATCAACTGCTGCTCCTGCAACTGTAACAGACGATAAGCCTGCTCATGACTGGTCTGCTTCAACCGCCGGACGCGTTCCGGCAATTGCTGAGGATTGGCGCTCAGTAGCCCCGTCAGTTCCGCGAGAATCCTTTCCTGTTGTCGGAACGCCTCCAGCGCCCGGAACCCACATAGGATGCTGATACGAACACCGCCTTTGTAGTGCTGCGCATCCATAACCTTGATCAGTCCGATTTCTCCGGTCCGATGTACATGTGGCGCACAGCAGGCACAGACATCCACGCCGGGCACCGTCACAATCCGCACCGGGCCTTCCAATTCTTTCTTGCTGCGGTACTCCAGTTGCTTTAGGGCTTCCGGCGTGGGAAACTCCACCTCCACCGGCAAATTATCCGCAATCACCTGATTGGCCCGCATCTCAATGTCGCTAATCTCTTCCGGCGGAATCACACCGTCATAATCCATCGTCACAACGGAATCACTCAGATGAAAACCTACATTATGAAAGCCATAGGTCTCATAGACAATGCCCGAAAAGATATGTTCCCCCGTATGCTGCTGCATATTACTGAAACGATAATCCCAGTCCACCATACCTTGCACCCGCTT
>CAMAKU010000140.1 GCA_945836255.1 uncultured Roseburia sp. | reverse complement strand
TGGTCAATGTTATTGCAGAACTTGCTAAGTTCGCAGATACTTACAAAGATATGCCGACACTGGCGTTTACACACTTTCAGCCGGCACAGCCTACTACGGTAGGAAAGCGTGCGACACTTTGGCTGAACGAATTTGTGATGGATTTGGAAGACCTGGATTACGTCCTTTCTACATTAAAATTGCTTGGTTCTAAGGGAACCACCGGAACGCAGGCAAGTTTCCTCGAATTGTTCCAGGGAGATCAGGAGACGATTGATCAGATCGATCCTATGATTGCTAAGAAGATGGGATTCGAGCAGTGTTATCCGGTATCCGGACAGACGTATTCCCGCAAGGTGGATACGAGAGTAGCCAATGTTCTGGCGGGAATTGCGGCCTCTGCACATAAGATGTCCAATGACATTCGTCTTCTTCAGCATCTGAAGGAAGTGGAAGAGCCTTTTGAGAAGAGCCAAATCGGTTCCTCTGCCATGGCGTATAAGCGTAACCCTATGCGCAGCGAGCGTATTGCTTCTCTGTCACGTTATATTATGATCGATGCGCTGAATCCGGCCATCACATCTGCGACACAGTGGTTTGAGCGTACTCTGGATGATTCGGCAAATAAGCGTCTATCCATTGCGGAAGGATTTCTGGCGTGTGATGGTGTGCTGGATTTGTGCCTGAATGTAGTGGATGGGCTTGTGGTTTATCCGAAGGTCATTGAAAAGCGTCTTCGCAGTGAACTGCCATTTATGGCAACGGAAAATATCATGATGGATGCGGTTAAGAATGGCGGTAACCGTCAGGAACTTCACGAAAAGATTCGTACGCTGTCCATGGAGGCAGGAAAGACGGTCAAGGTGGAGGGGAAGGACAACAACCTTCTGGAACTGATTGCTGCCGACGACGAATTCCCCATGAGTCTGGAGGAATTGGAAGCAGCCATGGAGCCGGAGAAATATGTAGGTCGTGCGCCGCGTCAGGTGGAGAAGTATCTGGTAGATGTGATTCGGCCGATTCTCGATGCCAATCAAGAGGTGCTGGGGATGACAGCACAGATCAATGTATAAATAGCATCATTGCAGGAACTTCTTGTGTATTCATGCACAGGAAGTTCTTTTTTTATATAAAAAATGGAAAAAGGTTTTGAAAATGCAAGTTCAAAGTTGAAATAATGCATTGCACTTTACCGCAATAAAGTGTATAATGTCACCAGTGTTTCGTATTCGGGACATAATCTATATTCTGGGAGGATTAAGAACAATGGAGTTCAAGAGTAGTTATTTACAGAGAGTGTATGATGGACTTGAGAGCCGTAATGCAGAGCAGAAAGAGTTTCTGCAGGCAGTTGCAGAAGTGCTGGAATCATTAGAGCCGGTAGTGGAAGCAAAGCCGGAATTGGAAAGATGGGGCATTATCGAGCGTATCGTTGAACCGGAACGTATTATTCAGTTCCGTGTGTCCTGGGTTGATGACAACGGCAAAGTACAGGTCAACCGTGGCTACAGAGTGCAGTTTAATTCCGCAATCGGACCTTACAAGGGTGGTCTGAGATTGCATCCATCCGTTAATCTTTCTGTAATCAAGTTCCTGGGATTTGAGCAGATTTTCAAGAACAGTCTGACAACACTGCCTATCGGAGGCGGTAAGGGTGGTTCTGATTTCGATCCCAAGGGTAAATCTGATATGGAAATCATGAGATTCTGTCAGGCATTTATGACAGAGTTGGAGAAGCACATCGGTGCTGATACAGACGTTCCTGCCGGAGATATTGGTGTCGGCGGACGTGAGATCGGTTTTATGTATGGCCAGTATAAGAGACTTCGCAATGAGTTCACAGGTGTTCTGACCGGTAAGGGACTGAATTACGGCGGTTCTCTGGCACGTACGGAAGCAACCGGTTATGGTGTATGCTATTATACACAGGAGGCTTTGAAGTGCCTGCGCAATACAGATTTCAATGGTAAGACCGTTGCTATTTCCGGTGCAGGAAACGTTGCGATTTATGCAATCCAGAAGACCTATCAGTTGGGTGGTACACCGGTGACCTGTTCTGATTCTACCGGTTGGATCTATGATCCGGAAGGAATCGACGTTGACCTGCTGAAGGAAGTAAAGGAAGTGAAGCGTGCCCGCCTTACCGAGTATGCTGCTGCACGTCCATCTGCACAGTACCATGAGAAGAAAAATGGGGAGCATGGCGTATGGTCTGTGAAGTGTGATATTGCGCTTCCTTGTGCAACCCAGAACGAGTTGGATGAGAACGATGCGAAGATGCTGATTGACAACGGTGTTATGGCTGTTTGTGAAGGCGCGAACATGCCTTCTACGCCGGGTGCAGTGGAAGCCTTCAAGAAGGCAGGCGTTCTCTTCGGACCGGCAAAGGCTGCAAACGCAGGCGGTGTTGCAACATCAGCACTGGAGATGAGCCAGAACTCTGAGAGATTGCATTGGACTTTCGAAGAAGTAGATGCAAAGTTGCAGGATATTATGGTTGGTATCGTACACAACAGTCTGGATGCTGCTGAGAAGTATGGCATGAAGGGTGACCTGGTGGCAGGTGCCAACATTGCCGGCTTTGAGAAGGTGGCAGATGCTATGATCGCACAGGGTGTTGCTTACTAATTCATAATATTAATTCGGAATGTATGTAATTACCAAGACGAAAAGTCCCGGGAACGGTTGTTTCCGGGATTTTTTGCGTTCTAAAGGCACGTCTGACTATAGGTTGTTTTTTAAACTTATGTTGTAAAAAATTACGTTGAATATTACAGCAATACTGCGTATCATGGCAATAGAAAGGCGCCAACGGACTAAAATTTCAGTTTTTGATTGACTGTAAACCTCGTTTATACGTTATCATTGGTAAAAAGGATGGTCAGATTCTGTATGAGAGGAGATGGTTTCATAATGACAATCCTTGAGAAAAAAGGAGTTTTCTTATGTATCCTGAGAATCATCATAAAGAGCAGAAACACGTATATGAAATAACCGGAAGTACCCGCGTTGTTCAGGAATGTGACGACTGCCACAATCATAGATTCTGTACCGTGTCCGGTGAGGCCATGTATACGAAGGACAAATGTGACCATTATCATGAGGTAAAATTCCATACGGATTTCTCAGATAAACACTTCCACGAATTTTGTGGGAAGACATCTGGAGCCATTGATGTGGGAAATGGGAAACATGTTCACTTTCTGAAGGACTGTACCGAAGAGGAAGACGGACATAAACATCAGTTCCAATTTGCAACGTTAATCGATAGTCCAACGGACTTTGAATGTAAGAAGTAACGCAGACTGCGGCACAAATCTATTTTAGGTCGGCGCCGTGGTTTTGTTTTATCACATCGTTAGAACACACAGTTTTTGTAAGTTTTGGTAAAATCTTTTCATTCTTTTGATAAAACTTCTTGAAAATGATGTATGCCTATGCTATACTTTGTTAAGTTGTGACGATCATTATCTGTTACAAAAGCAAGGAGGATTTCCATGGAAGTATTAAAGACAATTCTTATGATTGCATTTATTATTATATGTTTGGCGATTACAGTGATTATTCTGTTGCAGGAGGGTAAGTCAGCAGGACTTGGTTCTCTGAGTGGACAGTCATCTGAGACATATTGGAGTAAGAACAAGGGGCATTC
>CAMAKU010000139.1 GCA_945836255.1 uncultured Roseburia sp. | reverse complement strand
CAGATCTTCCTCTTCCGTCTTACGCTGTAAGATACGCTGGTTCAACTGGGCTTTGCGAATATTGATTTGCTCTAACATGGTGTCAAAACGCTGCCCTTTGGACTGGATGGCTGCCTTTTCATTCAACAAATCCATCATAGACTGATTGTTCTGCTCGATACCGTCATTGTATTTCTTAATGTCAGACTGCAAATCATCATTATACTTGCGCACCGATGCCAGACGCTGCTCCACCTCTGCCAGCACTTCCTCCAGACGCACTTTTTCTGCTTCATAGGACTGCTGTTGTCCCAGATATTCCTGCTTTTCGTCTTCCAATACTTTCTTACGTTCTGCCAGACTTTCGTCCGCATTCTCAGCATAACGAATCTGTTCTTCCAACAGATGAATCTGGTTCTCCAACTTGCCCTTCATCAGGGTGGTATTGCTCTGCTCCTGGCGAATCTGCTGAATTCGCTCGTCCATCTGCGTCAGTTGTTCTTCTAACTGCGCATACTGCTTCTTGATAGCCTCCTGCTTGTCGGTACTCTCTGTCATCTGGGTCTCCGCGATGCGATAATTCTTCCCAATCTCTGTCAGGCGCGCATTCATATCCTCCACTTCTAACAGAAACGCATTGACTTCCAGCGTCTTTAATTCTTCTTTTTTCTTGAGATATAACTTGGCATTCTCCGACTGGCGCTCCAAGGGTCCAATCTGGCGCTCCAACTCCGACAGAATATCGTTCACACGAACAAGATTCTCCCTTTCATGCTCTAATTTCTTGACCGTAGCGGCTTTGCGCTTCTTAAACTTTACAATACCTACTGCCTCATCAAACAATTCCCGGCGTTCTTCCGGCTTACCGCTTAGAATACGCTCAATCTGACCTTGTCCGATAATGGAATACCCCTCTTTCCCGATACCGGTATCATAAAACAACTCATTGACATCTTTGAGGCGGCAAGGAGATCCATTGAGCAAATACTCACTCTCTCCGGAACGATAGACACGTCTGGCAATCGTCACCTCTTCATAATCAATCGGTAACAAATGATCGGAATTATCCATGGTAATTGCCACATAGGCATAACTGAGGGGCTTGCGGTTTTCCGTACCCGCAAAAATAACATCCTGCATGCTGGCACCACGCAACTGCTTGGCACTCTGCTCACCCAGCACCCAACGCACTGCATCTGATACGTTACTTTTACCACTGCCGTTGGGACCTACGATACCCGTGATTCCATTATGAAAATCAAATACGATCTTATTTGCGAAGGATTTGAATCCATACATTTCAATACTTTTTAAATACATAATCTTCCCCAAAAACTTTCTATCTTTATGTTGCGTTCTGATTTAACTGGACCAGCGCGTGATACGCCGCTTCCTGTTCTGCTGCTTTTTTGGTGTTACCCTTGCCCGTTCCCAGTCGTTTGTCACCGACACAGACATCCACAGAGAACACTTTCGCATGATCCGGTCCCGACTCATCAATCAGATGATACACCACATTCTGTTTGAATCTGGCCTGACAGACCTCCTGCAACATCGTCTTGCTATCATAGAACATCCGCTTATGTTCAATATCTGTCATAATATATTTTAAGATAAATGATTTGGCCGCGTCAAAGCCGCCATCCAAGAAAATGGCTCCAATGACCGCCTCCATAGCATCAGAAAGAACAGACTTGCGTTCTCTGCCCCCCGTCATATCCTCGCCTTTTCCCAGATAAATATAATCTCCAAGGTCAATCTCCTTGGTACAATATGCCAGCGTCGGCTCGCACACCATACTGGCACGCAATCTCGTCAGATCGCCTTCCGGCAAATCCTGATAATTTAAAAACAAAAATTCACTGGAAACAGTCTCAAGCACCGCATCACCAAGAAACTCCAGTCTCTCATTGTCTGACAACTTTTTCATGTGCTTTTCATTGGCATAAGAACTATGCGTCAGTGCCTGTCGCAATAAACTTTCGTTTTTAAATTCATACCCGATTGCCATCTGAAACTCTTGAATCGTCTTCACTTTGTACTCCCTAACTTAGAATGTTAAAAAAGCCCTTGAAACAAGGGCCTTTTCACGCTTCTGGCATCATCAATCAGCCAACTGTTTTCTTAATCAATTCAACGGCATCGCCTACCGTCTCAATCTTTTCAGCCTCTTCCACATTCACTTCGATGTCAAGTTCTTCCTCAATTCCCATAATAATCTGGAAGACATCCAGTGAATCAGCTCCAAGATCATCAACAAATGTGGTCTCTAATGTAATCTCAGCCTCATCTACATTAAGAACCTCAGCGATAACCTTTCTCAACATCTCTAATTCCATTGAAACTACCTCCTCTATTCTGTCTTATGTTCATCGCAAATATTCTGCTGTATTTTGCCATTGATATCCTGATCCTTGAAGGCAACACATTGGATGATGGAATTCTTCACCTCAATCGCTTTCGCGCTGCCGTGGGTCTTCACGACAAGACCCTTTAATCCCAACAACGGCGCACCACCATACTGTGTAGCATCAAACGCCTTAAGTGTCTTTTTTAATGCAGGCATTGCCAGCGCTGCTCCGATTTTACTTTGCAGTGTGCTCATCAGTCCCTGCTTGATGACACCAATCAGAGTCGAACTCAGTCCTTCGTATAACTTCAGAATTACATTGCCGGTAAACGCCTCACATACAATAACATCTGCCTGTCCGGCGGGAATCTCCCTCGCCTCGATGCTTCCGATAAAATTAATATCCTCACATTCTTTTAGTAAAGGATATGTCTCCTTAACAAGAGCATTCCCTTTTTCTTCTTCGGCTCCGATATTAACGATTGCAACCTTCGGATTCGCGATGCCGACCACATGCTCCATATAAATGGACCCCATCCGTGCAAACTGCACCAGATGCGACGCTCTGGCATCCACATTAGCACCACAATCAATCAACAGAGATACACCTGTCTTCGTGGGAATCAACGGTGCCAGCGGTGCCCGCTCGATCCCTTTGATCTTGCCGACAATCACTTGTCCACCCACAAGAATCGCCCCCGAACTACCGGCAGAAACAAACGCATCCGCCTGTCCTGACTTTACCAGATTCAGTGCCACCACAATAGAAGAATCCTTCTTTTTGCGAATGGCCATCACCGGTGGCTCTGCTGTCTCTATCACCTCAGAGGCCGGCACAATCTCAATCTGCTCCGCAGGATAGGAATGCTGTGCCAGCTCAGCCTCTATCTTATCCGCAATTCCTACAAGCATCACTTTGATATCAGATCTTGTATTGACTGCGTCCACACAACCCTTGACAATCTCTGTCGGTGCATTATCTCCGCCCATGGCATCTACGGCAATAACCTTCATATTATCCATGATACGCTTCCTCCCTATGCATAAAAATGCATCATAAGAAAAATATACTATAAGTGATTCTATAAATCAACAAAAAAAATAAGGCTTTCCAACCAACGGAAAGCCCTATGTTCTCGATTAGTCCTGAGCGATGATTTCTTTCTTGTTATAGGAACCACAGTTCTTGCAAACTCTATGAGGAACCATTAACTCACCACACTTGCTACATTTTACTAATGTAGGAGCAGTCATCTTCCAGTTTGCTCTTCTTTTATCTCTTCTACCTTTTGAAGACTTGTTCTTTGGACAAATTGACATAT
>CAMAKU010000138.1 GCA_945836255.1 uncultured Roseburia sp. | reverse complement strand
GCGGGAGATGTGGCGATGAATTCTTTCTTTTGTTTAAGAATTGCAGGATTGCAGACGTTGAGCGTAAGGCGCGTGATATTCAGGAGGAGACGAGACGTCTTCGGGCACCGGATGGCAGTCAGCCTTTTTCCTGCAGTATCGGTATTGCGGTGGGACCGCCACAGGACAGTGGAGAAGAATACGGTACCAGCGCCTATGATAAGATGTTTGCACGTGCAGACAGGGCACTGTACGAAGTTAAGAAAAATGGCAAGAATAATTATCGGATCGATTCATAAAACAGAGCCTTTTCCCATATATTAGAGTAAATATGGGAAGGGGCTTTTTCTTATGGGAGAAACACAATTTTCTTTATATAATGATATTCAGAGCAGAACGAATGGAGAGATCTACATAGGGGTTGTCGGACCTGTCAGAACCGGGAAATCCACCTTTATCAAGCAGTTTATGGAACAGATGGTGGTTCCGAAGATCAAGGAAGAGCATGCACGAATGCGTACCATTGACGAATTGCCGCAGTCAGCGCAAGGGCGAACAATCATGACGACGGAACCGAAATTCGTGCCGAAGGAGCAAGTGGAAATCGAGTTGGACCATGATCTGATGTGCAAAGTCCGGCTCATCGACTGTGTGGGATTTCTGATTCAAGGAGCAAAGGGCTCTATGGAGGGGGAAAAGGAGCGCATGGTCAAGACACCGTGGTTTTCGCATGAGATACCATTTGCAAAAGCGGCGGCAATTGGGACGGAAAAAGTGATTCGTGATCACGCAACCATCGGTGTGGTAGTGACCTGCGATGGTACCTTTGGTGAATTAGATCGAGAAGCGTTCATTGATGCGGAGGAGACCACGGTGAAGGCCTTGCGGTCCATCGGGAAACCTTTTGTCATGGTATTGAATTCGGGACATCCGTATAGCAGTGAGACGGTGGAACTGGCGCAAAATCTGGAAAAGAAATATGGATGCAGCGTGATTCCGGTCAATTGCCAGCAGATGTCAAAGAAGGATATTGAGCAAATCCTCATGAAAGTCCTGTATGAATTCCCGGTATGCGGTATCGCCTTTTCTATTCCCAAGTGGGTGGAGATGCTGGATGCCGATCATGAGATCAAACAGAGTATTGCCATGTATGCAAGGCAGATTCTCGATAATACAACAAAAGTCCGGGATGTGTTTGCCATTGATTTTTCTGTCAAAGAAAATTACATTGCTAAAACCGAACTGACGGGGGTGGATCTTGCAACGGGTCGGGTGGATATCACCATGACGCTGGAGGAGCAGTATTATTATGAGCATATCTCCGGTCTGACCGGTATGCCCATTACCGGTGAGTACCAATTGCTGGCTTTTGTCCGTAATCTGTCGGCGCTGCGTGCTTCTTATGAGAAGGTGGCGGATGCTATGCGGGCTGTGGAACAAAAAGGGTATGGGGTCGTGACTCCCGGACTGTCCGATATCACCATGGAGGAGCCGGTCTTGATTCGACATGGCAATAAGTTTGGCGTGAAAATGAAGGCATTGTCGCCCTCTATCCATATGATTCGCGCGAATATCGAGACGGAGATTGCGCCCATCGTAGGCAGTGAGCAACAGGCGCAGGATCTGATTGACTATATTAAAGAAGGGCAAAAGACAAAAGAAGGCGTATTTGAAACAAATATTTTTGGCAAATCCGTGGGCGAACTGATGGAAGACGGTATGCGCAGTAAGATCGCCGCCATGGATGACGAATGTCAGATGAAACTGCAGGATACCATGCAGAAGATTGTCAATGATAATAATGGGGGATTGATCTGCATCATCATTTAATGATAAGAGATGGGGTCGTATGTGATTTTACAAATAATAACAAATTTCTACACAGTTTGCAGGCGAGTGTGGATAATTGTTTATCTTTCTAAAAAAAATTGTAAATTTATAAATAAAGTGTTAAAATCATAACGAGTGAGGGGTGACCCTCAGAGTAAACAACGTATAAATATAGTAAGGGAGGAATGTTATTATGTTGTTTCAGATTTATGGCGACACTTCTCTTTGGCAGTTGTTTGGCTGGGTATGTGTATTTGCCGGCTTAGTACTGTTAAATGAGTTCGAGCGCCGTACAAAGTTTGGTGGAGTATTGTGCTTCATCGTTGTACCTATTATTTTAACGATTTGGTTTATTGTTCTTGCTGTCGCTGCCGGACAGGGGGCTGAATGGGCACTGAACAACCAGACTTATCTGTATCAGAATGGATGGTTCCATTATGCGAAGTTGTACGCAGCAGATATCGGATGTGTGGGCTTCATGATGATCAAGTATAAGTGGTGGATCGGTAAGAAGGAATGGTTCCGTGCATGGCCGTTTGTTATCGTTGCCATCAACATCTTAATCGCTGTAGCATCTGACTTTGAGTCTGCATTCAAGGGTATGACTTATGGACAGGATGGATGGTGGTTCTCATCTGAAGGTGTTTGGTTATATGGTGGCTGGTGGAATATCGTCAATGGTATTGCAGGTCTGATCAATATCTTCTGTATGACAGGCTGGTGGAGAGTTTACACCTCCAAGGATAAGAATCATCAGGATATGATTTGGCCGGATATGACATGGTGCTTTATTATTGCATATGATGTATGGAATGTTACTTATACATATCTGAACCTGCCGACACACTCATGGTATTGTGGTGTTGCATTACTTCTTGCTCCTACCTTTGCAGCTGCATTCTGGAACAAGGGTGGCTGGATTCAGAACCGTGCCAACACATTGGCAACCTGGTGTATGTTTGCACAGTTGTTCCCACTGTTCCAGGTGAAGTGGAAGACTTCTGTCGTACCGGTACTGTATCAGGGTATTCAGGAAGCAGGTCTTACTGCATTTGATCTTACTCAGATCGACAACTATGCTGACTTCCAGGCAACAGGTATCGTTGCTGATCCAAGAGCACAGGGCGTGCTTGCAATTGCAGCATTAGTTGCTAACGTTCTTTGCATTACGGCAATCATTGTCAGAGCTAAGAAGTTGGGCGTTAACCCGTACAAGGAAGAAGTATTCATCGATCAGAAGGATTCTATCGAAGCATACGAAAGAGCAGATCAGGCAGACGTTGCTGCTGCTAAGGCTGCTAGATAATCATAGAGTTATCATTGTACACAATAAAAACCGGAGCCGATTTTGGGCTCCGGTTTTTTTAGTTCGACAATTCTTTTTTTAATGCGAGCAGTGAATTGATGTATGCTTGCAAACGTTCTAACTGATCACATGGCATGGTAGGAATGAATTCTAAGATACCCTCCATGGTGATCGTCGTTTCTTCCGGCTCAACGCCAAACAAGAAATAATCTGCAGACTTATCAAAGCATTTGCAGAGACTGGCAATCGTCAGCATTGACATGTTTTTCTTTCCGTTCTCCAAGTCAGATACATAATTGATTGATAAATCCATTCGTTCTGCCACTTCTGCCTGTGTGAGTCCACATGATTTTCTACATCCACGCATTCGTTTTCCAATCTCTGTCGCCGATGTCATGTAATTCAACTGTAAATCCCCTCCTTATTCTGTTTGCTCCTGCCTTTCTGGCAATGTCATTGGATGCCAATGGTATTTTCATACCATGTCTTTAATCTTAATGGCGTATTGTACGAATAAGAAGCAACTAATGACAAGTTAAATATCGCTGTGAGCGAAATTGGTATAGAC
>CAMAKU010000137.1 GCA_945836255.1 uncultured Roseburia sp. | reverse complement strand
ATGGAGGAGCCGGTAATCGAAGAGCCGATGGCGGAAGAACCCATGATGGAAGAACCGGTTATCCCAGAGCCGGTGGCAGAAGAGCCCGCCGTAGAACCGCTGGATACGGATCAGATATCTCAGGCAGATATTGACGCGATGCTTGCCAGTCTGGCAAATGATACCCAGGAGATGAGCATGGAGACGGATGCCGTAGGAGCAGAGGATTTGCCGGATCTGGAACCCATTCCGGATATGGAAGGTATGGAAGATGTGGCAATGCCGGATCTTGGCATGAAAGAAGATCTACCGGATTTGGAGGCAATGGAAGATCTGCCGGATTTGGACGCCGTGATGGAGGAACCGGAAGCATTGGAGGAATCCACCATAACAGAAGAGCCAGCAGCACCCGAGGAACCGGCTACTGCGGAGGAAGCAGCACCGGAGAAGCCGCCGATGCCGGATCTCTCCGACCCGAACAAGGTATTATCACCGGATGAGATTGCTGCATTGTTTGCAAATATGTAGTTCCGTGGGACGTAGACCATAATATTTCTTCAATATAAAAAAATATTAAAAAAATACTTGCTTTTTATGAAAAAATATAGTAATCTATTTTTTGTCGTGAAAAGCGTATGCGCGACTAGCTCAGCTGGCAGAGCACCTGACTCTTAATCAGGGTGTCCAGGGTTCGAACCCCTGGTCGCGCATTAAAGGGTGTCGAATTTAGGATTTACCTAGGTTTGGCGCTTTTTTTTTGGAAATATGGAGATAATACATTACAGAAAGGATCGATTTGTATGAAGTTTATACAGGAAAAGGGAAAAGGAATGTTATTATGCCTTGTGATCTCGGTTCCATGTTGGTTTTTGGGACAGCAGTTTCCCATCATCGGCGGACCGGTGTTTGCCATTATTGCCGGGATGATTATCACCTTGTTTATAAAAGATAAGTCGGCATTTCAAAGCGGTATTACCTTTGTATCGAAAAAGATTCTGCAATATGCAGTGATTCTACTGGGATTTGGTCTGAATTTGTCCGTGGTTCTGGAAACAGGGAAGCAATCGCTGCCCATTATTTTATCGACCATAGCCACCTCCCTCATCATTGCCTGGGTGATGCAGAAACTGATGCACATTCCGGCGAAGACAGCCACCCTAGTGGGGGTAGGATCTTCGATTTGTGGTGGTTCTGCCATTGCAGCAACTGCACCGGTGATTGATGCTGACGATGAAGAAGTGGCGCAGTCCATCTCTGTCATTTTCTTCTTTAATATGTTGGCGGCACTGTTTTTCCCCATGCTGGGAACGGCATTGGGATTTTCTACCACAAGTGGAGAAGCCTTTGGTATCTTTGCGGGAACGGCAGTCAATGACACTTCTTCGGTGACAGCGGCAGCGTCTACCTGGGATTCCATGTACGGATTGGGTTCAGCGACCCTTGACAAAGCAGTTACGGTTAAATTGACACGTACGCTTGCCATCATTCCGATTACGCTGGTACTGGCGCTGATTCAGACGAAGAAATCAAAGGGAAATGGACAGAAAGTAGATTTTAAAAAGGTCTTCCCGTTTTTTATTATTTACTTTATTCTGGCATCGGTGATCACAACGGTTGCCGTCAGTGCCGGGGTACCCAATGATGTCTTCCAGCCATTGAAGACACTGAGCAAATTCTTTATTGTACTTGCCATGAGTGCCATTGGATTAAATACGGACATTGTCAAACTAGTGAAAACAGGTGGCAAGCCGCTGGTTATGGGATTCTGCTGTTGGATCGGGATCTCTGTTGTCAGTCTGGTGATGCAGCATATGCTGGGAATCTGGTAATCGCAAATAACAATATAGAAGCAGTATTTGAAAACTCTTTTGATCTGGTACCTGGTATCCGGTCGAAAGAGTTTTTTCGGATAAAAAAGTGAAACAAATTCGTTAATTATCGTATAGTACATCCAAAGAGGTAATGCTATACTAGTTGCAATAGATATGTAATTAGGAAAACGTGTTGACATACAACCGTAAATCAGGAGGTAATTATGGGGAATACAGCAGAACTGATTGCAGATGGCAGAGCGATCTTGGGAATTGAATTCGGCTCCACCAGAATCAAGGCGGTACTAATCGATGAACAGCACAATCCCATTGCCAGCGGCGATCATGTGTGGGAAAACCGTCTGGAAGAAGGATTCTGGACGTATCACGATGATGAGATCTGGGCGGGATTGCAGGACAGTTATGTAAATCTGAAAAAGGATGTGGAGAGTAAATATGGCGTCCGATTAACGAAACTGGCTGCCATGGGATTCAGCGCAATGATGCATGGGTATCTGGCATTCGATAGAGAGGACCAACTGTTGGTTCCGTTCCGTACCTGGAGAAATAGCACCACCGGAGAGGCGGCAGAGGAGTTGAGCCGGTTATTTGCCTACAATATTCCGCAGAGATGGAGCATCGCTCATCTGTATCAAGCAGTGTTGAATAAGGAAGAGCATGTATCCGACATCGCATTTTTTACCACGTTGGCAGGTTACATTCACTGGAAAGTGACCGGAGAAAAAGTGCTGGGTGTGGGAGATGCATCCGGGATGTTTCCCGTTGATCCTAAGACCCGGCAATACGATGCGGTCATGATCGATAAGTTTGAGCAGCAGATTGCAGATCGTCATCTTCCGTGGCATTTGGCAGATATCTTGCCGGAAATTCGTCTGGCGGGGGAGGAAGCGGGACGGTTGACAGAAGCAGGCGCCCGATTGATTGATCCTACGGGAGAACTGGAAGCGGGTGTTAGAGTGGCACCTCCCGAGGGAGATGCCGGAACCGGTATGGTAGCGACCAACAGCGTAAAGCAGCGTACCGGTAATGTTTCCGCCGGAACATCCGTCTTTGCCATGATTGTTTTAGAGAAAGAACTAAGCACCTATTATCCGCAGATTGATATGGTAACGACGCCGGATGGCAGTCTGGTTGCCATGGTGCATGCGAACAACTGTACCAGTGATCTGAATGCATGGGTTGGTCTGTGTGGCGAGGTGTTGGATGCCTTTGGTGTGTCTGTTTCAGGGGATGAATTATATGGCACGTTGTATCGTAAGGCATTAGAGGCAGACCCGGATTGTGGCGGCTTGTTATCCTATGGATTCCTGTCCGGTGAAAATATCATGAACTGTAACGAAGGACGACCGCTCTTTGTCCGTACGCCGGAGAGCCGTTTTACCCTTGCTAATTTTATGCGGACCCACCTTTATGCAAGTTTTGGAGCACTTAAAGTGGGCATGGATCTTCTGTTACAGAAGGAGCAGATTCAAATCGATGCCATCTATGGTCATGGTGGTATCTTTAAGACAAAAGGAGTTGCGCAGAATTTCCTTGCAGCAGCACTTGATACGCCGGTTTCTGTTATGGAGACGGCAGGAGAAGGTGGGCCGTGGGGTATGGCGCTTCTGGCGGCATATCTGGTGCATCATGCAGAGGGCGAATCGCTGGAAGATTATCTGGCCAATAAAGTCTTCGCTGCTTCTGAGGGGCTTGTGGTAGCGCCGGAACCAAAGGATGTGGAAGGATTTCGCGCTTTTATTGACCGATTCCAGAAAGGGATTGGGATGGAGCAGACAGCCGGTCAGGTGTTATAATTATTTTCGCTGTTAGATTGTGAATGCATCACAATCCTATTTCGTAAACCATCGCCGGAACACAGCAAACGTTTCGCAAACGCCTAGTAGATATTATTTTTTGAG
>CAMAKU010000136.1 GCA_945836255.1 uncultured Roseburia sp. | reverse complement strand
GCAGGACCAACTGGTGGTGCAGGTGTAGCTTTACCAGCAGGAATCTGCAACTTGATATATCCTTCGATTTTCTTTGCCATTGGATTGTTCCTCCTTAATTCATTTTCTTAACATCTGTGAAACTTATCTCTACTGGTGTTTCACGACCAAACAATTCAACATTGATTGTAACGCTCTGTTTGTTATGATTCATAGACTGAATTACTCCCACGGTATCTTTCCAGACACCGCCGATTACAGCCACTGTATCTCCCTCGCCAAAGTCTACAACCACGTTGTCTGCCTTGATTCCCAGTGGTCTCATTTCGGCATCTGTCAGCGGTACCGGCTTACTTCCGGGTCCAACGAACCCTGTCACGCCTCTGGTATTTCTAACAACATACCAAGTATCATCATTCATAATCATATTGATCAGAACGTAGCCCGGGAACATCTTCTTAGAAGAAGTCTTTCTCACGCCGTCCTTCACTTCCGTGACATCCTGCATCGGGACACGAACTTCGATAATCTGATCTTCCAAATGACGGTTCTCGATTGTCTTGTCAATATTTGCTTTGACCTTATTCTCATAACCTGAGTAGGTATGAACTACATACCAGTGTGCCTCTGCCATAATACATCTGCCTCCATTATAAATTCACTAGAAAATCAACGCCATACTGAATCACGTAATCAAGGATCACGATGATCAGTGCAACTACAATCGACGTAACAATAACTGCTATCGTCTGTTTCCCAACCGTCGATGCCTCCGGCCAGATAATCTTGGAGAATTCTGCCTTAAGACCTGTAAAGCGTTGGGACATGGTTTTCTTTCCTGTGTCTGCCATAATAACTCTCCTTTACCCCAATTACTTGGTTTCTTTGTGTAAAGTGTGTTTCTTACAGAATCTGCAGTACTTACTCGTTTCCATTCTGTCTGGATGAGTTTTCTTGTCTTTTGTCGTATTGTAATTACGTTGCTGACATTCTGTGCATGCCAATGTTATCTTTGTGCGCACAACTTCCACCTCCACTTAAAATTTCTTGTGTTTTCTATGCCAGAAAATTAGGCATAAAAAAAAGACCTACTTCCGTCGCTTACCAACTATAACATAGCACCCCGCCTGTCGTCAACCACTTTTTCGTCCTTTTTCGCCCCATTCACAGGTGGTTTCCATATCTTGTCCTATTATAATAGGTAGTTTCCACATTTAGTAGATGACTTTTACCTTATTTCATATTATAATGTATATGAATAAATGGATTTTTATGCCCCGCGCATCGGTTTCATTGTTGTTTGGAAAGGATTTATCACCGATCGTTATTTCACGGAAGAAAGGAGGGGATGTCTTATGGCACGCATTGATGCGGCATATAATTATCTATTATCGACCTATGGCAAGACCACTGGGTCTCGATATGATTCTCACCGCAAGAGCGAATTACGCTCCGTATACAACAACATCATCAAGACGAACAAGGACTCTCCTCTTTACAAGATCACACAGACCGGAGATGTTACGGAATTCGCCATCGATATCAAAGAGAACGCCCGACGTATCCAGAATGTCATTGCCTCTCTTTCTGACGGCGGCGACCATATTTCTTCTATGCTCAACAAGAAAGTAGCCGTTTCGTCCGACGAAAGTGCGGTTTCCGTATATTATGTAGGGAATGGTTCCAATCAGGAACCATCCGCTTTTGATATGACTGTCATCTCTTTGGCAACACCGCAGATTAATGAGGGGCATTACCTAAAACGTAACGATTATAGTTTTGAGGAGGGAACTTTTTCCTTTGATCTGGATACTTCATCCAACTCCTATGAGTTCCAGTTCAATGTCAATCCGGGAGACAACAATTACGATGTGCAGAGTAAGATCGCACGGCTGATTAACCAATCCGATGTGGGTCTTAATGCAGAAGTTCTCATGAATGACAAGGGGGAAAGTGCGCTTCGCATCATCTCCAAGCAAACTGGACTGTCCGAAGACGAAAAGTGGCTCTTTTCCATTCAGTCCGGTTCCTCCTGGAACGAAATCAACAAACTGGGCATTGCACACATTACTTCACCGGCGACCAATTCTGTATTTCTGTTAAATGGTACGGAACACGCTTCCTTATCGAATACATTTACCATCAACAAGGCTTTTGAAGTCACCATGCATCAGCCAACAGCAGATGGACAGGCTGTTCATATTGGTTTCAAAGCCAACACCGACGCCATTAGCGACGGTATTAATGAGATGTTACAGGCCTATAATGGTATGGTGACCGTTGGACACAGATATGCTGCAGCCCACAACAATCATCGGCTTCTCAACGAAGTGACGAGTATCGGCAGGCAAATGACAGACGCTCTGGCTTCCGTGGGGATTCACGGGGACGAAAATGATCTCCTATCCCTTTCTCGCGACACATTCGCAGAAGCCATCACAAGCGATGATGCCAAACAACACTTTGCCACACTGGATCGATTTAAGAATGCTCTGCAAAAAGAATCACAAAAAATTGCAATCAACCCCATGAATTATGTGGACAAAGTAATTGTAGAATACAAGAATCCCGGAAAGACCTTCGCCGCGCCCTATGTTCCAAGCGTTTACTCCGGTATGCTGGTTGATCGTTTCCTGTAAGATAACCTCTAACAAATAAAACCTATGATTGGTACGGAGTCCATCCACCCAATCATAGGTTTTCGTTTGTAACTTAACATCCGGTATACAAGGGGTTAACAAACACCAGATTCTGTTCCCTGCTTTCCTTTGCCGCAGTTGCTGCCACAGTTGCTTCCGCAATTCTCCGCCCGATTCTGAGCCTTATTCTTTGCAGCATCCTTCTTTGCATCCTGTGCTTTGTTCTGTTGCATATCGAACGCGCTATTATCTGCTTTATTTTTTGACTTTGACATACTTTCATCTCCTTTTCTATGTGATGAAGATAGTATGTCACAATCCAAAAGAATCTATTCCCGAATCAACGCGCTATGATTCGTCACCTTTCATTCCAGCCGAGCCAAACGTTCTTGCGCCGGTTCGTAATTCTGCGCTTTTCGATAAAAATCTCCAGCTTCCCCATTGCGATTCTGCTCCTCACGACACTGTCCCGCATAATAGTATGACAAATAGGAATTGCTGCCGGCGATTGCATCTTCTTTCTGCTGTGTGGCCTTGGCAAATTCAATCACTGCTTGCTCATACTGTCTTTGCTCCCGATAAACAAGTCCCATAATAAAACAAAAATCTGCCGAGTCGCAAAAATCATCATAGACCGCTTCTAAGACAATACCGCTTCGCCCTTGATTACTATTGAGCAAGGATAGCCCATATGCTTTCACCATCTCCATTACATAGAGATCCTTTGTATTTAAATTAAATGCCAGTCCCGTCTCAAAATACTCGGCTGCCGTGGCGTATTCACCAATCATATAAAAATCTTTTCCCAGCGTATAAAGTAAATAGCCCACCTCGTTTTGAACTTCAAACGGTGCTTCCTGCAGGTCCTCCTCAGCATGTTGATTCACGAAATTGTCCAGTTCGATCTGAAGTAATTCGATACTGCGCAACATATCCTCCCGATCGCCAATATAATCCTCTGCAAAAAAATCTTTCGCTATTATGTCTGTCATGGTTCGTCTCCTGTCCCTCTTTCACATCAGTCTTTTGGCTTTATCAATAATATTTTGCGCAAACCCTTCTGCCAATAACGTCTCCTCCATCGTGCCTTGACGCAAACGTTGCACGGCTGTAAATAA
>CAMAKU010000135.1 GCA_945836255.1 uncultured Roseburia sp. | reverse complement strand
AATAAAACCCGCAGGTATCCATTTGATATCTGCGGGTTTCTCGTTTTATAAAGGAATTAATTATCTTGCTCGTCGTCTTCGGACATGGAGTATACCTGACGCTTACGAGCCATTTCGTCGCTCTCTAAGTATTCGTCATAGGTTGTGATCTTATCGATAATTTGGCCATTTGGCATGATCTCGATGATACGGTTTGCCGTGGTCTGCACAAACTGGTGGTCACGGGAGGAGAAAATGACAACTCCCGGGAATTTGATCAGTCCGTTGTTCAGCGCGGTGATGGATTCCATATCTAAGTGGTCGGTGGGCTCGTCGAGCATCAGCACATTGGAGGCTTCGATCATCATGCGGGAGAGCAACACACGTACTTTTTCTCCACCGGAGAGTACGCGCATTTTCTTCACGCCATCTTCGCCGGCAAACAGCATTCGGCCAAGGAAACCGCGGACATAGGTGGCATCCTTGATCTCGGAGTACTGTGTCAGCCAATCCACGATGGTATCGTCTGTGTCAAAAATTGCAGTGTTATCCTTTGGAAAATAGGACTGGGAGGTGGTGACACCCCACTTGTAAGAACCTTCGTCCGGTTCCATCTCGCCGGAAAGGATCTTGAACAGGATGGTCTTGGCATGTTCGTTGGCCCCAACGAGAGCCACCTTATCCTCGCGCCCCAGATTGAAGGATACATGATCCAGTACAAGTTCACCGTCGATGGTCTTTGTCAGATTCTCGACGCTGAGCACCTCATTTCCGATTTCGCGCTGCGGACGGAAATCAATATAAGGATATTTGCGGCTGGATGGTTTGATCTCATCCAGTTCGATTTTTTCCAGTGCACGTTTTCTGGAAGTTGCCTGCTTGGATTTGGAAGCGTTGGCAGAGAAGCGGGAAATGAATTCCTGCAATTCTTTGATCTTTTCTTCTTTCTTCTTGTTGGCTTCCTTCATCTGCTTCATCAAAAGCTGGCTGGACTCGTACCAGAAATCGTAGTTGCCGGCATACAACTGAATCTTGCCATAATCAATATCAGCAGTATGGGTACATACTTTGTTCAGGAAATAGCGGTCGTGGGAGACCACGATTACCGTGTTGTCAAAGTTTATCAAAAATTCTTCCAACCATGCGATGGCATCCAGATCCAAGTGGTTGGTAGGCTCATCCAGAAGCAAAATGTCCGGATTGCCAAAGAGAGCCTTGGCAAGAAGCACCTTGACCTTTTGTGCACCGGTCAGATCGGACATAACCGCATAATGAAATTCCGGTTCGATGCCCAGACCGTTTAACAGTGTGGCAGCATCGCTCTCGGCATTCCAGCCGTCCATATCGGCAAATTCTGCCTCCAGTTCGCTGGCGCGGATACCGTCTTCATCAGAAAAATCCTCCTTCATGTAGATGGCATCTTTTTCTTTCATGATATCGTAAAGTCGCTGGTTACCCATGATGACGGTGTCCAGCACGGTATATTCATCATACTTGAAGTGATCCTGCTCCAAGAAAGAGAGTCGCTGTCCCGGTGTGATGATGATGTCGCCGTTGGTAGGCTCCAACTGACCGGATAAAATCTTAAGAAATGTGGACTTACCTGCACCGTTGGCACCAATCAGACCGTAGCAGTTGCCTTCTGTAAATTTAATATTAACATCTTCAAAAAGTGCCTTTTTCCCTAGACGCAGGGTGATATTACTTGCCTGTATCATTTTTACACCTCATTAATTCTGTTGTAATACACATCGCTTTCTATTTTAACGTAATTTCCTTATTTTGCAAGGTTTTTTGCCGTGAGAAATGTATTTGATTTTAAACAGCAGAAACTATTGATTTTTCCGTATCAAAAATTTATATTAGAAACAGAGACATTACGCATTTTCTGCGCCCTTTTTTGGGCAGGAAGATGCTTATGTACATATTTAAGAAAAGTCTTATAGGAGGAAACGACATGGGAAGAGCAAAACAATCTATGGATGGTAATACCGCCGCTGCTCATGTAGCATATGCCTACACGGAAGTTGCCGGTATCTATCCGATTACCCCATCCAGTCCGATGGCTGACTCTGTTGATCAGTGGGCAGCAGCAGGACAGAAGAACATTTTTGGAAGCACTGTTAAAGTAGTAGAAATGGAATCTGAGGCTGGTGCAGCAGGTACCGTACATGGTTCACTTGCCGCTGGTGCTCTTACGACTACATTTACTGCATCTCAGGGTCTTTTACTTATGATCCCGAATATGTACAAGATTGCAGGTGAGCAGTTACCATGTGTATTTGATGTATCTGCTCGTACAGTTGCATCACATGCACTGAACATTTTTGGTGATCACAGTGACGTATATGCTTGTCGTCAGACAGGTTTTGCTATGCTGTGTGAGACCAACCCACAGGAAGTTATGGACTTAAGCCCGGTTGCCCATCTGGCAGCATTGGAGGGCAAGGTTCCGTTCATCAACTTCTTTGATGGTTTCCGTACATCTCATGAGATTCAGAAGATCGAGAAGTGGGATTACGAAGATCTGAAGGAAATGTGTCCGATGGATGCAGTGGAAGAATTCAGAGCACATGCTTTGAATCCGAATCATCCGGCTGCACGTGGCTCTCATGAAAATGGAGATGTATTCTTCCAGCATAGAGAGGCATGTAACTCTGCATATGATGAGTTGCCAAAGGTTGTTGAGAAGTACATGAACAAGATCAACGAGAAGTTGGGTACGAACTATGGTTTGTTCAATTACTATGGTGCTCCGGACGCAGAGCGTGTCATCATTGCAATGGGTTCTATCAATGACGTTGCTGAGGAAGTGATTGATTACCTGACCGCTGCTGGTGAGAAGGTAGGTCTGGTTAAGGTTCGTCTGTATCGTCCGTGGTCAGCAGAAGCATTATTGAAGGCAATTCCTAAGACAGCAAAGAAGATCGCTGTATTAGACAGAACCAAAGAGCCTGGATCACTTGGTGAGCCGTTATACCTTGATGTGGCTACCACACTTCGTGAAGCAGGAATGAATGATGTTGTATTAGTAGGCGGACGTTATGGTCTGGGATCTAAGGATACACCTCCTTCATCTGTATTTGCCGTATTTAAGGAATTAGAGAAGGATGCTCCGAAGGAGCGCTTTACTATCGGTATCGAAGATGATGTTACACATCTGAGTCTGCCGGAAGTTAAGCCGGCTCCGATTACCTCTGCTCCGGGTACCAAGGAATGCAAGTTCTGGGGACTTGGTGGAGATGGTACGGTAGGTGCGAACAAGAACTCTACCAAGATCATCGGTGACCACACAGACAAGTATATCCAGGCATACTTCCAGTATGATTCTAAGAAGACCGGTGGTGTTACCATTTCTCACTTGAGATTCGGTGACAACCCAATCAGAAGTCCATATTATATCAACCAGGCTGACTTCGTTGCCTGCCACAACCCGGCATATGTAATCCAGGGTATGAAGATGGTTCAGGACGTTAAGCCGGGCGGTGTATTTATGATTAACTGCCAGTGGTCAGATGAAGAGTTAGATCAGCATCTGAACGCTGAGGCTAAGAAGTATATTGCTGATAACAACATTCAGCTGTACACTATCAACGCTATTGATAAGGCAATCGAGATCGGAATGGGCAAGAGAACCAACACAATCCTGCAGGCTGCATTCTTTAAGTTAGCAGATGTTATGCCGATCGATCAGGCTGTTGAGTACATGAAGCAGGCTGCTAAGAAGTCTTACAGCAAGAAGGGTGACGCAGTTGTAGAGATGAACTACAAGGCAATTGATGCCGGTGTAGATGCTGTACATAAGGTAG
>CAMAKU010000134.1 GCA_945836255.1 uncultured Roseburia sp. | reverse complement strand
AGGAGTTCAAGGGAACCGGTAACATGGAACTGATTCTGGATCGTAAGTTGTCTGAGAAGCGTGTGTTCCCGGCCATTGATATTGCTAAGTCCAGCACGCGACGTGACGATCTGTTGCTGGATCGTGAAGAACAGGAAGCAATGGAGATTATGCGCCGCGGCATGAATGGCATGCGCAAGGACGAGGCTGTGGAGAGTATTTTAAACATGTTCGCCCATACGAAAAATAACAGAGAGTACATTGCAAAGGTTCTGCACACCCGTATGTTTTAAAACATTGGTATAAATTTGATAAAATTTCGGGATAGATATTGCATTCTGTGAAAGCCTATGCTACAATAATGAGGCTGTTTATCGGGATGTAAATAGTATCGTGTATGTCAGAAGACATAAAACATGCAATACAATAGATTATGTTTTAGAGAGGTGTAAGTAATGAGACAAGGTATTCATCCAGACTATTATCAGGCTACTGTAACATGTAACTGTGGTAACACTTTCGTAACCGGTTCTACCAAGGAAGATATCCACGTAGAAATCTGTTCTAAGTGTCATCCATTCTATACAGGACAGCAGAAGGCTACAAAGGCTCGCGGACGTATTGACAAGTTCAATAAGAAGTACGGTATTGAGCAGTAGAAGACAGGTATTTCTTGGGGTCAGATCTCTTAGGGTCTGACCCTATTTTTTACAAATCCGTGAATGGATGGAATGGAGTTATCGATGAAGTATTCCGGTATTGGTGGACAGGCTGTGATGGAAGGCGTTATGATGCGCAACGGTGAGAATTACGCGGTTGCAGTGCGGCTTTCCGACGGCACGATTCATGTAGATAAAAAGAAGACCAAAGGGCAGGAGAGCATCGCTTATCGGATTCCCATTGTGCGCGGTGTTGTCAATTTTATCAATTCCCTGGTGATGGGGATGACGACGCTGATGGATTCGGCGGCTTATTTTGAGGAGGATGGTCCAAAGGAGATGACGCCGGAGGAGCAGAAAAAGAAAGACAAAAAAGATAAGGCAGAGATGACGGTGACCCTGTTGGTATCCATCGTTCTCGCCATTGTGATTTTCCTTTTGCTTCCCTATTATTTTTCACGAATCATGGGACGATTTGTGGAGTCGCAGACACTGTTGGCATTGATTGAAGGTGTCTTCCGAATTGCCATTTTTATTGCTTATGTACTGGCGATTTCCATGATGGACGATATCAAGCGTGTGTTCATGTATCATGGGGCAGAGCATAAATGCATCAATTGTATCGAGCATGGGCTGGAACTCAATGTGGAAAATGTCAGAAAGAGTTCGAAGCAGCACAAACGATGCGGGACCAGTTTTCTTTTATTTGTATTGCTGGTCAGCGTAGTTGTGTTTATGTTTATCCGGTTCGATTCGCCGGTATTGCAGTTGTTGTGTCGGCTGTTGCTGGTGCCGGTGATTGCCGGAATTTCTTATGAGTTTATCCGATGGGCAGGACGTAGCGAGAATAAAGTGGTGCAGATCCTGAGTAAGCCCGGTCTGTGGTTACAGAATCTGACCACCCGTGAGCCGGATGATGCCATGATTGAGGTGGGCATTGCATCGGTGGAGGCTGTCTTTGACTGGAAGAAGTTTCAGGACGAAAACAGAGGAGCATTTGTATGACCTACCAGGAATTGTTGGAACTGGGTACCAAGTCTCTGGAACAGGCGCAGGAGAACGATGCTGAGCTGGATGCCTGGTATCTGTTGGAATATGTCAGCGGGATGCAGCGTGCGGCGTATTATCTGCATATGAAGGAAGAAGCCGAGGCCGATTTGGTGACGCGCTATCGGGAATTGATCGAACGGCGGCAGGCCCATGAGCCGCTTCAGTACATTACCGGTCATCAGGAATTTATGGGACTGGACTTTTGTGTTACTCCGGCGGTGCTGATTCCCCGTCAGGATACGGAGACGCTGGTGGAGCAAGTTCAAGACAGGTTACAGGAGGGCGACCGGATTCTTGATATGTGTACCGGCTCGGGTTGTATTCTGATCAGTCTGCTACATGCCAAGCCGGGCTGTCGTGGAACGGGGGTGGATATTTCCCCGGAAGCGCTGGCGGTGGCGCAGGAGAACGCGTCGCGTTTGCAGGTGGAGGCCGACTGGGTGTGCAGTGATCTGTTTGCCGGCGTTACAGGGCAATACGATATCATCGTGTCGAATCCGCCCTATATTGCTACGGCAGAGTTGCAGACACTGATGCCGGAGGTGATCCGACATGAGCCGGTGGGTGCTCTGGATGGACAGGAGGATGGCTTGTATTTTTACCGAAGTATCTGTGCTGAGGCACCGGCGCATTTGTCGGTCGGCGGGTGGCTCTTTTTTGAAATTGGCTATGATCAGGCGGAGGCCGTGAGTCAATTAATGCGGGAAGCAGGATTTGGAGAGATTGCAGTGATACAGGATTATTGCGGTAAGGATCGCGTGGTGAAAGGATGCTTGTAGCCCTGTTCTGGAGCGATATGATAGGATAGATGAGTGGGTGGTAGTGACAGTGTGCTACTACATTTGAGATAGGAGGATAACCATGTTTGATAAATTGGATGATTTGATTCTTCGCTATGAAGAAGTGATGAATCTGTTGAGTGAGCCGGATGTGGCGAATGACACCAATCGTTTCCGCGAACTGATGAAGGAACAGGCCAATCTGTCCCCCATCGTGGATGCGTACAAAGAATACAAGTCTTGCAAAGAGACGGTGGACGATTCGCTGGTTATGCTGGACGAAGAGACGGACGAAGAGATGCGCGAAATGCTCAAGGATGAGTTAAACAATGCGAGAAAGCGTATTGAGGAACTGGAGACACAACTCAAGATTCTCCTGCTTCCGAAAGACCCCAACGATGATAAGAATGTAATCGTGGAGATTCGTGCAGGCGCCGGTGGCGAGGAGGCGGCACTGTTTGCCGCGGAGATGTATCGTCTCTATGTACATTATGTGGAGAGCCGCGGTTGGAAAGTGGAATTGCTGGAGTCGGATGATACCGGTATCGGCGGTATGAAATCCGTGAATTTTATGGTCAAAGGCGAGGGCGCGTACTCTGTATTGAAGTATGAATCCGGTGTTCACCGGGTACAGCGTGTGCCGGAGACAGAGTCACAGGGGCGTATTCAGACATCTACCTGTTCCGTTGCTGTTATGCCGGAAGCAGAGGAAGTGGATGTACAGATTGATGAAAAAGATATTCGTATCGACGTTATGCGTGCGTCCGGTAATGGTGGTCAGTGTGTCAATACAACGGACTCTGCGGTTCGTCTGACCCACTATCCTACGGGAATTGTCATTTATTCCCAGACAGAGAAATCCCAGTTGCAGAACAAGGCGAAAGCATTTGCCTTGCTGCGTGCCAAGTTGTACGATTTGGAATTACAAAAGAAGCAGGATGCGGAGGCCGAGGAGCGACGCAGCCAGATTGGTACGGGCGACCGTTCTGAGAAGATTCGTACGTACAATTTCCCGCAAGGACGTGTGACAGATCACCGGATCAACTTGACTCTTTACAAACTGGATAAGATTATGAACGGAGATATTCAGGAGATCATTGACGCGTGCATCGCAGCAGACCAGGCGGCGAAGTTGGCGAAGATGAATGAATAGGAACGAATAGCGCGAATGCGACAGACGATAAAAAGAGAGGTTACAAGCTTGCTTGTAGACCTCTCTTTTTGGCAGATGCGAAAGGCTATTATTATTGAGTTGCCGTTGCGATCGAAATACCTACTAGAATGGAAAAGACAGGCGAGAAGTAGGTAACGGATTACGAGTGTCAAGGAGAATGAGGAGAGAAATACCTACTAAACAAGAAGATGCAGGCGAGAA
>CAMAKU010000133.1 GCA_945836255.1 uncultured Roseburia sp. | reverse complement strand
AACCAGAGACACGAGGATTTTCAGTCCTCTGCTCTACCAACTGAGCTAACTGGGCCCGCTGTTTCTCACAGCAACAAATTCATTCTATCGGAAATGCGCCCCGATGTCAAGACGCATTTCCGCGATATCTTTGCCGATATTAATTTGTAATTTTGTTCGGCATCCTGCTCTCATGACAGGTGAAATAGATAATCTGACGCTCCCGGGCGATCTCTGTCAACAAACGAAGGGCTCGATCAATCTTATCCTCATCCAGATTGGTAAAAGGATCATCCAGCAGAATCACCGGCTGCTCCTTGCGATAGAGGACATCCACCAGTGCAAAGCGGGCGCACAGTCCCACCAGGTCCTGATAACCATGGCTCAGATACTCGCTGGAATGGGTCGCCCCGTTACTGCGAACCTGTACCGACAGATCCATGGTAATATCAAAATCCATCTCCGATGCTGCACCCTGATACTTGCCATCCAGCATGGTCATATAATGTTCCATTCCCTGTCTCAGCGGACGCATATACGTGGATAAGAACTGCTCTCTGGCAAGTTTTAAGAACTCCTCCGTCTTGGTCAGTAACTCCACTTTACGCTCACATTCTGCCCGCTCTTCCAGAAGCACATCCCTTCGATTCTCTGCATCTTCAATGGCATCCAGTTCATCCACCAACTGCAACAGGGATTCGTTATCCTGTGTGATGCCCTTATGAATCTGCCGGATCTCTTCGTCCAACTGATGCTGCTTCTCCTGTAACTGTTCCACAGAAAGTGCCGCCTCCTCCACCTGACTGCTGTCTGCAAACTGGCGAATCTCCTGCTGTAACTTCTCAATCTCTTCCTGCAATTGCCCATAGCGTTGCATATGGCTGCGCACCAACTTGAGCCCATCTGCCGCAGACAAGGACTTCTCTATCGGGAAACGATCCAAATACTCGCCCAGCAACTTGCCCTGTTCTTCCATAGTAATCTGCAAAAGATCATACTGCTTCTTGCTGAACTGATAACTGTCATAGGACTCCATATCCCGCTTCAGATGCTCCAGCAAATCCATCTCACAGCCTTCATGATACAGATCCATCTGATAAACATCGGCATAGTGATCCAGCGCCGTGTAAAGTTCCATGCGCACATCTGCCATCTCCTCAACCACGTCCGTGGTATTCGCCGTGGCTTGTTGCTCCTCTTCCTGCAATCGCAGATAACGCTCCAGATTCACACGGATCTCATAGACCATCTGCTGCATATTGTCCGATGGTGTCAGAAGAAAATCAGATAGAAATTCCCTGATATGTGACGCCAGTTCATCCCGTTGCTTCTGACTTTGATTCAAAGCGTCCTGCGCCTCAGACAACTGCTGCATGAGATCCGTCTGCCGGCTCCTGCGGAAAGAAACAACACGCGCCACCTGCATAATGGCAGCCACAACACTGCCCACAGCACCACCAAAACACAGAATCTGGAAAATGACACTTCCCTCAGCATCCGGTGCAAACATCCGAAAGGCAAAACCGCCCAACAACAACGCCACAAACAAGATAAACAGTACCAGAATCCCTGCCATCTTGCCTCCTTCTGTCTCCTCCTTGGTGGCAATATCCGCACGGGCGCGCAGATTACGATAATTCTCGTCCTGCTCCACGATGCGGCCTTCCAACTTCGATAAAGTGACCACGTCCTTTTCCACCTGCTGCAATTCCTGTTCCGTAGGCACCTTCTTCGCAAAGAAGAACTTCAACTGTTCTAACTGTTGCGCCGTCTCCTCGGATAAACCGGCATGTTTTCCCTGTAAGCGGAGTTCCTGCATATATCTGGCCTTTTCCACCCAGGACTCGTATTCTTCTTCGGTGGGGATGTTCTGTGGAAACAACTCCTGCCATTTGGTAATCTGCTGCTCCGGGGGAAACTTGATTACAAGATCCTGCTCCGTGCGCTTGCTCAGATCATACTGCCGTTCCACATCCTCCAGCGTCTTCTGTTCCTCATTCGTCGGCAGCCCGGATGCGAAGAAATCATCCAACGTTCCCAGTTCTTCCTGCTGTTTTGCCAGAAATTCCCGCTGCTGACGGTACGCTCCCATGTCCTGCTCTTTTTTGCTCTGCTCCCGAATGGTCTCTGCGACACGATCCTTCTCTGCTTCCAACCAGTTCAGAGATTTTTTCTTTTCTTCCAACCGATCTGTCTGTTTCCGATAGCCATCGATCACCGCCGACTTCTTATCGATGATCTCATTGCATCGGCTGAGTTCCTCTTTGATAACATTGAGCCTGCCGTTATTCACCTTACTCTTTCTCGTATAATTCTTGCGCTGCTCAGATACGCGACTCACGGCCGCATCAAAATTGTTGATATCATCCTTTGCCGATGCCAGATTACCCATCTTGGCATTCAGACGGTCGGTCATGGTGGTGGTAATCGCCGACTGGGGAATAAAGATACTTTTCTCAAAAGAGTCCCGGTCCACCTGGAACAGTTCCTCTCCCAGATCCTCCGAGAAATCTACGCTCTCCAATCCGGTATCCACATCCAGCAGACGAAACGTATCTTCTTTGTCTGTCCGTCCAAAGGTACGCTCTACGCGATACGCTTTGCCATTCGCCTCAAAGACAAGGCTCCCTCCACAGATACCGCCATCCCATGGCAGATAATGCTTGCGTTCTGTCAATACCTTGGTGCGGGAAGAATAATCCATGCCAAAAAACATGGCTTTGAGAAAAACACTGAATGTCGTTTTGCCCCAGCCATTCTCCTGGCAGATGGCATTGAGACCGCCGGAAAAATCATAGGAATATTCTTTTATGGCACCAAAGCCCGTAATATAACAGGAAATCAGTCTCATACCTCTACATCCTCACCCATAATTGCTTTCATTCCAAGTTCAATGATTGCCGCTCTCTCATCTTCCGGCATATCCTGCTGCTCCATCAGACGCACAAATTCGCCTTTGAGCGATTTGTCATTTCGGAAATTCTCGTAATCGATCTCAATTGTCGTACGGTCATACCCCTTGATATAGAAGAAATCGTGATCCAGACTGCGCAACAGCCGTTTGATATCTATATCTGTGTCAATATCTGTCACACCCACAACAACGATTTTCACCAAATCATCGGAAGAAATCTCTGCCACCAGTTGCTTCGTCTTTTCAATGACCGCCGGCATATCCATCCCCGGCGTAACTTCCACCGTCACCTCATGGAGCATGCGACGCGCCATGGGGACAAATTCCGTATGAATCTTGCCGTCTGCAATATCCAGAAGGACAAATCCCTTGGGACCGCATTCATCAAATCCACGCCCCTCAAGACAACCACTATAACAATACACACCGCGCTCGTCCAAACGATCGGATTTGTAACTGTGAATGTGGCCCAACGCCAGATAATCAATATATTTATTACGCAGCATCGCCAGGTTCACGATCTCCGCATGATCATTCCCCTGATAATCAGACTCCTGTCCATGAAGCACCACAATATTGCACCGGTTCTGGTCCAGTACCAGATTCACCCCGAGAGTCTGACTGTTCTCTCGTACCAGTTCCATACCGGTAATCACAACATCCCCATAATCGTAAGAGATCCATTGATCCGTACCGAACAGTTTCAGATTGGGAAGGCTCTCCCGTTGGGACAGTTCATCCACAAAATCGCACTGGTCATGATTACCTCGAATATAGCAGAAATCAATCTGCGGATGATTCCGAATCTGATCTAACACGCGGTTTCTCGCCACTTTACGCACATTAGGTTTGTCAAACAAATCACCAGCGATAATGATAACCCGCACTTCCTGCTGTACCGCATAAGCAACCATCCGCTCAAAGGTATCCAACAATTCATCCCGCCGCATGCTGGCCGCTTCCCGATCCAGATTACTCTCCATCTTGGAGTCCAGATGCAGATCAGCACAATGAATAATCTTCATATCCAAAAATCTCCCTCATACATCATTTAAAACTCATTATATCAC
>CAMAKU010000132.1 GCA_945836255.1 uncultured Roseburia sp. | reverse complement strand
CAACCACAGGAGCCGGGGATTCATGTGACCGTCAATGGTGAGGCTGTGTACATGACAGGAAAAAATAGTTATATCTTTGTAGACATTTTCAATGTGATTGATTTCGATATTCACGCAGGTGGCGGCAGAGCCGTCGTTACCAAGATTAATGGTGCCAACTGCGGATATTCCGATGACCTGCACGAGGGGGATGTCATTGAGGTATACTGGGAAGAGTCGTAACAATGGAGTTATTTAGTATAGCAAGTGGCAGCAGCGGTAATTGTATTTGCGTGGGCAATGATCGAAGCCATGTGATGATCGATGCGGGTGTCAGTGGCAAACGTATCGAAGCGGGAATGAATACATACGATTATACCACTCCCGATATGGATGGTATTTTAATAACCCATGAGCACAGTGACCACATTATGGGGCTGGGGGTGATTGCCCGCAAATATGGGCTGCCGATTTATGCAACGAAAGGAACGGTCGATGCGATCTTGACATCATCATCGGTGGGAAAGATCGATACCGACCTTTTTCACGTCATTGAGGCAGGGGTGGAATTTGCGGTGGGCGATCTGACGATTATGCCGATGTCCATCTCCCACGATGCCGCAGACCCGGTGGCATATCTTTTGACAGACGGCACGCGCCGCATCGGTGTGGTGACGGATCTGGGTGTTTATAATGAGGAGATCATCCGACAGATGCAGGGACTGGATGCTGTGCTACTGGAAGCCAATCATGATATCAATATGTTGCAGGTGGGTTCCTATCCGTATCCACTCAAACAGCGTATTCTGGGCGAGAAGGGTCACCTATCCAATGAAGCCAGTGGACAGTTGTTGGGTCGCATCCTGCATGACAATATGAAGCATATTCTGCTGGGGCATCTGAGCAAAGAGAATAATTATGCACAACTTGCCTATGAGACGGTGCGTTTGGAGATTTCCCTTGGAGATAATCCGTATCGGGGCAATGATTTTCCCATTGAGGTGGCAAGACGGGATGGCCCGTCCGGTCTGGTTACCGTGTGAGCGATACCAATTTAGGATAATTTGGATGATAGAAAAAGGAGAGAATGAGATGGAAAAGAACAGACAGAAGACAATCATTACAGTGGTAGGAAAAGATACCGTGGGAATTATTGCCCGCATCTGCACCTATCTGGCAGACAATGGTATTAACGTGCTTGATATTTCCCAGACGATTGTGCAGGACTATTTTAATATGATGATGATCGCTGATTTCACAGAGAGCAAAAAACCATTTGCGCAGTGTCAGAACGATTTGACAGAACTTGGCAAAGAGATTGGTGTGGATGTCAAGTGCCAGCGGGAAGAGATATTTGAGAAAATGCATAGAATCTAAAGGAGATTAATATGATTAATTTTTGGGAAGTCAACGAGACAAATAAAATGGTAGAGCAGGAGAATCTGGACGTACGAACGATTACCATTGGTATCAGTCTTCTGGATTGTATGGATTCCGATTTGCAGCGGCTGAATGACAAGATCTATGATAAGATCACGACAGTGGCGAAAGATCTGGTAAAAGTGGGACAGGAGATCGAGCATGATTACTGTATTCCCATTGTGAATAAGCGAATCTCTGTTACACCCATCGCCATGGTAGGCTCCGCGGCATGTAAGTGTCCGGAAGATTATGTCACCATCGCCCAGACGCTGGATCGCGCGGCCAAAACAGTAGGCGTGAATTTTATCGGAGGCTATTCGGCACTGGTGTCCAAAGGGATGACGACGGCAGATGAGTATATGATTCGTTCGATTCCGCAGGCATTGGCATGTACGGAGTTCGTATGTAGTTCGGTGAATGTGGGCTCTACAAAGACAGGAATCAATATGGATGCAGTTCGCCTGATGGGCGAAGTCATCAAAGAAACCGCAGAACGCACCAAGGACTCTGATTCGCTGGGATGTGCCAAGTTGGTGGTATTTTGTAATGCACCGGATGACAATCCATTTATGGCAGGCGCTTTCCACGGCGTGACAGAAGCAGATGCGATTATTAATGTAGGTGTCAGCGGACCGGGTGTGGTTAAGACAGCACTGGAGGCGGTCCGGGGCGAAAGTTTTGAGGTGCTGTGCGAGACCATCAAGAAGACAGCGTTCAAAGTAACCCGTGTGGGGCAGTTGGTAGCGCAGGAGGCATCCAAGCGTCTGGGGATTCCCTTTGGCATCATTGATCTGTCGCTGGCTCCCACACCGGCCATCGGTGATAGTGTGGCTGGCATTCTGGAGGAGATTGGTCTGGAATATGCCGGAGCGCCCGGTACGACAGCAGCACTGGCACTGCTCAATGATCAGGTAAAGAAGGGCGGTATCATGGCATCCTCTTATGTGGGCGGTCTGAGCGGAGCCTTTATTCCGGTCAGCGAAGATCAGGGAATGATCGATGCGGTGCAGGCCAATGCACTGACACTGGAGAAACTGGAAGCTATGACCTGTGTATGCTCGGTGGGCTTAGACATGATCGCGATCCCGGGGGACACGAAGGCCACCACCATCTCCGGTATTATTGCAGATGAGATGGCAATCGGTATGATCAACCAGAAGACGACCGCGGTTCGTCTGATCCCGGTAATCGGCAAGGGCGTTGGTGAGACGGTGGAATTCGGCGGCTTGCTGGGATATGCACCGATTATGCCAGTCAACCAGTATTCCTGCGATGCCTTTATCGGACGCAAGGGTCGTATCCCGGCGCCGGTACATAGTTTTAAGAATTAAAAACCGGGTCGGAAGAAGATAATAGAATATCATAGGACAAGAGCGCAGACATTGATGTGGTGTTTGCGCTTTTTCTTGTCAAAAAGTATAAAAAGGTATAAAAAGGTATAAAGCAAAATAAAAAGTATAAAAAGGTATAAAGCCGAAAATGATTGTCGGTTGCAGTGCATATGAGAGTTCTGTTATTATTAGGATTGAGATGAGACAGGTCATATTATCGTCAGAAAAAATCTGGGATTTGTTATGATACAGAATGGTAGGGGGAGAAATGAACAAGAAGCGGTGGATGATTTCTATTATTGTGGTGCTGGTAATCATATTGCTGGGAATTGTGACTTGGATTGTGGCAGATGCACGCGATGATAAGACAGCGGACAAATCAAAGCAACAGAATGAAATCACACAGGAAGAACAGATGCAGGATACCCGGGAGGATTACGGCCTGAAGGACGGCTATGTGGCAGCGGATCAAAGTGTCTGGACCACCGATGTGGTGAATCTTAGAAAAGAAGACAATACGGATGCAGAGGTATTAACGAAACTGCCTCGCAGGACAGAATTGCATTGCGTTGCTACAGGTGACGAATGGAATCTGGTGGAATACCAGGACTGGACCGGGTATGTCAGTGTGCAGTATCTGACCACAGAAGAACCGGCTGCGAACAGTCACGTCGTGGTGATTGACCCGGGACATCAGGGGAGCGGGGATAGTACCACAGAGCCGAATGGCCCCGGTTCGTCCACGATGAAAGCCAGAGTGGCTGGTGGCACCCATGGGACAACTACCGGCGTATACGAATACCAGTTGACGCTGGCGATTTCTTTACAGTTGCAGGCGGAATTGGAGAGCAGAGGCTATACCGTCTATCTGACGCGGACATCTCACGATGTCAATATCAGCAACATGGAGCGGGCGCAATATGCATCCTCTGTGGGCGGTGAGATTGCGGTTCGTATTCACGCCAATGGTTCGGAGAACGCTTCCGTAAACGGTGCCATGGCATTGGCTCCGTCGGCATCCAATCCGTATATTGCGTATTTGTCCGACAGTAGCTGGTATCTCAGTCAATGCGTTTTGGATTCCTACTGTGCTGCCACCGGAATGCACAATCAGGGGGTGACAGGCAGCGATACCATGACAGGAATCAACTGGAGTACCGTTCCGGTTACGATTCTCGAGATGGGCTATATGACGAATCCCACGGATGATGTGAACATGGAGGACCCTGCATATCAGAGTCGCATGGTGCAGGGGATTGCCAATGGTATTGATGCATACTTTGGATTGTGAT
>CAMAKU010000131.1 GCA_945836255.1 uncultured Roseburia sp. | reverse complement strand
TGTCATCTTTGGCGGAAGATTGGGACAGTACAAGTATTACGATATGGACAAGGTGCTGATGGCAGCACTGGAGTGCGTGGAAGAGGAATTCTAAAGTGGTTGTTGGAAGAAAGATTCCAGAGTGACGCATGAAAAAAGCATTCCAGTGGAATGTGGGGAGAAGGTTTTAGGTAGAGAGGGATGAAACTGTCAAATAAAAAAATAGCAACAATAACTTTTTTCGTTATGCTGGTTATGGTGGTGCTGTTTAACCGCTCCATGTGTTGGTTGGATTCAGGAGTGACATGGCACAAGTTGTTTGTGGCTGGCTTGAGTGTATTTGGACTTGTGCTTATGCCGATACTGGCGGTGAAGTTTCCACCGTTGCGAGCATTCGTTGGGTATTTGATTCGTACGGTACTGCAGATGATTCGGTCGGTTCGAGATCACTGGCGTGAGGTATTGCGGGGATTGCTTGTCTATCTTGTCATGGTAGCTGTGGTGTGTGCATTTGATTATTTTGCACTGGCGCGCCTGTGCGGGGGAGTCATGGTATGGCGGACCATCTTTTTGTGCGGAGCCGCCAGCCTCGTATTTGCATTGATTGCAATGCGTAAGATCGCGGGACAAAAGGTGGAGTTGGTATTTGCCGTAGTTGCGCTGATTATTGGATTGACCACAATCTTTACACTGCCGCGACATCTGGGGATTACACCGGATGATGAGACGCACTATACACGTTCGATTTCCTTGGCAAGCGTGTTTGATTATGTCAAATACGAAGCAGAGACCAAGATGAATCGCGATTATCCGTATCTTCTATATGGTGTGCAGAACAATACGATGACTTATGAACAGATGACGTCTTATGCGCAGGAACTGGATCGGTTGTATGGGGCTGACTATGCCAGCAATGAGAATATCTTTGATATAACCAATCCGAATATGATTGGTTATAAGACGCTTTTGGGAGAGTATGACATCGCTTATATTGCACCAGCGGTGGCGATCATTATTGCAAAAGGACTTCGTCTTCCTTTTACAGCGGTGTTTCTCGCCGGCAAACTGGGCATATTGCTGACGTATATTGCCATTATCTATTATGCCATCAAACGTCTACGCTATGGAAAGGTGTTATTGGCAGTAGTGGGGTTGTTACCCACGACGATGCTCTTTGCGTCTTCGTATTCGTATGACTGGTGGGTAATTGCATGGATTATAGCCGGATATTCGTATTACATAGCAGAGTTACAATATCGTGAACGTAAATTTACAAGTCAGAATCTGAGGCGGATGATTTGCTGCTTTGTGGTCGGGGTGATTCCGAAATGGATCTATGTGATACTGATGTTTCCGCTTTTGTTTATTCCAAAGGAAAAGTTTGAGAGCGACAGACAGAGAAAACGATATTATATTGTTATGGGGATTGGCGCAGGTGCCGTACTGGCATTTTTGGTACTTCCGGTCTTTGTGCGAGGAATTGGTATGGGAGATTTGCGAGGTGGCGAAGGAATCAATGCAACAGCGCAACTGGCCTATGTTCTGCAGGAACCTTTGGTTTATCTGCGACGGATGACAACTTTTTTCCTGTCGTATATTAGTTTGGATCATGCGGGGGAATATATTACTTATATGGGATATCTTGGACAAGGGGCTCATTTTGCGATTGTGCTTGTGTTGCTGGGGGTGTTGGCATTTTTGGATAGAGATGAGACTAGACATCCCATGCCGCTGATTCGTGTGGTACACTTACTTACCATCGTTGCAACCGTTTGTCTGATAATTACGGTCTTTTATTTGGTTTATACACCACTGGGAAGTGATACGGTCTTTGGCTGTCAGCCGAGATATCTGATTCCGTTGCTGTTCCCGACACTTTATTTTATTGGGTGTGATGGGGTGACTTGCAGGGTGAATCGCAGGGCACTGACCGTGGTTTCGGTTGCACTGATTTCGATTGTCTATTTTTGGAATTATTGGGTTGTATATCTGGGATGTGTGTAGGGATATGGATGCCGTTCTACAAAATGACAAGTATGTCAAGTTAAAAAGGTGTACAACACAAATGAAGGATATTTTAACAAACTTATGATATTTGTTAGTGACAAAGGAGAAATGACATGAAGGTCATACTTGCCTTTTTGGCAGCAATTCTCGGCTATTTGGTGTTGGAACGTTATTGTTTCTGTATTGAAAGCGCAAGGGTATTATACGATTGCAAGCCATTCGCAGCCGGGTGTTAATTATAATAGAACTAAAGGATATGCTGATCTGGGATTTGAAAAGTCTTTCTTTCAAGGTGATTTTCAAGATCTTGCATATTATTATGGACGGGGGCGAGAGACGGATGAAAGTGTTTACGCGAATCTGGAACGATGGCATAGTGAAGCCATACAGGATACAAATCAGCCTGTTTTTATCTACAATTTAACTTTCCGAAACCATGGGGCGTATAATTTCTTTTCGGAAGAGACTTATCTAGTACATGTGCAAGGTGATTATGGAGATTTGACTTCGACCATTAACGAATACCTGACAAGAATTTATCAGAGCGATATGGCATTGCAACAACTGATTGAGTATTATCAGGAGAGTGATCGTGCGGTGATTATATGTATGGTGGGGGATCATTGCCCTGATTTTGCGATTGAACTTGCGGATGAGAAAATGAACGAAGCGGAAAAGAATCTTCGACTCCGAAGCGTTCCATTTTTTATATGGAGCAATCAGGGATTGGATGCGGAAGAAGTGGAAATGATCAGTATGAATATGCTGATCCCCAAACTGCTGAGTGTAGCAGGCGTTCAAATGTCACCGTATTATCAATATCTATATGATCTGAGCGTTGATGTTCCAGTGACAACTGCCTATAATACCTACTTCGATGTGAAAGGCAATGCCTATTCGTATGAAGAGGATAGCGAATATAGGGATAAAGTTCGGCAATATCTTTATATGGAATATAATAATTTAAAGTCATCGGAGCGACGAGATGAATTGTTTGAAGTGAACTAATAAAGCGTGCAAGAGAGATACATGACAAATAAAACAGTATATGATATATATTTGGGAGCGCCTATTTGGACGATGAAAGAGATTGCAGAAGGGTTGTAATGGCAGATGATTAGACGAATGGTCAGAAAAGCAAAACGTTTCGTGAAAAGAATAATACATTTAGATAATTATCGTAATATAGAAAAGTATCATCGTTGGATACGAGAAGTAGAACCCACCATTTGGCATCAAGGTGAATTGCAATACACGCCATTAGTGTCTGTTGTAATACCTGTGTATAATGTCTCTGATGGTATGTTAAGGGATTGTATCAATTCTGTTTTGGCGCAGACATATGATAAATATGAACTGATTCTTGTGGATGACCATTCTACATGGCAAAATGTTCGTTGTACATTAAAAGAATATGAGACCAATGATAAAATCACCGTAATCTATAGGGAACAGAATGGTAACATTTCCCAGGCGACAAATTCGGGGCTGTTACAGGTGAAGGGGGAGTTTGTCGCATTTGTGGACTGCGATGATGTGCTGGCACCGCAGGCATTGTATGAGATTGTTCATTTGTTAAACGAAAATAGAGAATTGGACTTTATTTATAGCGATGAAGATAAAATCACGGAGGAGTGTTGCGCATTCCGGAACACTAAACTTTCTATAAAAGGGAGAGATCGCCACACACCGTTCTTTAAACCTGATTGGTCGCCAGATGCTTTCATGTGCTTGAATTATACGAATCATTTATCCGTTTATCGTACGGAACTGGTGAAAAAGGTGGGGGGGCTGCGTACAGAATATAATGGCAGTCAGGATTATGATTTTGTATTTCGTTTTATGGAACTGACAGATAATCATAGAGTTGGCCACGTGGATAAAATATTATACCACTGGCGGGAACGTAAAGAATCGGTGGCATATGACCCGAATTCCAAGCCATATGCACTCGAGGTGGCAAAGAAACTCAAGGAAGATATGATCTGTCGTCGGGGCCTTAATGCCGAGGTAGAATATGTGGAGGGTGAGTATCAGTATCGTCTTGTGTACCATATTGATGAGGCGGACAAAGTCAGTATTATTATTCCGTCTAAGGATAATTTCGA
>CAMAKU010000130.1 GCA_945836255.1 uncultured Roseburia sp. | reverse complement strand
GATGGAAGAGATTCTGAATACCTTCCCGAGCAGCAGTCTGAACAGGGATTCATGTCATGGATTCGCCAGTAGGATTCGCCGGAGCAGCACACGTTACCGTGCTTAGAGTTACAGGTTATGTGACTTGATAAGGCAGACATCGTGAGATGGCTGTGAAAAAAGGTGGTACCACGGGTTTACTCGTCCTTTATCTTTCCTGTAAAGATAAGGGACGTTTCTTATTTTTGCAGGTCATGTCATAAACGCGGGCGTATGCTTCGATTCAGAGCCGACACCGCAGAAGAAAGAGGAGGAATAACATGACAATTTATGACGAACTTGTCGCCAGAGGTCTGATCGCCCAGGTGACAGATGAAGAAGAGATCAAAGAGTTAATCAATAACGGAAAGGCGACATTTTATATCGGGTTTGATCCCACGGCAGACAGTCTGCATGTAGGCCATTTTATGGCACTGTGTTTGATGAAGCGTTTGCAGATGGCAGGAAATAAGCCGGTGGTATTGATCGGTGGCGGTACTGCCATGATCGGAGATCCCTCCGGACGTAGCGATATGCGTCAGATGATGACCACCGAGACCATTGCACATAACGTGGAGTGCTTTAAGAAACAGATGAGCCGCTTTATCGATTTTTCCGAGGACAAGGCGATTCTGGTAAACAATGCAGATTGGCTGATGGATTTGAATTATGTAGAAGTATTGCGGGATATCGGACCGCATTTTTCCGTGAACCGTATGCTGACGGCAGAATGCTACAAGCAGCGTATGGAACGGGGACTGAGTTTCCTGGAGTTCAACTATATGATTATGCAGAGTTATGATTTCTATATGCTGTACCAGAAATACGGCTGCAATATGCAGTTCGGTGGAGATGATCAGTGGAGTAATATGTTGGGCGGAACAGAATTGATCCGCCGCAAACTGGGTAAGGATGCCTATGCTATGACCATCAATCTGCTGCTGAATTCTGAGGGTAAAAAGATGGGCAAGACACAGTCAGGCGCGGTATGGCTGGATCCCAATAAGACCTCGCCTTTCGATTTCTATCAGTATTGGAGAAATGTATCCGATCAGGATGTGCGCAAATGTCTGCGTATGCTTACCTTCCTACCGCTGGAGCAGATTGATGCCATGGATGCATGGGAAGGCAGCCAGTTAAATGAGGCTAAAGACATTCTGGCTTATGAACTCACGAAGCTGGTTCATGGAGAAGAAGAGGCTGTGAAAGCAAAAGAAGCTTCCAAGGCACTCTTCTCGACAGGAAGTGCTGCAAACATGCCCACAGAGATAATCACAATGGATGTGTTTACCGATGGCACCGTTGATATTTTACAGTTGTTGATTAGTGCTAATCTTGCCACCAGCCGCAACGAAGCAAGACGTGCGGTAGAGCAGGGAGGTGTTTCCGTGAATGGCGAGAAAGTCACGGATACACATATGACCTATGGAAAGGACGACTTTGCCGAAGAATTTATCCTGAAAAAGGGTAAAAAGAAATTCTGCAAAGTGGAACTATCATAACAAATCATATAATAAGGGGGTTTTCGTATGGTAGCAGTAGCGGGTAATGTATTTTATTTTGATTGGGAGATGGATCTTCTGTATTGGTTTCAATCCATTCACCATCCCATCCTGGACAAGATTGTTGTGGCAATCACGTCGCTTGGTAATTCCGGAATTTTCTGGATTCTGCTGACGATTGTCATGTTGATTTTGTGTAAGGATAAGCGAGTGGCGTGGACATCGGCACTGGCGCTGGTATTTTCTCTTTTGATTATCAATATCTTTTTGAAAAATACCGTGATGCGCGCCAGACCTTGTTGGATTGATACTTCTGTACCTTTACTGGTCAAGAATCCGTCGGATTACTCATTTCCCTCCGGGCACTCTTCGGCATCCTTTGCCTCTGCCGTATCCATTGTGCAGTATGTAAGGTACCGGAAACAGGGCGTTGCCGCTGTGATTCTTGCCGCGATGATTGCGGTCACCAGGATGTATGTCTTTGTGCATTTTCCTACGGACGTTCTGGTGGGAACCTTGCTGGGTATCATCGAGGCATTGCTTGCCGGTCTGATTATTCGTTGGATTTATCGTAAGATAGACGAGAAGAAGCAGCGTGTAGCATAGTTATATTGTACGTCTAAAAATACAATTTACATTTCAGATATTGGATTGACACCTTATAGATTATTCGCTATATTGGAATGGCTATGAGGGAGTAGCGAGCACAAAGAATGTGTGATTTGTCAACAAACCCGGTTTGATACCTGGCAAATCTTAAATTGTGAGACTCATGTGCATCTGTTATATAACAGGTGCACGTGGGTCTTTTTTTAACATAAGACGATAACAGAAGAGAAAGAAGGAAAAATGGGAATCATAGAATTAATTCTAATGGGCATCGGTCTGGCGATGGATGCATTTGCCGTTGCAATCTGTAAAGGACTTGCCATGCGGCAGGTCAACAAAAAGCAATGTCTTATCATCGCGGTATTCTTTGGAGGGTTTCAGGCATTGATGCCATTTCTGGGATGGTTGCTGGGAAGCCGGTTTGCAGACAAGATCAGTGCCATCGACCATTGGATTGCCTTTGTTCTTCTCGCCTATATCGGTGGCAAGATGATTGCAGAGGCAATTAAGGAAAAGGATGAAGTCATCGAAATCGAAGAGATGGATGCGCCGCTGGATCTGAAAGAATTGCTGGTGCTGGCGATTGCTACAAGCATCGATGCGCTGGCAGTAGGTATTACATTTTCGTTCCTTGAAGTCAACATCGTAGAGGCAGTTACGATTATCGGTGTTGTTACTTTTATCATATCTGCAGCAGGTGTATTTGTGGGAAATCTGTTTGGAAATAAATATAAGACAAAGGCAGAATTTGCAGGGGGTCTGATTCTGGTGATTCTGGGCTTTAAGATTCTGATTGAACATACAATGGGTTAAAAAAGGAGGAAAAGAATGGTAACAACTGTAATTAAAGCAATCGTCATTCTGATTGTCGGATTTGTGCTTCTGGTGAAAGGAGCGGACTTTTTTGTAGAGGGTGCTTCCTCTGCGGCAAAGATGTTAAAGGTGCCGTCGTTGATTATCGGTATGACGATTGTGGCAATGGGGACATCCCTTCCGGAGACATCGGTCAGTATATCGGCTTCTATGAATAATCAGAATACACTGGCTGTCAGCAATGCGGTGGGTTCCAACATTTTCAATCTGATGGTTGTGCTGGGTGTCTGTGCCGTTATCTCGGAATTACATGTCAGCAAAGATGTATTAAAAAGAGACTATCCGTTTTCCGTAGCATGTGCGATTCTGCTTCTTGTCAGTGGATGTATCGGCATGACACTGGGACGTGGTGATGGTATCCTTTTCTTGATTATTTTTGCTTGTTTCCTTGTCTATCTTGTGAAGAGTGCAATGGATGATAGGAAGCGCGGCGAGATTACCGAGGTGGAACTGGAAGTGGATGAGGAAGTGGAAGAAATGAAAGAACTTCCTGTCTGGAAATGTATCGTCTATATTGTGGGTGGTGCCATTGCCATTAAGTTTGGCGGCGACTGGGTAGTTGACGGTGCTTCCACCATTGCCACCAGTTTTGGAATCAGTGCCACATTAGTGGGTCTGACAATCTGTTCCGTGGGAACAAGTCTGCCGGAACTGGTAACATCCATTGTGGCGGCAAGAAAAAATGAACTGGACATGGCTATCGGTAATGTGGTGGGCTCCAATGTATTTAATATCCTGATGGTTCTGGGTATTGCGGCTACGGTAAGCCCCATTGCCTTTTTGATGGAGAATGTCATTGACATTGCTGTTTTGTTGGGATTTTCATTGATTACCTGGCTTTTCTGTGTCACAAAAAAGAAAATCGGCAGAGCGGAAGGCGCTACGATGCTGGTGCTCTATGCCATTTATCTGGTCTATATCTGTATTCGATAATTATTTTTCGATAAGAAGTATCACAGGCGAAGGAGATTCCTTGGTTCTGTGGTACTTTTTCTTTTTAAAATCATTAGGTATTTGCGAAACTTTCGCTGTGTTCCGGCGATGGTTTACGAAATAGGATTGTGATGCATTTTTATCTGACTGCTTTTCCGATCACAGA
>CAMAKU010000129.1 GCA_945836255.1 uncultured Roseburia sp. | reverse complement strand
TCATGTTCCATTCATAGGTCTGCTGCTGGGAACGCATCAGCGTCCAGCCATCCTTTTGACTATATAGCACAACCCCCGGCAGTTCATGGCTCAAAAAAAGCGCCATTCCCTCCGTCACGGCATACGCGCCGGTTCGCTCAAACACAAAGACATTTTCCAGCGCCAGATCATCCAATTCCACGTCGCGCATCAGAATATCGTTACCGGTGCAGAGGCTGCCACAGACTGTCCATTTCCGCAGAATGCCCCGGTCGCTTTGCGGACGGATGCGAAAATGGGGACGATAAATACCGCAAATCTGCCCGTCATAATGCATCTGGTGCATACCGCCATCCACGATGCAATAGTTGGTGCCGTCTGTACACTTGGTATCTTTGACCCGGGTCAGGTAATAACCGGCATCCGCCACCAGCGCACGTCCCATCTCCAGCACTACCCGGCCCTTCCACTGCATGGTCTCCATGGTCTGTGCCATTGCTTTGAGCGTATCCCATCGCTCATCCACCTGATCCTCAAAATAGGGAACCGTCAATCCCGGCCCATATTCCAGCACCGGTACCTCACTTCCCGTCCGTTGCTCCAAGTCACAGAGCAAGGCATCCAACCGCTGCAATTCCTCCAGAATCTTCTTTCTGCTTTTTTTCTGTGTTCCCGAAAAATAGTGGATTCCCATCACTTGCAGATACGAACTGTTACATTCCATCTCAAGAATCTCCGCCACCGTATCCTCATCCATGCCAAACTGATTGCCGCTGCTGAGACGCAGATAGATCGAAAGTTTTTGAGCGTGACGATTGCTCCACTCTTTTAGATAGGCATACTGCTTGAGGGATTCTACCGTGTAACCGCATTTCCCTCCGTACAGATCCAATACTTCCCACAGTGCCTCCTTGTCCTTTCGGACCCCAGAGATCAACAATTTCTCCGGCGGGATTCCTGCCTCCTGACAAATGTAAAATTCACCCATGGAACATACTTCAATACGATCTACCCATGCTGTCATGGTTTGCACCAGAAAAGGATTGGCTTTCATGGCATAGCAAAGATCCGCTTGTCCGTCCAGCGCCTGCCGAAATGCCTGTACCGTTGCCGCAGCGATATCGGTGTCAAACAGATAGGTAGGTGTGCCGTAGCGTCGAATTGTCTCATCCATTTGTTCTACGTGCATATCAAATCACCTCCAATCGTCTGCGGAAATAGGCCCGATCCGTTTTTCCGTTTTTATTTAACGGAAATCGTTCCTCGGGTACCAGTTTCTGGGGCACCATGTATCCGGGTATCGTCTGTTTGAGTTGCCTGCGAATCTCCCGGGAATCGATGGAAGCGCGGTAAAAGGCCACCAGACGCCCCCGCCTCTCATCCAGCAGGCAACAACTGCTGTCGACACCGGCAATCCGATTCATGGCTTCCTCCACCTCCTCCAGTTCGATTCGGTGTCCCATGTGTTTGATTTGGAAATCTTTGCGTCCGCAAAAGTAGAGCAAACCATCAGCATCCCAATAGCCCAGATCGCCGGTTCGATAACAGCGCACAGGTGTCGAAGATGCGCCGGCACGGTAAAAAAAGCGCGCTTTTGTCTCCTGCTCATTGTGATAATACCCCTGTGCCAAAGACTCTCCTGCCACACAGATTTCCCCAACCTGTTCTGCTTCGGTGATTTCCTGATCGGACGCATCCAGCAGGAAAACACGTCTTCCCGGGAACGCCCGGCCAATGGGCAGACGCTCCTCATCTAAAAACGCACGGGTCACCGGGTAATAGGTACAATTACACGTAATCTCCGACGGCCCATACAGATTGACAAACAAAGCCTTCGGCAGTGCCGCCTGCCATAGCCGCAACTGCTTCGGCGGCATAACCTCTCCGCTGAACATGACACGGTGGACAGTTGTAGGTACACGATACCGCAGTCCGCCCAGCGAAGATACGATGGTGAGAGCCGAAACCGCCCACGTCAGACTCGTCACCTGTTTTTCACACAGATAATCCAACAGCACCGGAGGTGTGCCAAACATCACCCGAGGAATCAGAATCAGGGCCGCACCGGTCATCACACTGCTGTAAATATCCTTCACCGACACATCAAAGTCAAAAGGTGCCTGATTGCCAATACGATCTGTCTGTGAAAATCCGAACAGTTCTGTAAAATGTGAAATGAAATCAATGACTGCCCCCTGACTCACCACGATTCCTTTCGGCGTTCCCGTGGAGCCCGACGTAAACACACCATACAACAGATCGTCCCTATGTATCTGCCGGCGCACCTGCCCCAGCAATTCCTCGTCAATTGCCGCCTGCGCCAGCGCCTGCATCTGACTTTCCGCAATGACCAGTGCCGGTTCCATCACCGACAAAATCTTGTCGATCCGCTCCTTCGGCTGGGCCGGGTCCACCATCACATAAAAACATCCGGCATAGACCACGCCAAACATCGCCGCCAGCGTAGGTGCGCTTTTTTCTTCCAGAATCACCACTGCCTGATGCGGTTGCACTCGTTTTGCCATTGCGCTTCCCATCCGTTTCGACCACGCGAGCAGTTCTTCCCAGGTCCACTGTCTGTGGCCATCGTCCACCGCCAGTTGCTTCGGATAACGCGCTGCCGTCTGTTCCAAATAATCCAATATACACTTCATCGTTTCGTCCCCCGTTACACACTTCATCGCTTCGTACCCCCGTATTGTTCGGCTGATTGCATAAAAAATGTGCCGCGGACCTTTGCCGTATCAGGAATGATGTTTTCGATACAACAAACGCCACAACAGGCATGCTTTCTATCCCTAATTGTGGCGTTTTCCCGATTAAGATTCAATGAGGCAACCGGTTAAGAATTTCTTAATATACATTAAGTTTTGTATAAGATGTGACGCGTTTTATTTATCCGTCGCATTCCCACGAATATAATCCTTCACAGCAAATATTTATGGACCAATTTCTCAATGGTCTGTGTATTCAGAATGGTACACTCCGTTTCAAAAGTGAGGATCAGCCTTTCTCCCGGATAAATCCCGTTGTTCTCATAGGCTTCGATTTTTTTCACAGCATTCTTTGCATATACCGGATCATCCATTCTTCCATCATGTTCCCAGTAGATTTCTTCCCCCGTTCTTGGTGAAAGAAAGGTAAAATCCGGATAAACTGTCCCCAGTCCTTTGAGATATAATGGCTTTTCATACTTATAAACAATTTCATTGCGGAAAAAATAATCTGCCATGATTTTTTCTGATTTCGAGCGAACTCTTTCGCCTCGTTCCGTTAAAATACAAGGCATCGAATCCTGAAACTCTTTGCCTTGATATTCCTCTGCTGCCCACCGTTCTAATTTTTGTTTCCATGTCTCTTCCACAGGACGGATTAGTTTTTGTCTTTCTTCGTGCTCCCTTTCAAAGATATGCTCAATTTCCTGATCACTGTAATCTCGTGTAATTTTTTGAATCTGAGACAGTCTTTTCTTGGCGCAGGCGAATACTTTTTCATCGTATGTCTTCTGCGCCAGTTGTTGAACCATCGCCATATCCTGTTTGGAAATATACGTTCCATTTTTTTGATTTGTTTTCGTACAGTGATAGTATTGTGGCTGATGCTTCGAACTGGATAGGCGCAAGGTGCCTTCGGGCGCATCCTGCAATTGCCGCTGCAATACCTGAATCAATTCTTCGAGTCTTTTTTGTTCTGCTAACAACATGTCTTTTAATCCAATCATTTTCTTTCTCCTTTCGTTTTGGTGGTTGTTTTGAGATTTGTGTTATTTGGAAATCCGCATCGTTTTGAAATTAGTGTTGTTGGGAAAGTTTTTTGAAATTCACGCGGTTTTGAAATTAGATTTGTTTAGAAATACGTTTTTTGAGATTCGTTTTTATGAAATGTGGATCATAGATACCACTTTTTGTGTAAAGACACTTTTATAGATGTTTATTTTTACAAATATCGAATGCGTATCGGCTTTTATATTGATTCTCCCGTTTTTAACCGTTCTCTTGGGGCTTTTATATTGATTCTCCCGTTTTTAACCGTTCTCTTGGGGCTTTCTTTTCGGCTCACAGATGAATCTTCTTGAATTGAACCGTTTTGATCCCTGGATGCATCGGCTCTCATACGGTTTCTC
>CAMAKU010000128.1 GCA_945836255.1 uncultured Roseburia sp. | reverse complement strand
CTCTTGCCGGGAATCCCAATCATCAGATGGTAAGTGGGACTTAAGGTCTCCAGCGAAAATTCACAACATGCATTTTCCACACGGGGGGTAGAAAGTGCATACATTTTCAATTCGGAATAGTGGGTGGTTGCCATCGTGAGTACACCCTGCTCATGGAGGCGTGCCAGAATTGCAGTCGCCAAGGCTGCTCCTTCCTTTGGATCTGTTCCGGCACATAATTCGTCGAACAGGCATAAGTAGCGCTTCTGCCAGCCGTCCTCCGACTGCTTGCTGCGCCACTGGCCGTGCTCATCTACCATGGCACCCACATTGCGTAATATGTGTACAATGTTGGTCATATGGGAGGAGAACGTACTCAAGGACTGTTCAATACTCTGTTCATCTCCGATATCTGCGTAGATGTTGTCAAAGACAGCCAGTTGGCTGCGGTCTTTGGCCGGAATATGAAGACCGGATTGCCCCATCAGTGTCAGGAGACCACAGGTCTTTAGTGACACCGTCTTACCTCCGGTATTGGGGCCGGTAACGATCAGCAAATCGTACTCTTCCCCCAGACGCAGGTCGATGGGAACCACCGTATCAGGAGATAACAGCGGATGACGCGCTCCTCGCAGATAGATGATGCCGTCGGTATTAAATTGCGGTGCAACCGCATTCATTTTACGTGCCAGTTCCCCTTTTGCAAAAATAAAATCCAGTTCGGACAGGATGGAAAAATCCTGTAATAGTTCTTCTGTGTGTTCCGCAACCAGATTACTCAAGGTGGCAAGCACCCGTTCAATTTCTTCGGCTTCCTGCAACTCATACTCACGTAGATTGTTGTTGAGATTCACAACAGACATAGGCTCGATGAAGATTGTGGAACCACTGGCGGACTGATCATGCACCATGCCGGGAACATAGGATTTGTATTCGGCACGTACCGGAAGACAATAACGTCCGTTGCGCATGGTAATCACACCATCTTGCAGATAACTGCGCGTGGTGGATTGATTGAGCATGGCGTTCATCTGAGCGCGGATGCGCTCGCCGATGGCACTAATCTGTCGTCTTACATTCTTTAATCCGGGGCTGGCATCATCTGCAATCAACTCTTCCGACAGCACGCAGCGGCGTATCTCGTCGCAGACCGGTGTCAGCGGGGCAAGATCCTCAAAATAACCCGCCAGACAATCTGATGCCAGTGCGGTGTCATTCTCGCTTCTGCCATAAGTTTTTACGCGCTTGGTGACTTCCAGCACAGAGGCGATGGCAAGCAGTTCAGTGGTATTTAAGACGCTGCCAATCTCCAGATGTTTGAGAAAAGGGCGAATGTCGCAAACGCCGGAAAAAGAAACGCTGCCTCGTTTGAAAATGCGGCTCAGCGCATCAGCGGTTTCCTGCTGCATATGATTGATGCGTGCCAGATCAGATACGGGATGCAAAACGTGACAGTAATGTTTACCCTGTTCACTGCCTGCGCAATCCTCTAACATTTCTATGATTTTGGGATACTCCAGTGTTCGTAATGCTTTCTTATTCATAGAAAGTATTATACACAAAAATCTATTGAAACACCAGTGATTCAACCGTATAATAAATAGAAGATTACATAACGCTAGGAGAATAAAATGAGATTTATTAAAGACCTCACAGAGGGAGAGAGAGTAAATGATGTTTATCTGTGCCGCAAGAAACAATCGGCACTGACGAAAGCAGGCAAGCCATACGAGAGCCTGACCCTTCAGGATAAAACGGGTACGCTGGATGCGAAGATCTGGGAACCGGGTTCCATGGGAATCGATGATTTCGACGAGATGGATTATATTTTTGTCACCGGTGATGTGACATCTTTTCAGGGAGCCAACCAACTCAATATCAAGCGTGTACGTGTGGCTCAGGAAGGTGAGTATGTGGCAGGCGACTATCTGCCTTGTTCCGAGAAGGATGTGGATCAGATGTACGAGGAATTGCTGGGGATCATCGCTACCGTCAAGGCACCATATATGCGGCAGCTGCTGGATAGTTTCTTTGGGGATACAGATTTTGCCAAGCAGTTCAAGTTCCATTCGGCTGCCAAGAGCGTACATCACGGATTTGTGGGTGGCTTGTTGGAGCACACCCTGAGTGTGACGAAGAACTGTGTATTTTTTGCGCAGATGTATCCTATGTTGAATCGAGATCTGCTGGTGACTGCAGCGATTTTCCATGATATTGGTAAGTTGAATGAATTGTCGCCGTTTCCGCAGAATGATTATACAGACGAGGGACAATTACTGGGGCATATTATGATTGGTGCGCAGCGGGTGCAGGAGCGGATCGTTACGATCCCGGATTTCCCGGCAGTCAGAGCCAGAGAACTGGTACATTGTATTCTGGCACACCATGGGGAGTTGGAATACGGTTCGCCCAAGAAGCCAGCCATTGCGGAGGCAGTGGCCCTCAGTTTTGCAGATAATTTGGATGCCAAGATGGAGACCATGAAAGAGGCACTGGACAATGTGGCAATGAATGATGTCAAATGGCAGGGATTTAACCGTCTCTTTGAGTCGAACATTCGCAGAACCAGCCCCGAGAGCCAGTAGAGGAATTCCATGAAAAAGAATGACACGTTTGTGGTTACAATTGAAGATATGGGCGTGCATGGTGAGGGGATCGGTAAATATGAGGGGATGGCCTTTTTTATCAAGGACGCTATTGTGGGAGACCGCATTCTGGCAGGTGTGACCAAGTTGAAAAAGGGATATGGCTATGCCCGGTTGATTGAAGTGCTGGAGCCTTCCGAGAAGCGTGTGGATGCCAGATGTACCGTTGCCAGACAGTGCGGAGGATGTCAGATGCAACATCTGCGTTATGACGCGCAATTGGCTCTGAAGCAGGACAAAGTACGTGATAATTTACAGCGGATTGGCGGCTTTTCACCGGCCTTGTTAGAGGAAGTGATGGAGCCGGTGGTGGGCATGGACGAGCCGTTTCGATATCGCAATAAGGCGCAGTTCCCGGTGGGGACGGATGCCAAGGGGGAGCCGGTCTTTGGGTTCTACGCGGCAAGGAGCCATCAGGTGATACCGATTCAGGATTGCCTGCTGGGGGTCCGGGAGAATGCACAGATCTTAGAACAGGTGCGCACATACATGAAGCAGTGTCATGTGGCGGCTTATGACGAGACGACAGGGCAGGGTTTGGTGCGTCATGTCCTGATTCGTAAGGGATTTCATAGTGGGCAGGTCATGGTCTGCCTGATTATTAATGGTGATCGATTGCCGCAAGAGGAGGTGCTTGTGGCTCTTTTGTGTGAGGTGGAAGGGATGCATAGCATCTCTGTCAATGTCAATCGAGAACGGACGAATCGGATTCTTGGGGACGAAGTGCGTCTGTTGTGGGGAGAACCCTTCATTACAGATACGATCTGTCAGGTGCGAGAAGAAGGTATAGACAATGATCGATGGGAGGAGACAAAAGAGGGGGAATACAGTGGTGATTTCCTGCCCACAGGAGAGCGTGTAACCTTTGAGATTTCTCCCAAGTCTTTCTATCAGGTGAATCCGGTACAGACGGAGAAATTATACAGTCTGGCGCTTTCCTATGCACAGTTGAGCGGAGAGGAAATCGTCTGGGATCTGTATTGCGGCATCGGGACGATTTCTCTCTTCCTGGCGAAAAAGGCAAAGCATGTCTACGGCGTGGAGATTGTGCCGGAGGCCATTGAGGATGCCAGACGGAATGCCCGGAGAAATCAGATTGAGAATGCAACCTTTTTTGTGGGAAAGGCAGAGGAGATTGTTCCGGAATGGGCGAGGGAGCAAAAGATGCGTGCAGCAGGACAACGACCGGATGTAATCGTCGTGGACCCGCCCCGGAAGGGCTGTGATGAGCGTTGTCTGGAGACGATGTGTCAGATGCAGCCGTCGCGTATCGTCTATGTCAGTTGTGATTCTGCTACGTTGGCCCGTGACTTACGTTATCTCACAGATCATGGATACGAACTGAAGCGTGTGCGCCCGGTAGACCAGTTCTGCCACAGCATGCATGTGGAGACTGTCGTGTTGATGTCAAAGAAGAATTAAAAACAAGGCAGAAATGCTGTAGAATAAAGGGTTTTAAGACCAATGGTAGTAATTTGAAGTGCTGCTGTTGGTCTTTTTCTT
>CAMAKU010000127.1 GCA_945836255.1 uncultured Roseburia sp. | reverse complement strand
CTTGGACAAAATTACAATGAAAAAGTGAGGAGTGAATCTGAGGGAAAGATATGATATAATGTACAAGAATGTTGAATTTTCAAGGAAAATCGAACACTTTTCTACAAGTGTTGCATAAAATAATCACTGGGAGAAAGACATGAATTCATACGAAACTCTAAATGAACAGCAGAAACTGGGCGTTTTTACCACCGAAGGACCGGTGCTGATTCTGGCCGGTGCAGGTTCGGGAAAAACCCGTGTATTGACACATCGTGTTGCCTACCTGATTGAGGAAAAGGGAGTGGCACCCTACCATATTATGGCGATAACTTTTACCAATAAAGCAGCCGGGGAGATGCGGGAACGCATTAACGCTATGGTTGGAATGGGTGCTGAGAGCATCTGGGTATCCACGTTTCATTCCAGTTGCGTACGCATGCTGCGTCGATTCGCGGACCGGCTGGGGTATGATACCAGTTTCGCTATTTATGATGCGGATGATTCCAAGACGTTGATGAAAGATATCTGCAAGCGGCTGGAGATTGATACCAAAGTGTATAAAGAGAAGTCGTTTCTGAACGCGATTTCAGCGGCGAAGAATGAACTGATCTCGCCGGAGGAATTTGCGTTGCAGGCGGCAGGTGACTTCAACAAAACCCGACAGGCGCAGGTGTATCGGGAGTATCAGGCGCGGCTCAAAGCCAATAATGCCATGGACTTTGACGATCTGATTATGAAGACGGTGGAACTGTTAAAATTTGACACAGAGGTGCGTACCTTTTATCAGGAAAAGTTCCAATATATTATGGTAGATGAGTACCAGGATACCAACACGGCGCAATTTGAACTGGTGCGGCTGCTGGCATCCGGCCGGGAAAATCTGTGTGTGGTGGGGGATGATGACCAGTCGATTTACAAATTCCGTGGGGCAAATATCTACAATATTCTCAATTTTGAAAAATATTTTCCCAATGCTACCGTCATCAAACTGGAACAGAATTATCGTTCAACCGAGAACATCTTAAATGCCGCTAACGGCGTGATCGCTAATAATACGGGGCGTAAGGAGAAGCGCTTGTGGACAGAGGCTCCGGCAGGGGATAAGATCTTTTACCAGCAGTTTGACAGTGCCTATGAGGAGGCGGATTACATTGCTCGTGACATTGCGGCAAAGGTGCGCCGGGGTGAGTATACCTATGGGGATTGCGCTATCTTATACCGCACCAACGGCCAATCCCGTCTGCTGGAGGAGAAACTGATTATGTCAGGCATTCCCTATAAGATTGTGGGTGGGGTGAACTTCTATGCCAGACGTGAAGTAAAAGATCTGCTCAGTTACATGAAGGTGGTGGATAATGCCCAGGATGATTTGGCGGTGCAGCGAATCATCAATGTGCCGAAGCGTGGCATCGGTGCCACCAGTATCGGACGGGCGGCAGATTATGCGTATGCCAACGGGATGAATTTGTTTGAGGCGTTGGAGCGGGCGCAGGAGATTCCGTCGCTGGGACGGGCAGTGTCCAAGATCACACCGTTTGTGGATTTGATTCATCATTTCCGGGAGGTTTGTGCGAATCGTGGATTGGCATGCCTGCTGCAGGAGATTATCGATGCAACGGGGTATGTGGAGGAACTAAAGGCGGAGAACACGGAGGAAGCCCGAGGTCGCATTGATAATATCGATGAACTTTTGAGTAAGGTTGTCTCCTATGAGCAGGAGGCGGAGGAACCGACGCTGAGTGGATTTTTGGAGGAAGTTGCGCTGGTGGCGGATATTGATTCTTTGGATGAGGACGGATCTTATGTGGTTCTTATGACATTACATAGTGCCAAAGGATTGGAGTTTGCCAATGTCTATCTGTCCGGGATGGAAGACGGTCTGTTTCCCAGTTATATGAGTATCGTCTCCGATCATAGTGACGAGGAAATCGAGGAGGAGCGTCGGCTGTGCTATGTGGGAATTACCCGGGCGAGGGAGCATCTGGCGCTGACCGGGGCACGGATGCGTATGATGCGGGGCGAGACCCAGTATCATGGGATTTCCCGTTTTGTCAGGGAAATTCCCCAGGAACTGATTGCCGGAAGTACCTGGGAACCGAAGCCCAAAGATTCCTTTGCCGGAGCAGGTTCCTCGGGGTATCAAAAGATGTCGTCGATGAAATCTACGCCACTGGCAGCACAGACCTATCAGGCGAAGAACTTCGGAACGAAGATCCAGAAGGATACGCTGGTCTATGGTGAGGGTGATCGTGTGCGTCATGTAAAATTCGGGGAAGGTACGGTGGTGCAGATCAATGATGGCGGTCGGGATTTCGAGGTGACTGTGGAGTTTGATCAGGCCGGTCGCAAAAAAATGTTTGCATCGTTTGCTAAATTGGAAAAAATCTGAGTTTTTGTATGCAAAAAATAACAAGAGTTTTTCTGTGGTAATTGGGAAGACTAAATGTTATAATACTAATAACAATTTTATGAAAAGAGGAGAGGCCGTATGATGAAGAAAGAGGATGTATTGGAACTGATTGATTTATCAAAGTTGACGAACCTGTTGAATGGCGTGAAGGAAAAAGAGATCGTCGTCAAAGAGAAGAAGTGCGTCGACTGGAAGAAGGTAGCCTGCGTGGTTGCTGTCATTGCGGCAGCTGCCGGTGTCGCTTATGCGATCTACCGTTATTTCAAAAAGGATTCCCAGGATGCGTTTATGGATGATTTCGATGATTGGGATGATGATGAATTGTTCGAAGAAGATGCGGATGTAGAAGATTTAGAGGAAGAGTAGTTAAGTGAAAAAAGGTCAACAGATAGAAGGCGTTGTTACTCGGGTGGATTTCCCTAATAAGGGGATAGTGCGGACAGAAGACGGTGAGTATATCACCGTCAAGAACGTACTTGAGGGACAACGCATTCTTTGCGTCATTAAGAAAACAAGAAAAGGAAAGGCAGAGGGCAGGCTGTTAGAAGTTCTGGAGCCATCGCCGGCAGAAATGGACGAACCCGCCTGCTGCCATTTTGGCATATGTGGAGGATGTAGTTATCAGTCACTGCCCTACGAGCAGCAGATTGCACTGAAAGAAAAACAGATCCGTGGACTTTTGGCTCCGGTGGTGGGGGAAGCAGCGTTTGATGCGATCTTCGAAGGGGTACTGCACAGTCCACAGCAGTTTGCCTACCGCAATAAGATGGAGTTCTCCTTTGGAGATGCTTATCGGGATGGGCCGCTGGCATTGGGGATGCACAAGCGGGGGAGTTTCTATGATATTGTGACGGTGTCGGACTGCCAGATTATCGACAGTGATATGCGTCTGATACTGACAACCACGCTTTCTTATTTTCAGGAAGCAGGTGTGGGGTACTATCATAAGATGCGCCATGCGGGCTATCTGCGTCATCTGCTGGTGCGTAAGGCGGCTAAGACAGGGGAGATCCTCGTGGATCTGGTGACCAGTTCCGATTATGATAGTCAGGTGCCGGAAGCGCAGTTGCTTGCCGGATGGAGTGAAGCATTGTGCACGTGTGATTTCCAAGGGACGCTTGTCGGTGTGTTACATACGACCAATGACCGGGAGGCAGATGTCATCGAGGATCAGGGGACGGAACTTTTATACGGACAGGCCTATTTCTATGAGGAATTGCTGGGACTGCGTTTCCGAATCACGCCCTTTTCCTTTTTCCAGACCAATTCCTTGGGAGCGGAGGTGCTGTATGATACAGCGCGCTCTTTTATCATGTCTGAGGATGCAGCAGTGCTGGAGGGAAAGACGGTATATGATCTGTATTCGGGAACCGGCACGATCGCTCAGGTGCTGGCGCCGGTGGCAGGTCATGTAATCGGCGTGGAGATCGTCGAGGAGGCCGTGGAAGCGGCGAAGGCGAATGCAGCAGAGAATCATCTGGACAACTGTGATTTTATCGCCGGGGATGTGCTTAAAGTGCTGGACCAGATTGCAGAGCGGCCGGACTACATCGTGTTGGACCCGCCCCGGGATGGTATTCACCCGAAAGCCCTCGCCAAGATTATCGATTATGGTGTGGACGCCATGATCTATATTTCCTGCAAGCCCACCAGCCTTGCTCGCGATCTGGAAGTGTTGCAGGAGGGCGGCTACGAAGTTAAGCGAATCTGCTGCTGCGACATGTTCCCTGGAACGGTGCA
>CAMAKU010000126.1 GCA_945836255.1 uncultured Roseburia sp. | reverse complement strand
TCCGTATAATTTCTCAAAGGCTTCCGATATCGAGCGGCCAATTCAGGATCATCAATCATCCTATATTCTGCATATCGCTTGGTAGCCATTAAAAAGGCGCCTCCCATCCAATATGCCACAACAATACTTACCGGAGGCAATTGTTCCGGCGTGACCATAAACCAGCCAATCAGCAAACGAATTGCATTATTGACAGATTCAGAAAGAACATCTAAAATTGCCACATCCTTTGTTCGAAAAGGTTTAACATTATAAAGAATCCCCATGACCCAAAGCCATATCTCGCAGAACAGCACTTCTCTTCCGCAGCAATAACCAAGTACTAACCCAACCACTGTTAGCACCGCATATTCCAAATATACAATCTCCTTTTTTACATTATCTGCCACGACACTTCTATATTTTTTTGTTGGATGATATTTATCAAACTCAGCATCCAACCATTCATTGATCACATAATTTGCAGATGCAATTAGACAAGTGGAGAAAAACCCAAGAATAAGCCTTATAAGCATGTCAGCGTCTATATTTATTTCCTGTACCAAAAGTAACGCAAACAAACTTCCAGGAAATACAAATAACTGTTTAATCCAATGATCTGGTCGTGCTATCCTGATATATTTTATCATATGTTCTTCCTTCAAATATTTCTTTTCTAATTATCCCATTTCTTAACTACATCGCCTTTTACCAGATACCCCTGTTCTGCCATATCAACCATTGGCTGATCCGACCTGTTATCAGAGTAAAAAGCATGTATGGTTTCATTCGGATATAATTCACGAAATCGCTCCGGTTTATTCCTGCCCTTACAATTATATCCGGTTATCTTTCCCGTATTCTGATCCATCTCCGTTGCAATCACATGTGCGATGCCAATACGATCACATCCTGCTTTTACTAAAAAAAGCGGAGAGGCAGAGATCACCACATCATCCGGCTGCTGCTGGTTTAAATACCATGTTTTAAATTTGTGTTCATGCGCATCCCAAAATGCCTTTATTTCCAAATCCATATCCTGCACATCGCGAACCACAGAAAAAAAATGCTCTTTCATATTTTCTTTGGTTCCTAATTTGCACAGATATCGCATTGTCGGAAATACAGATTTAACACATGCCTTTATAAACGCCATAGGACGGCGCCTTCCCTCAAATAAAAGAAAATCCAGGGAAGAATCGCCGTCATAAATTGTATCGTCAAAATCGTACACATTCATATTTATTTACTATAATACCAGATACAGTGCAGCGCACGGAAACCGTCGCTAATACCAATCTTTTTACCTTCTTCATTACTTCTTGGATAATAGGAAATCGGAACTTCCTGAATCTTGATTCCCTTTTTGGAAATCTTTGCTGTGATTTCCGGCTCAAAGCCAAATCGCTGTTCCTCAATATCAATTGACTGAATAATCTCTCGCTTAAACGCCTTATAACACGTCTCCATGTCTGTCAGTTTCTGATGGGTTCTGCAATTAGATAAAAATGTCAATCCCTTATTCGCCAACCGGTTCATCAGATATCCTTTTGCCTTTTGGTTGAGGAAACGAGAACCGTAGACTACCTCTGCCTTTCCTTCAAAAATCGGATTGACAACCAACGGATACTCATTCGGGTCATACTCCATATCTGCATCCTGAATAATAACAACATCACCTGTTGCTGCCATAAATCCTGTCCGAAGGGCACCCCCCTTACCGGTGTTTTGCTCATGGTAGATCACTTTATCGACAATTGGTTCTACCTTTTCCTTGAGGATCTCTCTCGTACCATCTTTTGACATATCGTCAACGACAATGATTTCCTTATTTTCAATCGGCGCTGCTTTCACCTTTTCCAGAATATCCATAATACTGTCTTTTTCATTATAACAAGGTATTACAATACTTAATTTTTTATCTGACATAAACTCTCCCTTTCTCGTCATGTACTGTCTGATCGCCCAGTGCGACCTTCACAATTGGATATATTATACAATAATCCTTGTTATAACGCAATAAATTGAGCATTCTCGACTTGGTTCTTCTAAGTCCAACACCATATTTTGATTTATGATACAATCCTTCTACAACCGAATCTGTCTACACAAACTCATCTCCCATTATCAGCCGTAACCATGTCCTGTGACTGGCATAACGCCTCTAAATCCTCCACAGACATGTGCAATCTCTTGGCGCCTTCTTCCATTGTAATGACATTATCACGGAGTAAAGAAATAATTGCCTGCTGTTCGCCGCGCGTTTCGCCTTCTTCTCTCGCCTCATCCAGCATATACTCCATTTCTGCCACGCGGTCTCGTCTCGCCTTTTCCCTAGCCTCGATCTCCAACCGGATCCTTTTACTCAAACTCATCTCTCTCATCACCTTAATCCCTGCCTGTATCCCCGCATTTCCCGACTTGATCATATCCAGTTCCTCCTCCGTCGTTGCATTAAAGAGTTGCACCCAATCCGACAGATCGTCCTCCGGTGGGAATACCTTGCGTAACTCAATGATATGCAATTCCAGCATATCCGAAAAATCCTGTCCCTGCTTCGTCCGCATACGATATACATTATGCCCGCACGCATCTTCCGTCAGATTAAAATCCAGAATGCTGATACTGATACAGCGACGCAATCTGCCATAATCTTCTCCCCAGTGCAAATCATCCGTATACATCTTGCTCAAATAAAACAGGTTACGCTTTTCCCAGTTCTTATGCTTTGCCACCTGCATCTCCAGATTAATCCTAGTGTCGTCATTGAACTCCACCTGCACATCCAGGATCCCCTGCTTCTGCCGTCTCCATCTGCGACTCAAAAACGTATTCATCAGCCGAACCGACCGAATCTCCTCCACCGGCATTCCCAGAACAGCCGCCAGAAAATATTTCCGCACCACTTCTCTGGACATAAACTCCTTAAACGCATAGTCTTCCTTTAATGATACAATCCTCATACATTTTCCTCCTTTGATTGTATTCGCAGGAGTTTCGCATGCATGAGTCCGCCTCTGTCTCTCTCATTCAAAAATCCTGCTTCTGTTGTCTTGGAATAAAAAGCATAGATCTTCGAATCGATATAGATAAACAGATAATAGATTTCAAGAAATATTTATGCTTTGGTCAGATTGTAACATCTGGGAAATACAGATGCAAGGGGTTTTCGTCACTTCTGTTGTGCACTTGGTTCTTCTAAGTTCAACACCATATTTTGATTATAAATATTTTAGAGACAATTATGGGTTGCCAGATTTTTCCAGAAAAAATAGATGAATAAATAATGGTTTTACGTCAGTTTTTAAATGTATCTACCTTAACAGTGTTAAGAAGACGTGATATGACCGTAAGTTATAGAAGATCCACCGCGGAATTACCTGAGGCGAGCACAGTAAAAACAAATACAATGGTACAAATAGCAATTCACCGGACGGTCAACTTAATTGTAAATATGATTGCAATATTTATGTAGTTTTATAGGTTGCGTCCTTGATATTGTACCGTTACTACATATACGGTTTTAGTGTTTTCGTCAATTCTGAAAATTGCGATATAATTATCTATAATAAGTTGGTGGTAGTTTTTTTCTGCATATCTTCCCTCTGTGCGTTCTTGGTGAGATTGTGGGAATGATTCAAGGGTTTTTAATGCTTTCCATATTCTGTCCGTTTGACCATGTGCATTTTCGGGAGATGATTTTTCTAGTGCGATATACTCAAAAATATTATCAATATCTTTGAAAGCACGCTTATTTAATTTTACACTGTATTTATCCATAATACTTTTTGTTCAGCATAGCAAAAGCATCATCGAGGTCAATCGCTTCTGCACCTTCTTGCATCTCCTTTTCTGACTCAAAAATTGCTTGGTCTATTCTGTTAATTCTTGCAAATCGGTCATATAATTCACTACTCATAACAACTAAATCACTGTATCCGTTTTTTGTAATAAAAATTGGTTCTTGTTCCTTGTGTGCGATATTTGATATTTCCGTTGTATTTCTTAAATCTTTTATTGGCATAATTAATGGCATAGTATTCAACTCCTTTCGTTAGGTCATAATTATAGCATAATTATGACCTAACTTCAATTGATATATACTAATTATGACCGTAAAGTGAATTTTTAAATTCCAGTTTTTTCACCCTCAAAAACACAAATCCAGA
>CAMAKU010000125.1 GCA_945836255.1 uncultured Roseburia sp. | reverse complement strand
ATGACCCTCTGCTTGTAAGGCAGATGCTCTCCCAGCTGAGCTAAGATCCCATTTTGACTGCCGCTTGTCGCGACCGAAGATAACTATACTATACTTAACTTCCTAAGTCAACACTTTTTTCAAAAAATTTCTATAAAAATCCGGCCCTATGCATCAAACGATCCAACCAGTGATTCCACCAACCTGACACAATCCGATGCATCCTTGGAATAACCATCCGCGTGAATTTCTTCTGCAAAACTTTCGGTGATGCAGGCGCCACCGATAATGATCTTCGCGCTACACCCTTCCACTTTTGCCAACTCCACTACTTCTTTCATTTTCATCATCGTCGTTGTCATCAGGGCAGACAATCCAATGATCTGCGCATTTTCTTCCATTGCCTTTTGCACAATATGCTCTGCCGGAACATCCTTGCCCATATCAAAGACGCGATAGCCGTAATTCTTTAGCATTAACACCACCAGATTCTTACCAATATCATGGATATCTCCCTCCACGGTGGCCATTACCACGGTGGCCTTCGGCTCTTCTTTTCGATCTGCCAGAAGCAGCGGCTCCAGATACTCCATGGCTTCTTTCATGGCATTGGCTCCGGCAATCAACTGTGGCAGAAAATATTTCTTCTGATCGTAATAATCTCCCACACGATTAATCCCCGGAATCAGATACTCCTCAATCACATCCGCTGGTGCCACACCGTCTGCAATCACTTTCTGAACCTCAGATATAATAGTTTCCTTATCTCCTTTTACCACACAGTCAAAGATGGGATGTACTGCCCCCTCCTCCGGTCTGTGGGAGTCTGTTGCTTCCGTCCCTTTGGTCATTGTAATGGCTGACTTGGGCACAGCATTCAGATACCGGGCATCGGCCCCTTCTTTTTCCAGCAACAGATCTGTAGCAAATGCGGTATACATCAACATTTCCTGCGACGGATTGGCAATGGCCATCGTCAAACCTTTCGACAATGCCACATTCAAAAATGCCGTGTTCACAAAAGAACGCTGTGGCATACCAAAGGAAATATTCGACAAACCGCAGATGGTAGGCAGATGCAGTTCATTTCTGCAATATTCTATGGTTTCATAACATTCCCTTGCCGCTGACGGATTCGCTCCCACCGTCGTCACCAGCACGTCAACCACAGCATCATTGGCATGTAAGCCCAGCGTTTGTGCTGCCTGAAGCACATGGGCAATATTGTGTTTCTTTTCCTCCAGATCTTTGGGCAGCCCTGCCGCAGATAGTGGAAGTAACACAAACATGGCTCCATATTTCTTAGCAATGGGCAAAAGTGCCTCCATCTTTTCCGGCTCAGCAGAAATGGAATTAATCAATGCGCGTCCCGGATAGACACGAAGTGCAGCTTCCATCACTTCGATATAACTGGTATCCAGGCACAGCGGAAGATCCACCGTAGAGGTAACTTCATAGACAGCCTCCACCATCATCGCTTTCTCATCGATTCCATTCGTTCCCATATTCACGTCCAGCACAGAAGCACCGGCCAATTCCTGCTCCCGGGCAAAATCACGAACCATCTGCATACTACCGGATCGCAATTCTGCCTGCAAGGCCTTTTTCCCCGTAGGATTGATACGTTCACCCACCACCATAAAAGGGCTATCCAGCGAAATATTCACATTCTGCCGTTCCGACGTGATGACCGGACAATTCTTCACCGAGGGAAGGACGACTTTTCTTCCGCGAACACGCTCTGCCAGCGCCCGGATATGCTCCGGTCTTGTGCCGCAGCAACCGCCCAGAACGGAGGCACCGGCATCCATCAACTTCTCGCATGCCTCGGCAAACGCTTCCGGTGTCATCTGATATACGGTTTTGCCATCAATAAGTTCCGGCATTCCTGCATTTGGCTTGACAAGAATCGGGATATCGGCATAAGGCACCATCTTCTCCACCAGAGGGATCATATCTTCCGGTCCGGTAGAACAGTTGATCCCGACAATGTCTGCCCCCATATGCTCCAGCACAATCATCGCCGTATCCGGTGCCGTACCGTAAAGCGTCCGTCCGTCCTCGTTATAGGTCAGGGATACCATCACCGGAAGATCGCACGTCTCCTTGGCTGCCAAAAGTGCTGCACGGCATTCCTGCAGGCTCATCATCGTCTCAATCACGATCAGATCAACGCCCTCTTTCAGGATTGCCTCTAACTGTTCTTTATAGACATCTACCAATTCCTCAAAGGCAAGATCACCTACCGGATATAGTTGTTGTCCCGTCATAGTCAGATCGGCAGCGACCAAAGCCTCTGAACCAGCCGCCTCACGGCAATAACGAACCATGGCTCGATTCAACTCTTCCAGACGATCTTCCATCCCGTATTCTGCCAACTTAATACGGTTTGCCGTAAAGGTGGGTGCATACAGAATCTGTGTGCCCGCCGCAACATATTCTTTCTGTAAAGACACAATGGCGTCCTTATGATGATAAATCCAATCCTCCGGGCAGACACCCATGGGCATACCTCGATCCATCAGATTCGAACCGGTGGCACCGTCCAGCAGAATCGGTCCTTGTTGAAATAAATCATATAATTGCTGTCTGTTCATCGAAAATCATTCCTCATTCATTATTATCTATATTGATGATGCAAAAGTAATATTCATTATAGGGGAAAACCAACATTTCTGCAAGAAAAGAGGTATGACCATACATTGCCATACCTCTTCCTCATCAAAACAATATGCTTACTTAAGCCTCTTCCGGCTGCTCTGCCATGTATTCCTCATTTTCAACCATTTCCTTTAAGTTCTCGGAAATATTGTAAATCTGTGTCAACTGATCATTCAGTACTTCCAGATCGGATACGCACTGATCAAATACATTCGTACAACTCTCAGATGACGCCGCCACTTCTTCACTGGTTGCAGACAAGTCGGTGATACTATCACTGATCTCGCTATTGGCACGAAGAATATCTTCCACGCCTCCGCTTAATGTCTGAATTCCCTGATATACCTGATCGATCTTCTCTTTAATTAAGTCGAAGTTCTCTGCCGTGGTGGCAATCATCTCGTTCTGCTTCTCAACAGATTCCGTTGACTTCTTCATATTCGCAGATGCTTCCTCTACATTGACCGTCAACTTCTCAATAATATCGGTAATCTGCCCGGTAGACTCCTTCGTCTCCTCAGACAAGGTACGAATCTCATCCGCAACAACGGCAAATCCCTTGCCGGCCTCACCAGCTCTTGCCGCTTCAATGGAAGCATTCAGCGCCAGCAAATTGGTCTGGTCGGAAATACTGAGAATCGTACCAATGATAACTTCCACCTCTTTGATGCGGTTATTCAGTTCGTCCGTGGTCTGTCTGGTCTGACGGTTAATCTCTGCCGTGCCCGTTGCCTGCTCACGCAACTCGTCAATCAACTGGGCACCATCTTTCACCGTAGTAGCTGAAATCTCGATCGCTTCTTTCATCGTGGTGGTCTCGGCACCGGCCTTCTCCAGACTGTTCTGAATGTCACTGGTCATCATGGTCTGGTGCTCAATAGACTCGGCTGTGGACTTGACGCCGTAGGAAATCTCTTTCACAGAACCATTGCTGGTCTCCATACTCTCCGTCAGAAGACTTGCTTTCTCCTTGGCTACATCAAACATCCGAACCAGTTCATCGGAAAGACGAATCACATTCTCTGCCACCGTCTGCTGCTCTTTCGCACGACGCTCAACCTCTTCATTATCTTCTCTATGATGCTTCTGGAGCATGATAACCACACAGTACGTAACAATCGAGGTTGCTACTGCAAAAATAAACTGTACTAACGACGTGGCTTGCAGATCCGGATGATAGATAAAACACTGCAACATCTTAAGTGCATTAATGATACCAAACGCGATACCACCAATCAAAACCCATCTTGGATGCATATATACAAGCATAGAAAACAGAATCGGGAACATAAATGCATACATATCCACTCGCTTCACCGTCAAAGAATAAACAGCGTAAACAAGAATCAGCATAATCATGCATACCTGTTCAAACTTCTCGGATGATTTGTCCTTATTATAAAACACAATCAATAAAGCAAGTGCAACAAAACAAGTCGCCGTACGTATTACTGCATTAAAAACATTTACTCCGGTATCCATAAAACTAAGCAATGCCAACGCCGTCTCAATCAACGTAACAATCATTGCAACAATAAACGCAACTTTGTTTTTTTCTCTCATCTGTCTCTTCTTCAGTTCCATAGGTCATGTCCTCCTTGTAT
>CAMAKU010000124.1 GCA_945836255.1 uncultured Roseburia sp. | reverse complement strand
GAAGTGTATCGCAATTTGGATGCGTGGTCCTTATACCTGATTACCTCCTATGAAGATGCACCTCGTTATATCGGTCGCAAGGCGGATAAGAACCGCAAGATTTATAACGGTATGATCCGCACGTATTTTTATCAGTTTATGGGACCCAAACCACCCCGGAAGCAGACAAAATAGAGGTTGAGGATGAAATATTCAAAGCGCTATCTTGCGTTGACAGTGATTCTGCTCATCGCATTTGCAGCAAAACTGAATACATGGAACGATGAATATGCCGATGTGGCGGCCTTTCGTGGGGCGCAGTTGCAGGATGATGTTTTTTATCCGCTGAAGGCACGCAGTGTCAACGAGGAAGGACTGCTGCGTCTGACCGTTGGGGAGCAGACCTATGGCGTGCAGGATGGCGTAATTCTGGGAGACCATATGACAGTTCTGGTTTCACTGGACTTTGCGCAGCAGATGTTCGGGTGCAGTGCCCATCTGTATCAGGAAGACATGATTCTGGTGGATTATAATGGCGAGACGTATCGTTTTTATATCGCCTCCACGGATGCCCAGCGGGGAGATAAGAGCATTCGCCTGTCATCTATGCCGGAGCTTCATGATTCCCGGGCGTATCTGCCGTTGGAGGATTTGTGTCGGGAATTTGGATGTGAGTATTATTGGGATGACGTGAATTATCAGGCGTCCATCACCGAAGGATATCAGACGGGAAGTCTGCCGTCAAAGTACGATCTGCGTGAGAAAGAGCGCACAGCAGCCATTCGTAATCAGGGAAGTAATTCTACTTGCTGGGCACAGGCTGCTCTTGGTGCGTTGGAGTCATCGCTGCTCCCGGAAGAGCAGTTTACCTTTGACGACAACCATATGATTGAGGAGAATGCTTTTGCTATCGACAGTTCTCTGGGGGGCAATTATACCATGGCAGTGGCCTATCTGCTGTCCTGGATGGGCCCGGTAGCAGAGGATGATACCACGGTGGAAAAGCATGTACAGGAAGTTCATTTCTATGGGCAGGACGATATTGATGCCATCAAGTGGGCGGTGTACCAGAATGGCGGGGTATCCACTTCTATTTATGCCAATGTTACTACTTCCAACCTAAGCAAATCTTCCTATTATAATAGGAAAAAGAATTCGTATTGTTATCTTGGAGATGAGAAGCCTAATCATGATGTGGTGATTATTGGTTGGGATGACAATTATCGTGCGGAGAATTTTTCATCGGAGGTCCCCGGAGACGGAGCCTTTATCTGTCAGAATAGTTGGGGAGCCACCTTTGGTGAGCAGGGCGTCTTCTATGTTTCCTATTATGACACCAACATTGGTGAGCAGGCTGTCTCTTATGCGAAGGTGGAGGAGACAGACAATTACGACAGTATCTATCAGTCCGATCTGTGTGGCTGGGTCGGTCAGGTGGGTTACAATAAAGAAAAGATTCATGCAGCGAATGTCTATGAAGCACAGACGGATGAGCAGATTGTCAGTGCAGGTTTCTATGCTCTGGGGAAAGATACGGAATATCAGGTGTATATGGTGCCGGATTATAAGTCGCAGGCATCGTTGGCGAACCGGGTGGAAGTGGCTGGTGGTACGCTTTCTGATGCCGGTTATTATACGATTGCGTTTGATACGCCATATACGGTGGAGCAAGGAGAGCGCTTTGCCATTGTTGTGGTTCTTTCCACTCCCGGCAGCAGTCATCCCATGGCAATCGAGTATCCCTCCGATGGATTGACAGAACATGTGGATATATCGGACGGTGAAGGCTACATCAGCAATAATGGCTTGGATTGGGAAAGTGTGGAGGAGAAAGCCGGTGGCAATCTGTGTATCAAAGCCTATGGTCGCCACATTCAACAGGAAGAATAATCGATACCGGTATCATGTTATGATGCCGGAATGTTGATAAATAGTAAGGAAATACGATGGAAAAAAAAGTGGTCCGCGGGGCGGCGGCAGTCATGTTGGCACTGACGATTCTGTTTAGTTTTGTGCTTTTGAATTTCCCGGATCTGCACGTCTTTGCCCTGCAAAAACAGTTGGAATATTCCACTAGGATTGGACATGGAGATTCGGTGCTTGCGCTGATGCGCGAGGAGACGTCCGTACTCATGGAGAGTTCAAAGACAACGAAGATGCTGGGACAACTTCGGCTGGAACTGCCCGGTGATATACATGAGGATGATATTGCCATAGAGAATCATTACATTGATCAGACGGTTCAGATTAAGATTCCGGGAATCGGGGAGTCTTATTTCTTTGATTATCCCATGATCGGAAGTAGCGATCATATTGATGATATCATCTATGAGGTGGAAAACGATGAGGGTGTCATTGATATCATGCTGGATCAAGTGTATGAATTGGACCTGACGGTGCAGGAGTCCTATATATACATTGATTTTATTGATCCCCATGAGCGCTACGATAAGATTGTTGTCATTGATGCCGGTCACGGTGGCAGCGATCCGGGAGCGATGAAGCAGAAGATCAGTGAGAAGGATATCGATTTGGCCATCGTTAGGAAGATGATGGCGCTGTTTGAAGCGTCCGATGCCAATATTGGTGTATACTATACCAGAACGGATGACAGTAATCCTTCTCTGGAACAGCGTGTACAATTGGCGAATTTGTTACAGGCAGATTTATTTTTGAGTGTACATAATAATTCCACTGCCAGTGGACGTATGTCCGGTATTCATGGCACGGAGGTGATGTACCGCGTGTCCGATGAGAGCGGAAAGTCCAAGGCGTTTGCGCAGAATTGTCTGGATGCCTTATTATGGAATCTGGGCAGTCAGAGCAAAGGTGTGGTTGCGGGAGATGAGATTTATATTGTTCGCACAGCACAGATGCCGGTGGCTCTGGCGGAAATCGGATTTATGACCAATCAGGAAGAACTGGATCTACTGAATTCAGAAGAATATCAGCAGAGGGCAGCACAGGCGCTGTACGATGCGATGATTAAGACGTTGGAGGATGAAAATGGCGAATAAGATTATTTTTGCAACAGGCAATCAGAACAAGATGCGCGAGATTCGGGAGATCTACCAGGATCTGGATTATGAAATCCTTTCCATGAAAGAGGCGGGAATTGAGCTGGATATCGTGGAGGATGGAACCACCTTTGAGGAAAATGCGCTGATTAAGGCCAAAGCCGTGGCACAGTGTTGCGATGCTGTGGTCTTAGCAGACGATTCCGGGCTGGAGATTGACTATCTGAATAAAGAGCCAGGGGTGTATTCTGCCAGATATATGGGAGAGGATACCTCTTATGAGATTAAGAATGCCAATCTGATCCAGCGTCTGGAAGGGGTGCCAAAGGAGCAGAGAACTGCTCGGTTTGTATGTGCAGTGGCAGCGGTGTTCCCGGATGGTACCAACAAAGTGGTGCGCGGTACCATCGAGGGTTACATTGGTTATGAGCCTCAGGGGGAGCATGGTTTCGGGTACGATCCCATCTTTTATGTGGATGCGTATGGATGTAGTACGGCGTCTCTGGAGCCGGAAGAAAAGAACCGGATTTCCCATCGTGGCAATGCATTACGGATGATGAAAGATGAGTTGAAGAAACATGAGAATATTAGTTGTAAGTGATACACACAGAAGGCATGAATATTTGGAGACGGCAATCCAGCGGGTGATGCCGGATTGCATCTATCATCTGGGAGACGGTGAGGGATGTGAGGATTATATCGAAGCGGTGGCTGACTGTCCATTGGAAATCGTTCGGGGTAACTGCGATTTTGGCAGTGATCTTCCGGCGGAAGTGGTTATGCAGGTGGGCTGTCATGTGGTTATGCTGACACATGGTCATTATTATAACGTGAACTATGGCACGGAAATGTTGGCAGATGCCGCGCGGGACAAAGGTGCGGATATTGTGTTCTATGGTCATACCCATCAGCCGGAGATCTCCTATGAGGAAGATATGACCATCGTCAACCCCGGAAGTATCTCCTATCCGCGGCAGGATGGCAGACGGCCGTCCTATGTGGTGGTGGATGTTGACCCCAAGGGAGATTTGCATTTTAATATTGTATATCTGTAAATACAGGGTTTTCCCAGCCATTGCAAGGGTTGTTGCGAGCCGTTCTTTGGACGCCAAATATTTTGAAAAAAGTTGTTGACATTTATATTTCGCTAACATATAATATTACTTGCGTCACGTACAAGATGTGGTGTTTTGACGGGGTGTGGCTCAGTTTGGCTAGAGCACCTGGTTTGGGACCAGGGGGTCGCAGG
>CAMAKU010000123.1 GCA_945836255.1 uncultured Roseburia sp. | reverse complement strand
TATGATAGTAGATACTTTGAGTGGTGGGGCAGAAGGCATTGGTTGGAAGGGTGTAGACATATGGTTATGGATATTTTATGTAATTCACGCTATGCTTGTGGTTGGTGTGGCTTGGACATGGTTTGTTTATGTGTGTGATCGCCTCAAAATTCGATTTTGCCGACAGGAGATGTCTGGAGAGCAGAAGAGGGAAGGATATTATCTGTTGGGATGCGGAATTCCGCCACTGATTGGAGTCGTAATCCATCATTTTTGGAGTGATTGGTGGCTGGGAGTTCCATTGTTGTCGTTGTCGATTCTTTTCATTTATCTGAATACACAGAATCGGCAGATTACAACAGATGTGCTTACCGGATTGAGCAATCGGAGAGAGTTTGATCAATACATCGTCAAGAAGACGGAGCAGACTCGCGGAAATAATTGGGGTATGTTGATGCTTGATGTAGATGATTTTAAAATGATTAACGATACCTTGGGACATGTTGTAGGGGATGAGGCATTGTGGGAGACTGCAGATATTCTGCGACGGATCTTGGGAAGTGAAAAGACATTTTTGGCGCGCTATGGAGGCGATGAGTTTGCTGTGATTGGTGATTGGAACGATGAGCAGGAGGCAGGCACGGCAATTGCTAAGATACACGAAGAAGTGACCCGGTTTAACGAGGAGGCAGGCAAAAAATATCAGTTGTCCTTAAGCATCGGATATGCCATGTGGACGGAAGTCCAAACTTTAGAGCAGATTGTGGAAATAGCGGACGAGCGGATGTATGAAGTAAAGATGCGTAAAAAAGCCAAGTGACAGAGGTACGTAAGAAAGGGGCAGTGCAGGTGGACGCGGCTAGCTATTTACAAATTAATTTAATACCGATTTTGGCGCTTATCATTATGCGCTTTAGCACGGAACGTACACTTTCCTACGCATGGCGTAATCGTGCCTTGCGGTTTATGATGGTACTTCTCGCAGTCATTATGGCGCTGAATATGGCAGCCTGGATCATAAACGGGCAACAGTTCATCGGAGCCAGGACATTACTGTGGATTTGTAATATAGGGTATTTTGCATTGCTGGAATTCATGGCATACCTGTGGTTTCTTTACGTGCGGGATATTTTGAGCAACGGGATCGGACAGCGAGGCATCAGGGTGCTTCCTCCGGCCATTCCACTTCTCGTTTTGCTGGCGATATTGCTGACAAGTCCGTGGACCGGAGCGATTTTTCATTTTGACGAGAATAATTACTATGTCAGGGGAAGCCTGTTTTTGATGCATACAGCAGTAACAATGTTCTATGTCGTGTGCGCATCCGTGTGGGCCTTGGTTCGATGCGGAAAGGAAACCCAGGAGGATCGTCGCAATGAATTTCGCTGGCTAGCGTGTTTTGCAATATTGCCGGTATTTGGAGGGGTGTTGCAGGTTCTCTTTTACGGTTTAGAGTTATTGCTTCCATTTACCGTAGCGTCTCTTCTGATGGTCTATATCAATGTACAGCAGAAGCAGGTGACACGAGATGCGTTGACTGGATTGAATAACAGACGAAGGCTGGATGAGTATCTGCAGGAACTCGAAGAGCAGAATTGGGGAACAGACTCCTGCCATCTGATGCTGATAGATGTCAACCGCTTTAAAAAGATTAATGATACCTATGGCCATGTGACGGGAGATCAAGTGTTAAAGTTGATTGCCGATCAGATAAAAAAAGTGTTCGGTGATTCCTGTTCTTTTCTTGCCCGTTATGGAGGCGATGAGTTTGTAATCATCTTAAAAGGCCAGTCGGACAAAGAAGTTGCTACGGATATTCAGATGCTACGGGAAGGCATTTCCAGAATGAACTGGGGAGATGGAAACCCATGGAAGATTTCTGTCAGTGTCGGCTGTGCGAGATATGGCGAGGTGCCGATGCATTCGGTCAATGAACTTGTGAAGTTGGCTGATTCGCGTATGTACGAAGAGAAAAACAAGAAAATAATATCATAACAGGTGATACGAAAAGGAGATAGAATTATGCCTTGTACAACAATACTTGTAGGGAAAAATGCAACCTATGATGGTTCCACAATGATTGCCAGAAATGATGATTCCCCATCCGGCTCTTTTACGCCAAAGAAGTTTGTCGTGGTGCAACCCGACGAACAGCCCATCCATTATCAATCGGTGATTTCGCACGTCAAGGTGGATTTGCCGGAGAATCCGATGCGTTATACGGCAGTGCCGAATGCGGTAGAAGGGGAAGGGATTTGGGCAGCCAGTGGTGTGAATGCGGCCAATGTTGCCATGACTGCCACGGAGACCATTACTTCAAATCCCCGTGTGTTAGGAGCCGATCCACTGGTGGTTTATCAGCCGGCGGCCGGGACAAAAGAGGAGGTCCCGGGAGGACTTGGCGAGGAGGATTTTGTCTGTCTGGTGCTTCCTTACATACATAGCGCGCGGGAAGGTGTGCAGAGGCTCGGAAGTTTGTTGGAGCAGTATGGCACCTATGAGATGAATGGAATTGCATTTCAGGATTCGGAAGAAATCTGGTGGTTGGAGACCATCGGTGGACATCACTGGATGGCAAGACGGGTGCCGGATGATGTCTATGTGGTGATGCCCAATCAGTTGGGATTGGATCAGTTTGATTTGGCGGATGCACTCTCGGAACAAAAAGAATATATGTGTTCGTCGGATATGAAAGAATTTATTGAGACCAATCATCTGGACGTATCCTTTGACGGGAATCGGAATCCACGGGATATGTTTGGGAGTCATGATGATGCGGATCACGTATACAATACACCCCGCGCATGGTTCATGTTGCGCTATCTGAACCCCCACACCAAGGTATGGGATGGTCCGAATGCGGATTATACGCCGTGTTCGGATGATCTGCCATGGTGCATGGTTCCGGAGAAAAAGGTGACCGTAGAGGACATTAAATATATGCTGTCCTCTCATTATCAAGGGACTCCATACGATCCCTATGCCTCCTATGGAGACAAATCCATGAAAGGCGCGTATCGGTCGATTGGTATTAACCGTAATGATTTTCTGGCATTGATTCAGATGCGTCCGGATCATAAAAAGGACAATGGAACCATTGAATGGCTGGCGTTTGCCTCCAATGCTTTTAATGTCTTGGTACCGTTTTATGCAGATGTGGAGGAGACGCCGGAGTATCTTGCCAACACCACGGGCGATGTTTCCACCGATAATTTCTACTGGTCCAGCAGGCTGATTGCTGCCATGACGGATGCCTCTTACCAGCAGTCTTTGTTCCATGCGGAACGTTATCAGGAGCATGTGATGTCCAGCGGCTATGAACTGATTCACCGTTACGATCATCTTCTGGAAGCAGAGGGCGATGAAAAGAAACGTAAAGCATTAAAGCACGAGGCAAACCAGAAAATCGCAGAGATGTTGAAGCGGGAGACATTGGAGACGCTGGATAAGGTCTTGTATGAACTGTCCAATAGAATGAAAAATTCGTATTCCAGATCGGATGCCTAGGCCGTATTTTTTTATAAGTTTCAGGGTAAACGAAAGAGAGAGAACAATGTTATGGAATTACAGGAATACTTTAAAGCAATCATAGACGCAGATCAGGCGGCCGTGGTTGTCTGTGATTGTCATCATAAGATCATATACATGAATCCGGCAGCGGATCAGAATTATAAGAAGTATGGCGGAAAGGCACTTGTGGGAAGCAGTATCTTGGATTGCCATAATCCCAACTCGCAGGGGATGATAGAAAAGGTAGTGGATTGGTTTGGCGCGGATGCGTCCCACAATCTGATGTATACGTCCCACAATGAAAAACAGAACAAGGATGTCTATATGGTTGCTCTCAGGGATGCGACAGGGAAATTGATCGGCTACTATGAAAAGCATGAATATCGGAATCCTGAGACAAGGAAGATGTATGATTTCGGAGACACCATATCATAGAAATCCTGTTTGAAGTTGCAAATCGGGTAATAAAACATGACTAAACTCTTCCAAAGATGTAAAGACTGATATCATAAGATCAGAATGGAGAGTGAATGTGATGGAATCGATTTGGAGCAAGACAGTCAGACTGCCCCAGGGGCAGGAGTTGGCCGATGATATTGCCGGTGGACAGACGAAAAATACCACAGCCAAGATTACCAGCCAGCATGATTTGCGTTATCAGGATATGATAAAGAAAGCGGGATTTCATAGAGCACAAGGTTATGCCATGGCAAATGAACTGGCGATCCGTTCCTATGAAAAGATAGTCAGGACAGAAGGAATATCCTGCGATTTTCAAAGGCTGCCATCCTTTCTATACTCTACGGTGGAAGCAGACAGGGATTTGTTGCAGCAGGAAGCAAAAGCGGCAAAGACACTGATCAAGGC
>CAMAKU010000122.1 GCA_945836255.1 uncultured Roseburia sp. | reverse complement strand
GATGTGGTAAATGATCTGCCGGACCAACTGCGCCAGCAGATGGAGGCAGTCATCACACAGGCGGGGTTGGAAGTGGATGCGCAGACAACAGCCGATTGCGTCTGGATGATGGAGAACGATATACCGGTCACCTCGGAGCATCTGACTTATTTGCAGGAACTGCGTGGTATGGAGTTGCCGGTGAGTGAGGAAGTTCTGACAAAGCGGATTGCGGATGCCGTGGCGCAGGGAGAACGACCGGGCGATGCTATGCTGATTCCCGGGTACAGTCCGATGGAGCGGGCAGAGCAGACGTATCAGCAGCAGCAGGAGGCGTTGAACCAGATTACGGCAGCCAGACAACGGGAGGAAGCACGGCTCATGCTCAGTGTGCAGGCCAATTATACGCTGCTTTCCAAGGGGGTTGCCATCGATACCATGGCGATTGAAGAAGTGGTTACCCAGTTGCAGTCATTGGAGGAATCCTATATCAGTTATCTGACGGGCGCCGAAACACCGGAGGATGTTAAGCGCAATGTGGAAACATACCAGACATTTACGCAGCAGGTAGATGAAATGAAGACGATGCCGGCGGCGCTTCTGGGGCAACTGCCGGATATCACCAGGCGGACGGTTGCTCAGATTAACGAAGCGGGTAATGGGCAAAAGGATACCTATGAAAAGGCGCAACAGCGCTATGAGACCCTTTGGACGGCACCGCGCAAAGATTTGGGAGATTCTATCCAGAAGGCATTTGCCAATGTGGATGATATTCTGGAGGATCTGTCACTGGAGACGACAGAGTCGAACCGGAGAGCGGTACGGATTCTGGCATACAATGAGATGGAACTGACAGAGGAGAATATCAGCCGGATTCGTTCGACAGATGAATCGGTACAGCGGATGTTCCGTTCCATGACACCGGCGGTTGTCACACAGATGATCCGAGAGGGCCGCAATCCACTGGATTTGAGCGTGCAGGAGTTGACGGATACCGCTGATCAGATGATGCAGGAGCAGGGCAGCAATACGTCGGCAGAAAAGTATGCCGCTTATCTCTGGCAGTTAGAGCATACAGGTGATATTACGGAAACGGAGCGGGAGAGTTATATCGGAATTTATCGCCTGATTCATCAGGTGCAGGCTGGCGATGGGGCGGCCGTGGGTGCATTGATTGCACAGGGAACTGACGTGACCCTGCGGAATCTGATGACGGCTGTGCGCTCCGGAAAGCATAGTGGACGGGAGTACGCCATTGACGATCAGTTTGGTGCATTGGAATCTTTTGATAAGGAAACCTTATCCATTACGGATCAGATTGAAATGGCATTTCAGGCGAATTGTCTGTATGATGCCGGGGATGAGATGACGCCGGTTCGTATGAAACGCTTTGGCGGAGAGGAGGCCTATATGGATCTGACGCCGGAGCAGTTCCGCGACCAGTTGCAGGACATGGCGGATGAAGCGGTGGTACAGCAGGAAAAGCAGCAGCAGGATGCATATGCACAACAGGTACGCCAGACGATGGCGCAGGCATTGGAAAGCGAGGAGGAAATCTATCGGATTTTGGAGCGCTATGATATTCCTGAAACGCCGGCGTATTTGTTAGGTCTTAGCGAAATGCGAAGAGACCGCAACAGTGTATTTCGTAATTTGTCTTCGTATGCTACCGGCAATGACCAGGAGCAGGTGACCATTTCGGATCTGATCGAGGATTTGATTGAGGATTATGGGGAAGCCATCAAGACACCGGAGGAAATGGCAGAAGCACAGCACAAATTGGAAGAGACAGCAGAGAATGTCATGAAAAATATGCTGGTGGAAAAAGATGTGACCTCCATTGATGTGCGCGGCATGAAACTGGTTATGACGCAGATTCAGGCGTTGGGTCAGATGGCAAAACACAGTGAGACATACCATATCCCCATTCTGGTGGAAGATGAGGTGGGCGACCTTTCCTTGAAGATTGTACGAGGAACTGAGAAAAAAGGTCTGGTGGATGTAGCCCTTTCTATGGAGCAGACGGGGGAAGTCCACGGTTCCTTCCGTTATGAGGCGGGGGAGATTTCCGGTGAAGTAACATTTGAGAGAAAAGAACTGGCGCAGATGTTCTCTGAGCAGATGCCGTATCTGGCTCAGAATATGCAGGAAGAGACGGGTATGCCGATTTCCTTTGTCTGTGGACAGGATAGTCATGCAGCAGACGATGTCTTTGCGGAATTACCGGCACCGGAATTTGAGATAACACAGGAACAAGACAGTGTGACCACCCAGGCGTTGTACGGTGTGGCGAGAAGTTTTATCCGCACATTGAGCGAATTTCTGGCTTAAAAGCGGTTAAGGATAGCCAAAGAAGTCCGATATAAAAAGTATGACAAGGAACGTCAGAGAAACCCCGCATGGAAGCGAAATATTCCCGGACCAGGGAACACGGAAAAAGCGAGGGACAATCTATGAAAATCAATAATAATATTTCAGCCGTTATTACCAATAAACAGTTGCTGGGGACAGAGAGCAAATTAAGTGCGTCAATGGAACGGCTGGCATCCGGATTGAAATTAAATCATGCATCGGACAATCCGTCCGGGATGGCAATCTCCAATAAAATGAAAGCGCAGATTAATGGACTGGATCAGGCGTCGCGCAATTCCTCCGATGGCACGTCGGTCATTCAGACGGTGGATGGCGCACTGGGTGAGGTCACAGATATGATGCAGCGTATGCGTGAACTGGCCGTTCAGGCAGCGAATGGAACGAACTCTTTGAGTGAAAAGGAATCCTGCCAGCGGGAAATCGCGTCCCTGCGCGATGAGATCAACCGTGTATCTCAGACCACGGAGTACAATACAAAGAGCCTTCTGGATGGTTCGTTGGATGCCCGTGTCTATGCCGACAAGGACAATGTCAATCAAGTGTCACGTATCGCTGTATCGGATTCTGTGGCAGAAGGAACCTATCGTCTGACGGTGGAGAAAGCGGCGACGAAAGCAGAATATGCGACAGGGGTGAAAGTGGATGATCTGGTAGGTAAGAACGGAACCCTTTCCATCAATGGGTCAACGGTTGCCATTGATGCTCAGATGACAAAAAACGAAATCTATACCGCGCTTCGTGACGCGGCAGAGATCGGTGAATGCCGGATTGGTGGGATTGATGATCCGATTACATTTACCTCTCAATTTTACGGAGCACATTCCTCTGTGGAACTACTTCAGACTTCTGAGGATGACAAAATTTTTGGCGAGGGAATTCCCAATGCCGCAAAGGAGCCGGATGCGACAGCATTGGTGAAAGTGGGAACCGATGCAAAGGTGAAACTGGATACCACCAGCGCCTTCGATGTGCGGGCCAGCGTTGCCTATGATGGCAATAAACTAACGATTACCGATGTTGACGGATTTCAGATGACGATGCTTCTGGCAGAGGGATTTGAAACAGGCGCTACGGTCAATGGTGCCGTATCTACCGGCAAGATTACCCTGGAAGTGACCGATATCGGAATTATGGATATTCAGGTGGGAGCCAATGAGGGACAGACGATGCAGATTCGTATTCCTGCTACCGATGTGGAAAGCCTCTATCTGGATGAGATTGATGTGACTACCGTCAACGGTGCTACGCGGGCTTTGCAGCGGCTGGATGATGCCATTGCAACGGTGAGCCAGATTCGTTCCCAGATTGGTGCCTATGAGAACCGACTGGACTATACCGTCAACAGTCTGGATGAGACGGAAGAAAATATGACGGCTGCCCTTTCCCGTATTGAAGATGTGGATATGGCAGAGGAAATGACGGAGTATACCAAGTATAATGTCTTGCAGCAGGCAGGCACCAGCGCGTTGGCACAGGCGAATGAATTGCCGACGCTGGCATTGCAGTTATTACAGTAGCGGGTGATGTGTCATGAGACAGGAAGAGATTGCGACATTTACCAGAAAAATTGCAGCCAGTAATCCGACGGAACTGATCTGCGTGCTGTATGAGATTTATTTTACCTATGAAGCGGAGGCGTTACAGGCCTTGGACGACGGAGATCAGAGTGCTTATGTGCAGGCGGTCCGGCAAAGCGGACAAGTGATCGAGCATCTGAAAAATGCGCTGGATTTTACCTATCCGGTGGCAGGGCAGTTGTATGCACTGTATGATTACGCGGAGCGTCAGATGGCACGGGCAATGTATCGCAAAGACAAAGAGGATATCGCCAATGCCGGCAAGGTCATGGGGCAGTTGCAGGAAGCCTTTGCGGAGGTGGCAAAAGCGGATCAAAGCGAACCTGTGATGCGCAATGCCCAGCAGATTACGGCGGGGATGACCTATGGCCGAGGTGATGTGAACGAGACTATGGGAAGCATGGATGCGAGCCGCGGGTATTGGGCGTAACGGA
>CAMAKU010000121.1 GCA_945836255.1 uncultured Roseburia sp. | reverse complement strand
AGCACGCCCTACCAGAATACCTCCGGTAAAACGTGCTGTTTACTTCTATTGATTTTGCAACGCACCAATCCATGGCATTGCTGTACATACGATCCCAGCGATTCATGGCATTGCTGCCCCCACTGTCCTAGCGATTCATCTCCATGGTCGGACCGGTGGCATTGTGATCGGCAATGACATACTCCACCTCCCGCAGATCCGAAGACGGAAGATCTCCCGGGATCGTGTTCTTGATTGCACTGCAGGCATTGCCGAATGCCAGTGCCTTGGCACAATCCATATCGGAACTGAGCAGACCGTATAACATACCGCCGCAGTAAGCATCACCGCTTCCGATACGATCCACTACGTCAATCTTCTCATAAGGCTTCTCCCGATAAAAAGTATCGCTTGCGGCCTCATAGATTACCGAACCAAAACTGTGCTGCTTGGGGCTGTGTACCACACGCTGCGTAGACGCCACAATCTTAATCGGATAATCCGTGGTAAAAGAACGCATGATATCCTCCAGCGATCCTTCTTTCAAAAAGGTCAGCCGCGCCGTATCTTCCGAACAGAAAAAAATATCCACATACGGCAGAATCTGTTCAATACATTCCTTTGCCTGTGCACCGCTCCACAGATTCAGTCGGAAATTCACATCAAATGAGATCATGGCACCAGCCTCTTTAAAACGACGAATCATCTCCATGGTACATTCCCTCGTCTGCGGACAGAGCGCAAGCGTAATACCGGAAACATGGAAACAACGCGTAGACGAATACATGTCCTCCGGGAACTCATCAATGGAGAGGGATGTAATGGAACTGTGCTTGCGATCGTAAACCACCTGCGGCTTACGGGGGAAGGTGGCACTCTCATAATAATACACACCCATACGCGCATCCTCCGAAGTATCCCATACCAGATAGTCATCACTGACATTCAGGGAGCGTACCTTGCTCCGGGCAAATTCACCAACCGCATTGGCCGGTAATTTGGAAATCATACCGGTATGAAGTCCCAACAAGGACACCCCGGACGCCACATTCAGTTCCGCACCTCCCACATGATTCTCAAAGACGGTACTGCGGACGATCCGCTTGTTCTCCGGGGGTGACAAACGTAACAGAACCTCTCCCAAGGCCAACAAATCAAACTTCGCCATAATGTTCTCCTTTTCTCTATTATCTACTTTTCTTGTCTCCGACAGATTCCTTATCGCCTGCATTCCGGATATTTGTCATAGAAGGCGTTCTTATCCCGGTACATGGCATTTTCTGCCATGGTCAACATCTCATCCATATCCTCGGTCTGCTCGCTCCAAAAACAACCGATTGCCGCCATGGGAATACCGTCATCACACCGGTAATCCCGCAGCCGGGCTACCCGGTGGAGCAAGTCCTCCTCCGGCATACCAAACGTACAAACTACAAACTCATCACCGCCCATACGACAGCACATTTCGTCCGGAAAGATCTCTCTTAAATAGTCCACAAACTGACAGATCATCGCATCCCCTGCCGCATGCCCCAGATGGTCATTGGTATACTTGAGGCGATTCAGATCACAGTAGACAACGCCTGCCTGCTGCTGATTCACCGCCATATGTCCCCGACAGTATTTGGTCATATAAGAACGGTTATACAATCCGGTCAGGGTATCCGTCTCTGCCAGATAATTAGCCACATCAATATTCTTGCGCAACTGTTCCAGCGTGGTATGCAACGTATCCGCCAACACGCCCACCTCATCATTGGAATAATCACCAAACGAAACATTCCAGTCGCCCTGCGTAATCTGCCGGGCCGCCTGGGTCAACTGTCGCAAAGGATGCGTAATATTTTTAATCACCTTGATACCCACCAACGTCGTAATCAAAACCACCGCCAACAGAATAATAAGACATTGCACCTCCAAATTATTGCGCGATGCATCGATCTCATCGGCCGGCACCGCCAACACCAGATACATGCCATTCACCAGTCTGTGAAAGACCATCCGCTTATGCTGTCCTTTCCAGGTATAGGAATATACTTTACCTTCTTTTCTTCCATTTCGCAGGATCTCATTGATCTCTGCAAACTCCTGATCGGAATCCTGCGCCGTAACGCCATTCGGATAATCCTTATGATAGACAATATCACCATCCGCAGCCACAAGGAATGCGTAGCCGGTCTCATAGGCCGATAAATCCTCAACGGCTGATTTTAATTCGTCCAGATCAATATCCATACCGATGACACCAATCAGCATATCATCTTTATAGATAGGTCTGGCATAGGAAATCATCTCAACACCAATATTACGATTATAATACGGTTCCATCCAGGTAGGGCCACCGTTGGCAATGGGCTCGTAATACCATCCCACCCGCTCCCGATCCGTAGAATCATACAATGCCAGATCCGTCGGTTCTTTCTCTTCATATCGACCAACAATATTCTTCACCAGAAAAACGCCCTTGGTGACATCAATCAGATCCGGGTTAAAGCGCAGATAGATTGCCACCGATGCGTTTGTATTGCGAGCCGTATTCTCCAATTCATCCCGGACACGCTCCGCATAATTCGCCATATACCCTTCGTCATTCCAATCGGATACATCCGACGACAGGTAGCGCATGGCAAAACTATAGTCCATATCCACGACCTTCTGTATCGCATTGAGTGACACATCGATCTCCTGCGCCCGCTCTTCACAACGCATATTCATAATCTGAGCGGAGTCCTCCGTAATGACTCGCTGTGCACTGATAATCCCTGCTCCGCCAATCAGAATGGATGTAACCAGGACACTCGTAATCAGAAGTGTTAAGATTTTCTGCTGTAATGATTTCATTCTTGCCACCAATACCGCTCTGTGTGATCTACCGTCCCCTACCGTATGCAGGAAACGCTTCTTAATCCAAGTATAATATTATTGGTCGTAATCATCAAGAAAATGATGCTTAATTCCATCTTTTTTATAAGCGATTACCGTACTGAGATTCACATTTTCCACACTTTTGAAAATATTGCCTTCCACATAAGGATTGGTCTTCTTCAGTTCCCGAATCAACTGCTTGACTTCCAGACGCTTGGAATTGGTCTGTCCATTGTCTTGACAGGATGAACAGGTCTCTGTAAATTTGCAGGCGCATTGCAGAAAATACAGATGATTATAATCCCGCCATTTTTTGATATCATCCTCCCGCACCAGATACATGGGACGGATCAATTCCATCCCCTCGAAATTTGTGCTATGGAGTTTGGGCATCATGGTCTGCATCTGCGCGCCGTATAACATCCCCATGAGAATCGTCTCGATCACATCATCATAGTGATGGCCCAGTGCGATCTTATTACATCCCAGTTCCTGTGCCTTATGATACAGGTGCCCCCGGCGCATCCGCGCACACAGATAGCACGGGGATTTGTCAATATGGAACACCGACTCAAAGATATCCGACTCGAAAATCGTAATGGGAATATGAAGTTTCTTTGCATTGTTCTCGATGATCTGCCGATTGGCCGGGCTGTACCCCGGGTCCATCACCAGAAAGACCACCTCAAAATCCACCTTGTGATGGCGCTGCAATTCCTGAAATAATTTGGCCATCAGCATGGAATCTTTCCCACCGGAGATACAGACAGCGATCTTGTCTCCCTCCTGCACCAGTTCGTAGTCCCGCACGGCTTTCGTAAACCGGCTCCAGATACTTTTTTTGAACTTTTTGCGCAGACTCTGCTCCACATCCAGATAGAAGGTATCTTCCATCTCCTCAGATTCCTTGGTCTGCGTCATCAGCCATCCCAGATAGCCTCCGGCAAGACTTCTGGCATTCACCTTCTGCTCCCGCAAATAGGATGCCACCTCCCGGCTGCGCTCCCCCTTCTGACAACAGACCACCAGAAGACCCCCTGCATATGTCTCATAGGTCTTGCGCAACTGCGCCTCCGGCACACAAATACTTCCCGGAATATTGCCGTAACCATACGACAATTCGTCCCGGATATCCACCAACTGATATGTTTCTGTCTCCATGGCAGCGAGTTCCTGCCACGTGATCTCCAATGATTCCAACGCTTTCTCCTCAATTCCTTAGAATATTTTTAGGCGTTTGCGTAACTTGTGCTGTGTTCCAGCGACAATTTTTCGCTGTTAGATTGTGAATGCATTTTTATCTGGATGATTTTCCATTTTGAGCAGAATGCGAAGCAAGCCTTACCGGTGGGATTTCCTTGCTGTTGGTTTGTCTTCGTAGGCTTCGACTGAGTGTGCCCCACTGTCCGCCTGTTGCGGATGTTCAGGGCTTATCATTCTAGTCTGCCTAAGTGAGCGCTTTTTCGAACATGATTACACGCCGCTCGTCAAAACTCGCACCACGTATGCTTTCGAGAACGTT
>CAMAKU010000120.1 GCA_945836255.1 uncultured Roseburia sp. | reverse complement strand
TTTTTTTCTCTCATCTGTCTCTTCTTCAGTTCCATAGGTCATGTCCTCCTTGTATTATGGAGATTATTATAGCACTTGTTGTGGTATTTTTGTAGAAAAAAAACAAATTTTGCGTCTAAATTATAAAAATTAGACAAATAATTCCTATCTGTATAAACACTTTTGTCATTTGTCAAATAGTATGCGTTCCCTTGAAAATGTGAGTTTTTACACAACCTCCTCAAACTGGCTATTATATAATTCTGCATAGAAACCATTTTTGCGCAACAGTTCCTCATGGTTCCCCTGTTCCACAATATCGCCATCTCTCATCACAAGAATCAGATCCGCATCTTTAATCGTGGAAAGGCGATGGGCAATGACAAAACTGGTTCTTCCCTCCATCAGATGATTCATCGCTTTCTGAATGCGCTGCTCGGTTCTGGTATCCACGGAACTGGTAGCCTCATCCAGAATCAGAATCGGATTGTCTGCCAGAATGGAACGGGCAATGGTCAACAGCTGCCGCTGTCCCTGAGACACATTGGTTGCTTCCTCATTTAATACAAAATCATAGCCTCCCGGCAATGTCTCGATAAAGTGATGCGCATGTGCCGCTTTGGCTGCCGCAATAACCTCATCATCGGTTGCATCTAACTTACCGTAGCGGATATTCTCCATAATCGTCCCCTGAAACAGCCAGGTATCCTGCAATACCATGCCAAAATGCTCTCTCAGATTACTACGCTGAAATTCCCGGATATCCACACCGTCGATTCGGATACATCCCTCATTCACATCATAGAATCGCATCAACAATTTGACCATAGTTGTCTTCCCGGCACCGGTGGGTCCCACAATCGCAACCATCTGTCCCGGTTCCACCTTCGTCGAAAAGTCATGGACAATAATCTTATCCGGCTGGTATCCGAATTTGACATGTTCAAACGAAACAGCCCCTTCGACGCGATCCAGAATCTTAGCATCCAGCTCCGCTGTCTCTTCCGACTCCTCCAGAAATTCAAAGACTCTCTCTGCGGCCGCTACGGTAGACTGCAACAAATTGGATACGGAGGCCATCTGCTGAATCGGCTGCGTAAAGTTCTTCACATACTGAATAAACGCCTGGATATCGCCCACCGTAATGGTTCCCGCAACAGCCAGAACGCTTCCCGCCACGGCAACAGCCACATAGCCCAGATTACCGACAAACGTCATCACCGGCTGCATCAAGCCTGACAGGAACTGCGATTTCCATGCGGAGCGATAGAGTTCTTCATTTTTGTCGCAGAATTCCGCTAAGACTTCCGGTTCTTTATTAAACGCCTTGACAATATTCTGACCGGAAAAGGTCTCCTCAATCTGTCCGTTGATTTCCCCCAGCGTGCGCTGCTGCGCAATAAAATAACGCTGCGAAAATTTCACAATCAACATCACAAGTCCCAGCGACACCGGCAGAATTACCAATGCGATCAAGGTCATCAACGGACTGATGGATAGCATCATCACCAGCACGCCAATCATGGTTGCAACAGAGGTGATCACCTGAGTAATACTCTGATTCAGACTCTGTCCCAAAGTGTCCACATCATTGGTGATACGGGACAAAATCTCACCAACGGTCTTGGACTCAAAATAAGCCATGGGAAGACGATGAATCTTTTCGGAGATCTCTGAGCGCATCCGATACGTCAGGCGCTGCGCCACACCTGCCATAATATAGCCCTGTACAAAATTCATCAGAGCACTGAACAGATAGATTGCCAACAATACGAGAAGAATTCGTCCGATGACGCCAAAATCAATCCCACCGGTCCCCTGTATCTGCGCAACCAATCCCGTGAACAGTTCTGTGGTGGCAAGACTCAATACTTTCGGTCCGATTACATGAAAGACGGTGCTCAAAATCGCGAAAAAGATAACCACAAAAATACCTGCTTTATATGCTTTCATATAACGCAGCAATTTGCGAAGTGTCCCCTTAAAGTCTTTCGCCTTTTCCGGCGGGCGCCCCGGGCCACCCATCCCCGGACCATGACGACGAGATGTATGCTTTTTTTCCATATGCTGTCCGCTCATTAGAGAACACCTCCTTTCGTCTTTCGGATCTCTTCTTCGCTCAACTGGGATGCCGCAATTTCCATATATGCTTCGCAGTTATTTAATAATTCCTGATGTGTTCCTTTTCCCACAATCCTACCATCATCAAGTACGATAATCTGGTCCGCATGTAGAATTGTGCTGATACGCTGTGCCACAATAATGACAGTGGCATCTTTGGCGTGCTCGAATAACGCACTGCGCAGCGCCTTATCCGTCTTATAATCCAACGCCGAAAAACTATCATCAAACAGATAGATGGGCGGATTCTTGGCAATCGCCCGGGCAATAGACAGTCTCTGCTTCTGCCCGCCGGAGACATTGGAGCCGCCCTGTGCAATATGGTTGTCATACTGTTTCGGCGTTTCTGAGATAAACTCCTCTGCCTGTGCAATCTGCGCCGCACGCATCATCTGTTCCTCTGAAATATCCTCATTGGCATACTTGATATTCGAACGGATATCTCCGGAAAACAGGATTGCTTTCTGCGGAACATAGCCGATGGCATCACGCAGTTTCTTTTGAGATAGTTCACGAATATCAATTCCATCCACCGTAATGCTGCCCTCCGTCACATCATACAGTCGGGGTATCAGATTCAATAAGGTGGACTTACCGCAGCCGGTACTACCGATGATTGCCGTTGTCTGTCCCACAGATGCCGTAAAATCGATATGCTCCAGCACATTACTCTTTGCATTGGGATAGGCAAAACTGACATCATGAAAGGTGATTTCACCCTTGATTGCCTCCAATTCGTCATCCCGCGTCTGTGGCGCGTCAACAATGGATGGTGCTGTCTGAATCACCTCCTGAATACGTTCTGCCGCAACACCGGCACGAGGAAGCATGATGGACATCATTGTCAGCAACAAAAATGACATGACGATTACCATGGCATACGTAATAAATGCCATCATATCACCCACCTGCAGATTGCCCACCGCAATACTCTTGGAGCCAAACCAGACAACAGCCACAGTAATACAGTTCATAATCAACATCATCACCGGCATCATCCATGCCATCATGCGGCTGGTATATAACTGGGTCTCCATCAGCGCCACATTGGCATCCTCAAATCGCTTCTTCTCGTGTTCCTCTCGGGAAAAAGCACGAATCACCGGAATACCGGTTAAAATCTCTCGGGATACCATGTTCATACGATCCACAAGTTTTTGCATCATCTTAAACTTCGGCATGGAGAATTTCAGAAGAACCGCCACCACGCCCACAATCACAGCGACTGCCAGCACAATAATCCAACTCATGGAGGTATCTGTCCGCGCCACCATGACAATACCACCAATGGCAAGAATCGGCGCATACAGAACCATACGAAGCAGCATCACTTCCACCATCTGAATCTGCTGGATGTCATTGGTACACCGGGTAATCAGTGATGCCGTAGAAAACTGGTCAATTTCCTTCCCTGAGAAAGAAATCACGCTGGTATATACCTTCTCACGAAGACTACGCCCAATATCTGCAGCCGTCTGGGATGCTACTAGGCCAAGTACCACAGCAGCCGAAAGCATGCCCAGTGTCATAAGAATCATCTGCAATCCTTTTCGCTTCAGATAGGCCATCTGCATAGCGTACAGATCCATTCCCAGTTCCTCGTATTCCTTTTGCACCATAAGAACAGACATCTGATCCATCAGAGAATCTCCCAATTCTCCAAACTTCTCTTCCACCATACCACGCATTGAATATAGTGCAGAGGGCTGCAAGGTACCGGAGGTCAACATCTGCCGGGCACCAGACAGATCAAAGGTCCCCTCGCCCATCATAGAACCATATTCGTCCAGATCGGCATCTTCCACACCATATTCCATAAAATAGACGATTACCAGCGGTTCTTTCATGATGCTTTCCAGTCTGGCTTTCTGCTCCTTATCCTCAGCCACCGTCTGCTTTAACACATAGTTACCCTCCATATCCTTTTCATAACAGGAGGTAAAATAAGAGACTTCCTCCGGACTCATAAAAACTGCCAGCGCATCGTATGTGGACCCACGCATCCGCTCCATCGCCGTACTGTCAACACCATACTGCTGGATACCCACATCGACAATATCTGCCGTATAATTGGGTAGCGATAATTCGCATAATGCCTGCAACAACAGCAGCACAATCACCACTGCCACCGCACGCTTTCTTTCCCATAAATTCTGAAATAAAAACTTCATCTTAACTCTCCATTCCACATTGTACCAGCCAGTCAAACTGCCGTGACTGCCATATACTACCCAATATATTGCCTATTATACACCTAGCCAGTGGCCTATAATTCTAAAAAATTGCTAAAATATATAAAATTTCCACAAACAGGAAAAGTTCCAAAGAAAAACCTGCCGTCTCC
>CAMAKU010000119.1 GCA_945836255.1 uncultured Roseburia sp. | reverse complement strand
ATGGCATCATCTGCCGCGCCTTCCACATCCGGGCAGACAGCAATACCGGCCTGAGCCAGACCATTCATCGCCCCATCACCGATATTCTGGCAGATAACAAGTGCCACCGAATAATCTTCCATGGTGGCAACTACGGCTTCGTGTCCCCGGCCAAAAGGCTGAACCACAGCCGAATCCATAATTCTGCCATTCTCCACTTCATATAATTTGAAATATTCAGCATGGCCAAAGTGCTGTCCTACATTGCCTGTTTCCTTGTCGTATGTTACTGCTATAACCATTTTACTCTTCCTCTACTCCATTAATGTTTTGGCTGAAGCATGGTCTGACCGCCCATATACGGCTGCAAGGCAACCGGAATATTGACCGAACCATCCGCATTCAAGTTGTTCTCTAAGAACGCAATCAGCATTCTCGGCGGAGCGACAACGGTGTTGTTCAGTGTATGTGCAAAATACTTGCTGCCGTCCGCGCCCTTGACACGGATTTTCAGGCGGCGCGCCTGAGCATCGCCCAAGTTGGAACATGACCCGACCTCGAAATATTTCTTCTGTCTTGGGGACCATGCCTCCACATCACAGGATTTCACCTTCAAATCTGCCAGATCACCGGAACAACACTCCAGCGTTCTTACCGGGATATCCAGACTGCGGAACAAATCCACCGTGTTCTGCCAGAGCTTGTCATACCACATCTTAGACTCTTCCGGCTTACATACTACCACCATCTCCTGTTTCTCGAACTGGTGAATACGATAAACACCTCGTTCCTCGATACCATGTGCTCCCTTCTCCTTACGGAAGCACGGAGAATAACTGGTCAACGTATACGGTAACTTCTCCTCATCATTTACCGTATCAATAAACTTACCAATCATGGAATGTTCTGACGTACCGATCAGATAGAGATCTTCCCCTTCGATCTTATACATCATGGCATCCATCTCTTCAAAACTCATTACGCCGGTCACCACATTGGAGCGGATCATAAATGGCGGCACACAATAGGTGAATCCCCGATTAATCATAAAGTCTCTCGCATAGGAAATCACAGCGGAATGCAGTCTGGCAATATCTCCCATGAGATAGTAGAAGCCATTACCTGCGACTTTTCCGGCACTCTCCAAATCGATACCGTCAAAGCGCTCCATAATATCCGTATGATACGGAATCTCGTAATCCGGTACTACCGGCTCACCGTATTTCTCGATTTCCACGTTGCAGGAATCATCCTTGCCAATGGGAACAGACGGATCGATGATATTCGGAATGCTCATCATGATCTTGGTCACTTTCTCCTGCAATTCCTTCTCCTGCGGCTCCAGTTCTGCCAGTCTGGCAGAGATATCCGCCACCTGCGCCTTGATCTCCTCAGCCTCGTCCTTCTTGCCCTGTGCCATCAAAGCACCAATCTGCTTGGCAATCTTATTCTTGCGGGAACGAAGTTCGTCTGCTTCCTGCTGTGCGGCTCTCGCCTTTGCATCCAATTCGATCACTTCGTCCACCAACGGAAGCTTGTGGTCCTGAAACTTATTCTTAATATTCTGTCTCACCACATCCGGGTTTTCTCTCAAAAACTTAATATCTATCATAACACTCTTCCTTCCATCTGCCTTACGGCTGTATTACTGCAAAGGATATTTGGCTGTCAGACTGTCCACGATGGCTCTTGCCTTCGCAACACCTGCCTCGCCTTCCTTGATCACGGCTGCGATTGCTTCTGCCACCTGATCGAAATCTTCCTCATTTAATCCACGGCTTGTAGCTGCCGGTGTACCAAGACGAATACCACTGGTAACAAACGGACTCTTCGGATCATTCGGAATCGTATTCTTGTTGGCTGTGATATGTGCTTCATCCAGCAACTTCTCCACTGCCTTACCGGTCAGATCATACGGTGTCAGATCAACCAGCATCAGATGATTGTCCGTACCACCGGATACAATCTTGATATCTCTGGCCTGCAAGCCCTTCGCCAGCGCCTGTGCATTGGAAGCCACACGCTTCATATATTCCTTGAACTCCGGCTGTAATGCCTCCTGGAAGCATACTGCCTTTGCAGCAATCACGTGCATCAGCGGGCCGCCCTGTGTTCCCGGGAAGACTGCCTTATTGAAGTTAAATCTTTCGTTGGCTTCTGCTGTTGCCATAATCATACCGCCACGAGGTCCACGCAACGTCTTATGTGTGGTGGTCGTAACAATATCCGCATACGGAACCGGACTTTCATGCAGACCTGCTGCTACCAGACCGGCAATATGCGCCATATCTACCATCAGTACGGCATCCACGGAATCAGCGATCTCGCGGAAACGCTTGAAATCAATGGCTCTGGCGTAGGCAGATGCACCGGCAATAATCATCTTCGGCTTACATTCTGCTGCAATCCGTGCCACCTCATCATAATCGATAAAGCCGTCATCGTTCACACCATAAGGTACGATATTAAAGTACAGACCGGAGAAATTCACCGGTGATCCATGGGTCAAATGTCCGCCGTGATCCAGATTCATACCCATGACGGTATCTCCCGGCTTTAATACGGCAAGTTGTACCGCCATATTTGCCTGGGCGCCGGAATGAGGCTGCACATTGACATAATCACAGCCAAACAATTCTTTGGCGCGTTCTCTTGCCAGTTCCTCCACCACATCCACACATTCGCATCCGCCGTAGTAGCGCTTGCCCGGATATCCTTCTGCATATTTGTTGGTGAGAATACTGCCCATAGTGGACATGACTGCCGGACTCACCCAGTTCTCTGATGCAATCAGTTCGATGTGGCTTGACTGACGGTCAAACTCTGCTGTAATCGCATCCGCAATCTGCGGATCTACTGCCTTAATATCTTCTAATGTGTACATGTTTTCCTCCTTATTATGTGCCCGTTTATGATGGACTATGATAATCTACTTTGCTGCTTTCTTTCCTTTCAAATGAACCTTCATCACATACCACAACTCTGTTGCGATGCAGATGGATGAGTAAGTACCACAGATGATACCCACCAACAGTGGCAATGCAAATTCACGGATACTGGTCACGCCTAAGATCAACAGCATAAGTACCATGATAGCCGTCGTAATGGAAGTACTGATGCTTCGTGAAATCGTCTGGCTGATACTATCATTGGCCAGTTGTGCCAGTGTTTCCGGAGACTCCTCATGCAGCGCCCGTTTATTTTCACGGATTCGGTCAAAGATGATAATCGTATCATTGACAGAGTAACCGATGACGGTAAGCATACATGCGATAAAGGCACTACCCACAGAAATACGTGCCACTGCATACAATGCCAGCACTACCAGTACATCGTGGATCAGTGCCAGGATGGCACTGCCTGCAAAACGAATGTCTTTAAAGCGGAACCAGATATATAACAGCATGAAGAATGCCGCAACAATCACAGCAATCATAGACTGGGAACGCATCTCTCCACTGATGGTAGAGCCAATATTAGAAGAGGTAATGGCATCTTCCTCTACGCCAAAATCTTCCTCCAGCATGGCATTGAGTGCTTCACGCTCTTCCAGTGACAGGGAACGGGTCTTAAAGATGATCTGGTTGGAATCATCTACCACCTGCGTCTGGATGTCGTTGCTTCCGATGGCATCTGCAATCTTCGGAACGATCTGATCATCGGCTTCTGCCAGTGTATAACTCTCATTGAATGCCACTGTCGTAGAAGTACCGCCCAGGAACTCCAGACTATAATTCAAGGTCTTATCTCCGCGGGCACCATGCACCGCCATACCGATGAGACCTGCACCAATCACTACCAGAGAACAGGTAAAGAAGATAGCACGCTTGCCGACAAAATTGATCGTCTTGACTGTTCTCGCCTTACCGTAGAACTTCTCATCACGAACACCCACTGCATATAAGGAATTCATCAGAATTCTTGTAATAATAAGTGCGGTAAACATGGATAAAATAACACCGATTGCCAGTGTAATGGCAAAACCCTTAACCGTACCGGAACCCAGCACACCAAGGACAGCCGCTGCAATCAATGTGGTCACGTTACCATCCACAATGGCAGACAAAGCCTTCTTAAATCCAATCTCGATGGAAGCAATCACGCTTCGTCCGGTGGCAATCTCCTCTCGGATACGTGCAAAGATGATGACGTTGGCATCCACTGCCATACCAATGGAGAGGATGATACCGGCAATACCCGGCAGCGTCAAAGTAATATCAAATGCCCAAAGGATAAACAACATCAGTCCCGTATAAAGTGCCAGCGCCAAAGAAGCAACCACACCCGGTACACGGTACACAATGATCAAAAAGAGCATCACCAGCAAAAGACCGATGGCTGCTGCAAGAATACTGGTGGACAAGGCGTTGCTACCCAATTGTGCGCCCACCACTTCTGATTGCAACTCTTCCAGTTCCAGATTCAATCCACCGATACGAATATAAGAAGCAAGGCTTTCCGCCTCATCATAGTCTGCCATACCCTCGATAATGCAGGAACCATCCGTAATTGCTGCATTTACCTGAGGAACACTGACGAACTCACCATCATAGTAGATACCGATGGACTCTCCATTGG
>CAMAKU010000118.1 GCA_945836255.1 uncultured Roseburia sp. | reverse complement strand
AATACCGCATAGACCGAATACACCGTAAAAGTAATTCCCATTTTCTTATAACCATATAGAAATAATGGAAAATTAATCAATACCAGAAACAGAGAAAGTGACAGATAGTCCGGTGTCACCTGTGCCAGCAACATGGACGTGCCGGAAATTCCCGAATCATACAGATTCACCGGATAAAGAAAAAAAGTAACACCAAAAGCGTTGATCACACCGGCAATGGTCAACATTATAAAATTCTTTACATGAAACGCATCTTTTCTCATGAATTCTCCTTTTAAACTATCAGAATCTCTATTTCCACCGCCTCTAAACCCGGACCGGATACCTTAACACAGATGACACCCGGCTCATAGCCAGCACGGATTACTGCCAAGGATTTCCCAAGAAATGTCTTATGGGTATTTCCCACAAAATCATCCGGTATATTTGGTCTGGCGGAACCGTATCCCTGAAGCGTACCTGCACCTGTCAGTTCTATGCTGAGTTCTTGGTCTACGGAGGACTTGGTAATACCATTTTCGCCTACCAGATCGATGTTAAGATAACACAAATCCTGTCCGTTGGCACGAAGCCGTGTCACCTCCGGTGTCAATTGAATCCGAGTGGTTCCGGTGGCCGAAGTAAGGGCCGTTCTCCCTGTCTCCCTGCCATCAGCATCATACGCTACTGCTTCAAGAATGCCCGGCTCATAAATAACTTTTTTGAACTTCACCATATCCTGCTTGGGCTTCTTTTTCCCCAGACTTTTTCCATTGACAAGCAGTTCCACTTCTGCTGCATCCGAATACACGGTCGCCATTGTCCGGTTGCCCTCACAACCTTCCCATGACCAACTCTCCACCGCATCCGTAGTCCTCCACATGGACAATGACTGAAATGCATCCGCCCGATTTACAGGGTCAACCCCTATGGTCGGGGTATGCTGCAATCCCCAAATGATCTTGCCCCAGCCAACTTCCGGCCGCATCTTACCACAGATATCAATGATACCCGGGCCTCCTGTCATAATCAGCCCCGGATCTACACTTTCCTTTGTCTTTTTGTCGATATAACGCACCGTGCCGATACCGGATTCCCCAAGGTAATCCCAACCGGTCCACATGAAATCACCGGTCATGGTGGGAAGCCGTTTCACCAGTTGCCAATTTTCATATAAGGACTGGGGCAACGTCTCCGAGCCTGTGGTCGCCTGCTCCGGTCGCTCCTTCGCATCCTTTTCATATCTGCTGGTAGCATAGTTATAGCCCGGAATATCAAAAATGTCACGCATCTTCTCTGCCACTGCATTGGCCTTTTTGGTGGAAGCCGCCCTGGTCATAAGTTTGCCCATCTTATTCATCAGGAAATTGAAGAAATCAGACGTAGGCATCGCGTCCATACCACCGGCGCCGCTGTCCTTTACCTCCCCTGTTTCATCCGTTCCATAAATGCTGTTCTTACCCCCTGCCATCATAGCAAGCATCAGATTGATACCTGCGGTTACCGGACGTGTCATATCGGCTTCATGGCATACATCTACCATGGCCTTGGCCTGTTCCTGACCTTCCGCCAGTCCCAGATCCGTAATCTCATTGCCAATGGAATACATGACAACACTTGGATGATTGTAATCTTTTGAGATCATGGCAAGGGTATCTTTCTTCCACCATTTTGTGAATTTCTCCCCGGCATAATCATATGGATTCTTGTGAATCATCCACATATCAAAGGTCTCATCCATCACGTACATTCCCAGTTCATCGCAGGCATCCAGCATAGCCTTTGACATGGGATTGTGAGCCGAGCGGATTGCGTTAAATCCTGCTTTCTTAAGGATTCTTACACGACGATATTCCGCATCCCGAAAAGCGCAGGCTCCAATGACACCATTATCATGGTGGATACAGGCGCCTCGCATCAGCACTTCTTTCCCGTTGACCAGAAATCCCTGCTGCCCCCAGGAAAGCGTGCGAATTCCAAAACGGGTCTCTTCTTCATCACAGACGACACCATCTTTGATCAGTGTGGCCTTACAGGTATAGAGGAACGGATCCTTTTCCCACCAGACCCGGGCGTTGGGGATTTCCACTAACACCTCGGCTTGATCTGCTGCCATCCGACTCTCTGCCACGCAGGTATCACCATCCATCACTGCAAGATGTACCTCGCACTCTGGTTGTGCGTTAACTTCTACTCGAATCCCAACATGATTTTCATCGATGATACGCACCTTTAATCCTTCCGGCTTGATATAATCTTCGCCTGCTGTATACAGAAATACCGGGCGATAGATGCCGCTTCCTGAATACCATCTGGTATTGGGCATATGGGAATTATCGGCAACGACTTTCAGTTCATTTTCCCCTTCCTGCAAAAGTCCCGACAGATCCACAAAAAAATTGGTATATCCATAGGGTCTCTCTGCGATCTGGGTTCCATTGAGGAAAACAACCGCATTCTGATATACGCCCTCAAACTCAATGATATTCGTCTGCGCTGTCGCAGCCGCATCCACACTCCACATCTTTGTATAAATATATTTGCCGCCCTCAAAATAGGCGCAGGCACTGGCACTCTGATTCTCCTTATGTCTTGATTCAAAAATCATGGCATCATGGGGTAGATTCACATGATGAACCTCAGCCGTTCCCTCTTTTTGCACTGTCCAATCACGATTAAAATCTGTTTTTCTCATTGTCGCTCCTTCCTTCTACCGATTATACCCGGTAGCGATTAAAGCAGGAATAGATCTCCTGCACACGGGGGATGGCATAGCCGCCAGAAATCTGTCCCCCACCAGCCAAAAATTGCATGCCCTCTTTCTCTAACTTATCTTCTAAGATTGCCACAACCTGCGGAATCGTCCGTCTGCCATCCACCAAATGTTCCACGGCATACTTCAGTAATAATCCCAGTGCTGCCGTCTGTTCACCATCCACAAGCTGCTCAATGTAGCGCAGATCCACGTTCTGTTTGCCCAAGGCAAAACCATCCACGCCCAGCGTCTTCACCTTTAATCGCTCCGGAGCGCCTTTTTTCACCTCACCGCTGCGATAATCCCGCCGTGGTGAGGTAGCATTCTGATCCTTTTCCATAATACGACGGCTAACCGGCATGGCAAACGGTCTGGCACGCTCCGCTGAAACCGGGAATTGTGCGCACAACGCCTTCGCCTTGGCCGTGATGTCCAGGGGCACATACCGATCCATCTGAATTACCGTATCCGCGATATGGAAAAAGGCACCCGAACTGCCTGCCACCAGAATCGTTGAAATCCCCGCCTGCTCATAGAGATCTCGCGCCCGGGATAAAAACGGCGTGATGGGTTCCTGATCCGGGCTGACCACCTGTTGCATGAAAGCATCCCGCACCATAAAATTGGTTGCCGAAGTATCCTCATCTAATAGGAAGAGTCTGCTTCCCGCTTCGATACCCTCCACGATACCTGCCGCCTGCGAGGTACTGCCACTGGCATCTGCCGTGGAGAAATCATGGGTGTCCCTGCCATTAGGCAGATCATTGATGAACATGGAAATATCCGCATTCTTGATGAATCGTCCATCCTCGGATCGGAGTTTTATGGCCGTCTCGTCGGCAATCACATATTCTCTGCCATCCCCTGCAATGTGATCATACACACCCAATTCCAAAGCATTCAACAGCGTTGACTTTCCATGATATCCGCCGCCCACAATCAGCGTAATCCCCTTCGGAATTCCCATACCGGTAATGCTTCCTTTGTGGGGAAGCTGCAAGGTTACCTGTAAGGATTCCGGCGATACGAAGGCCACGGACTGCTTCATAGGTCGGGCAGAAACACCACTCTCCCGGGGTAGTATGGAACCATTGGCCACAAATGCCACCAAACCATGGACATCCAACTGATTGCGAATAGCCTGCTGATCCTCCGCCAACTCCACGGCTTCCCGAATCCGATCGGCATCGAGATTACGGTAAAAGAATGCCTGTTCCACGCACTGTGGTAGAAAATCAAACAAAATCTTATCCAATTCTCTGGCATTGATGGTTCTGCCATTGGCCGGAAATCCAACAGCAAAACGTACGGTAATCTCCGTTTCACTGATCTGGCAGGCCGTACGGTCTAACACCTCCTGCCCACAACGGGTCACCGAGATGAGGCCGCTTTTGCCGGATCCCTTCGCCTTAAAGGTAAAACGATTGATCTGGGACGCAAACCCACGCAAAAGTTCATCTGCAAGCGCCCTTCGTGCAAGCGCATCTTTCATGGCAAATGCCGGAAATCCACCCTTGGCAGCATCGATGGTCACCCGAACATCCGATGGTGCCGCAAAGGGATCCCCCTGCACATGATCAATGGATAAGATGTACTTCGGGAACCGATAACTTCCCTTCAATGATTTATATAATGGATAACTCTTGTGATCAATCGTTCGTAATTGTTCTCTCAGTTCTCTCTCTGTCTGCATAACTGCTCTCCTCTACCTCACTTTCTCATTGCACTGGATGGATGCTTGTGACGCCGTAGGGTAAAATTGATTTATTTACTACCATCTAAATTTGTGGTATTTTATAATGGAAAATACGCCTACATCTTTACAAACTGATATTTTCCTGGTCCAAAACCTTTCACTTTTTCAATGATTTTTGCTTTTTTCATCGCATTCATAATATTTGTTGCTTTGGACTTAGAACATTGTAGCCATTCTATAACGTTTGCCTGTCCAAACATTTCGCCTTCCCCA
>CAMAKU010000117.1 GCA_945836255.1 uncultured Roseburia sp. | reverse complement strand
TGATCCTGTGTCACATCCCCGGTCTTCTGAACCGCATCCAACAGATCATCCACGGCGGTAGCCATATTCGTCAACTGCTTATCCACATCATCCAGATTGACCGTAACCATATCTGATACGGTATCAATGGCACCGGAGGCCGCATCCGCTGCTGCATCTGCACTGTTCGCCATTCCTCGTCCGGTCTCCATAATGGAATCCAGTTGATCGGTAACCGCATTGGTGGCATCCATAAGACTATTGGCTGCATCAATAATGCTGATATAGGAATCCACGATTGTAATATAGGTATTCAGGTCCGTATCCAGATCTTCCAGTTTATTCACTGCGGAATCGGTGATGGTGCCATTGGTATCTGTCTTCACCACATATTCACTGAGTTCCAGCAAAGTCTCCGCCAGAGTAGATACGAATGCGCTGTTGATCTCTTCCTGCACAGTGGTCTTCACCTTTCCTGTGATCTTGGGCGCAATTGCATTTTTCTTTTCATTTTCATAATAGGTAATCGTCGGGTTCTCGATGTTGCCACCCAGAAAACTGATCAAATCCTCCGAAAATGCTTCATCAATCACAAGTGCCGCATAATAATCACCACTCTGTACACCGTCAACAGCCTCTTCCTCTGTATCCACAAAGACCCAGCCTATGGACTTGTTTTCCTTCAGATTGCTGATGACCATATTACCTACATTCAGTTCAATCCCTTCAATCTGGGTTCCCTCATCGCAACTTGCAACCACAACATTCAGATTCGCTGTGGAACTCTCACCATAAGGGTCCCAGTTGGACATGATATTAAACCATGCATACAAACAGGGGATCACCGCCAGTCCCATGATGACCACAACTGCCACCACGTTGGTGGCCAGTCGTTTCACATCTGAGGTAAATATCCTAATGATGTTCCTCATTTTCCTAACCCCCTCTTTTCTTCTTTTTCCGCGCGGATTTTATCGACAACCTTTTCACGCAAACGTTCCTTGCGCTCTTCCATTTCCGCGCCGATTCGCTGTTTCTCTCCCTCAATCAGATCATCTGCATAGTCCAGTTTTTCATTGATATTGCTGCCAACTTGCATGACACTTTCTCCAATCAACTGGATATCTTCTTCCTCATCTTCACCCTCAATCCCGAAGGCCTTCAACTGCTCCATCATCTTGTAATCACTGTATTCCACATGCACCAGATAAAACGCAATTCCAAACAACGATATAATCCACAAAATCAGGAAGATTAATTTTCCTTCTGAAATCGCAAAACTCAAAATCAAAAACAAAAGCGGAAGTAAAACATTGACTTTTAGTCCGATACGGATGCGCTTTTGATTCTCTTCGTGCAGTTGCTGCTGATAATCCACAAATTTGCGATACATCTCTTTATATTTGTGCTTCTTCGCCATGTTGCCCCTCCTTACATTATCTCCGTATCTTCCATACGTTTTTCCATATAATGATTGATTCCCTCAAACGGAATCCGGATCCACAGACCGATCACCAGACCAACAGCCAGGAAAATCAGCAGTTTGAGCAGATATACCACCAAATCGGCCTCATACAATCCGCAGATGCATTCGCGCATCGCATTGATCGCATAGGGGAACGGGAAGAAAATATATACTTTTTGGAAAAATTCAGGCAACAACTCGATGGGATACGTCCCACTGGAGCCCGCTATCTGAAGTACCAATACCACTACCGCAATGGCTTTCCCCACATCACCAAACGAGTAAACAAGCGCATAAATCAACAGCGTAAATGTCAGACTCGTCAATGCTGCCGTCAGCCAGAACAAAAACGGATGGATACATTGTATCTTGAGAATAAATAAGTCTCCCAGCACCGTGATTAACGTCTGCACCTGTCCCATAAACAAAAAGAACATGCCTCTGCCAAAGAACAACTCCGTCGGGCTTGCGTTGGGATATTTCTCTTTGGACACCTTGACCTTGATAATTGCCGCCATAATAATCACACCAACCCAGATGGACAGAACCGTGTAAAATGGCGCAACTGCTGATCCATAGTTCTCAATGGGATAGACCGCAACCGTCTCGATCTCTACCGGCTCCGAGAAAAATTCTCCATACATATCGGGATCACCGGATAACGTATCAACCAACGCTTTCACCCGGTCGTCTTCTTCCACACTTCTGGCCTTTTCGATGGCTTTGGACAATTTATCACTGATCTTGCCCAGCGCATCTCTTGTTTTTTCCAGACTGGTATCAGACGTGACAATGGTTGTCTGCAAAGAACCAAACACATCACCGGCACTGGAAAGTACTCCACTCATATTATGCATTAATGTGCTGGCATTATTCACCACATTCTCTAGATTATCGATACAGGTATTTAACTGGGGAATCAACTGATTGTTCACCGTGTTCTTTGAGGACTGGATATTGGCGATTGCTTTATCAAGATCCTTGATCATCGACTCTTCTGTCTCTCTGACCTGCTCTGCCGCTGCGTCATATCTGCCATCCAGATCTGCCTGTTTTAAAATCCTTTGCAGACTGTCCACAGCAGCCGACAACTGCTCTAAGGTGGCAATCGCATCCGCATTCCCGCTTTCATTCGCCAAGGATTCACTCAGTGCCGTAATATCGCGATTCAACTGCTCCGTATCCCGAAGTGTCTGCTCACAGGCATCCGCCATCTGATCCACATCACCGCTGAGTTTCGCCTGCTGCAACTGATTCTCCATATTGGTCAGCATGGTCAATATGGTGTCCACCGTGAGATTCATCTGATCCTTGAAGGTATTGAGGGTGTTCTGGCTCTGCTGCAAGGATGCAGCCGAATTCGCCAAACTCCCCGAACTGTTCTGCGTCTGCTGCTGTAGATTCTCCGTATCCTGTGATGCCTTCGCCAGATTAGAAGACAGCACCGCATTGCCGGTAATCACATCATCGATGGTATCCTGATAACTAATCAGGTCATTGTTCAGATTCTCAAGTTTGTCAATAAAGGCATCAACGCCGCCCTCTTCTTCAATATCATCATAAAGATCATTGGCATCTGCAAAGATCGTACTGGTCATGACCTTGATAAATTCTTCATTGATGTTGGTCTCTACCGTCCCGATAATCGTATCGGAAATCTTCGTGGCAACAGGATTCTTCTTCTGATTCTGATAGAAAATCAGTGTGGGCTCCTCCATGGATGAGACAAACATATTGTACATATTGTATGTAAAATCTTCCTGGATTACCAGAGCCGCATAATATTTGCCGCTCTCCACACCTTCCAGCGCTTCGTCGGCGGAATCCACAAACTGCCAGTCGACCTTGTCATTCTCTGCCAGTTCTTCCATAATATCCTCTCCGACATTCTTATAGGTGCCATCATCGTCCGTGTATCCTTGGTCCAGACTAATGGCTGCCAACTGCAATTGACCGGTATTGCCATACGGATCCCAGTTGGAATAGATGTTAAACCAAGCATACAATGCCGGCAAAAAGCAGACACCCACTGCAATAATAAGTGCAAACAGATTCTTAACCAGATTTTTCAGATCCGTGAAAAAAATTTGCTTTATCGTCTTCATTGCCTTATCCCTCTCGTATATCCTTTATCTATTATTTATTAACTCCTGCTTTTGTTGATGCGTTAATTTTTTGATGGCTGCTTCCCGCTTCATCGCCAGTTGCTTCGTGGCAAACTCTTCGTAGTACACCAGCCGCACCGGTCTGCGGGCTTTCGTGTATTTCGCGCCCTTTCCCTCATTGTGCGTCCGAACCCGGTTCGCAAGGTCTGTGGTAAATCCGGTATATAGCGAACCATCCTTACACTCCACAATATAAGCAAAATATTTTTTATCTTCCTGCGTACTCATGGGTCTTCCTCTTCACGAAACATCTCCGATCTGTCCGATACGGACACTGTTGCGGGATACCTTCTTCACCTTGTAGAGAAATTCATCTGCTGCATGCAGATAATCCCACACCTTGTCATTGTTCTTGGGAATCCCCCAACAGATTCCCTGGGATATGGTCAAATGCTTCGCTGCTTTTGAATATTTATGTTCGATGGCCTGTGCAACAATCTTGGCCTTCAACTCATCCGCCAACTGTCTGGTCTGTTCCTCACTATAGCCTTCGTAGATGATTACGAACTCATCCCCGCCGTACCGGGCGCAGAAAATTCTGCCATGCTTCTGCATCTGAAGCATCATCCGGGAAACCATTTGTAACGCGGCATCTCCTGCCTGATGACCGTAATTGTCATTGTATTCTTTAAAATAATCGATATCCAAAATCTCAATGGCAAGGCTTGTTTGATTTTCATAGGCCTGGGAAAAAGCCTCCTCGCCGTATTCATTTAGCTTGAAACGATTGGATAGCCCTGTCAGCGGATCCGTCTCCGACTTCTTGTGAAGCGCAATATTCTCCTGCTCCACTTCCCAATTGATCTGGACCAGATTATTCAACGAATTGCGCATACTAATCATATTATTAACCATCAAACGGTTCTCTTTTTCCATGAGTTCGGATACTTCAAAATAACGGACCGTCGTCTGCTGATATGCTTCCGTCTGACCGGTACTTCGATAATAACGAATCAACAAGGTCAAAAGCTTCTTTTCCATATTCTTGATGGTGGTCTGACGGGCAAGTTGCTCCACCACCTGATAGACGGCCATAAACTCATCGTACTTCTCCACATCCAGAAGCATCACCATGTAATCATACAGATCGTCAAAAATATCCATGATGGG
>CAMAKU010000116.1 GCA_945836255.1 uncultured Roseburia sp. | reverse complement strand
CGATAACCGGTAAATACGGTTCGTCCTGCATAATCTGCATTGCCTTCCGCATAGAGTTGGGTCTGCAAGGATTTTAACTGTTTTAAAATGGTATTGCGGTCATCCTGATTGAGGGTATCCGTAGAACCATTGACACACTGGGTGCGCACATCGGTTATAAGAGACTTCATATTGGTCAGGGCCGTCTCTGTCACATCCAGCCACGACTCTGCATCCGGGATATTCTTTTTATAATATTGATCGACACGACTCAAGCTGGTACTCAGACGCAGGGAACGAATCGCTACCACCGGATCATCTGACGGCTTTTCGATCTTTTTCTGGGTTGTCATCTGATTCATCGACGTGTTGACATTTCCCTTTGTCCCGTTAATATTATAGGAAGAATTTCGTAAAATCATATTGTTGGTAACGCGCATCTGTCTACCTCCTCATGAAATAATTGCATCCTTTTTATACTCCGGTCTGTAAGATCAACTGATCATACATTTCTGCCATGACAGAAATACATTTGGATGCCAGATTGTATGCATTCTGGAACTTAATGAGATCCAGCGCCTCCTCGTCCTCATCCACACCGGATACTGACATTCTCTGGTTGTCGATGGTGGAACTGATATTGGTGTAATTATCGGTAAAGATCTCACTTTCCTGGGTGTCAACGGTAATATCCGCATAAATACATTGCAGGAACGTATCCCCACCGCCGCCGCGGAACAATTCCGTTTTGCTTTGCAGATCTTTCAACTTTTCAATTAAATCATACGCATCTACACCATCTTCCGTCCTGGTCTGCGTCGCAAATCGGTCCGGATCGCCCAAGGTGGCATCGGCAATCGTTACATTCACAGCCGTCAACTGATAGTAGTTATTGGACGTGGACGAGAACGTAACTCCTTCGATGGCATCCGTCATATCATATTCCGTACCGGCTGCCTTGTGGTCTGCTACAAACAGCGATCCCATGGGATTGCCATCAGCATCCACGCCTGTCTGCTCGATCTTGTTAAAAGCCTCGCAAAACGAACGCAGGAAGGTACTCATCTGATTCATGTAATAGGGAATTCCCATGTAGTTGACACTCTCGCCAATCTCCAGTTTCTTGTTGGATAATTTGGTCTGCTCATCTGCCGTAATCGGCTTGTTCAACTGGAAGGTATAGGTCTCGATGTTCCCCTCATCATCCGTCTCACAGGTGAAAGAATGGTAGGTATACTGGGTATTATTCACCCAGATTACACCGGAAGAAGGCAGATTCATCTGATCGATATCTGTAATGCTGGGCCGACTGATGGTGATGGAATCGGAAGTGGACGAAGTGACACGTCCCGTCAGGTTCTCCCCGTTATTTCCATCGCGCACCTCAAACATCGCGCGAAGTTCGCCGCTCATATTGGTCGCTGTCACATCAAAGGTTGCCCCCGTCTCAGCCCACACAATATCGTAAAGACCTTCAATATCCGTCTGATTGTATTGTTCTTCTCTCGCCACACAGCCAAGTTCATTATATTCGTAATTATCCACCAGAAGCTGACCGTTAATCTTTACCGTATAGTAAGTTGCTCCGGTATACTGGTCTTCATAATTGGAATTGGTAATCTGCCGCTCGCTGACCGTAGTTGGCACAATCTTGGATAATTCATCCACCAAAAGCGCTCTCTGATCCCTCAGTTCATTGGCATGTCCGCTTTCCATCTCGATAATATTGATCTGCTTATTCAGCAGTGCAATCTTCTTTGCAATGGAGTTGACATTGTCCACCGTGGTCTTGATCTCGTCATTGATGGAACTCTGCAAACTCTGCATCTGCTGTGCTGTACTGTTAAAATAGGTGCACAGTTCCTGTGCCGCACTGATAAATTCGTTACGCGCTGCGGAAGAACCCGCATTCGTCTTTACAGTATCCAGTGCATTAAACATCTTGGAATAAATCGTAGAAAAACCTGCACTTGATGTGGCGCTGAATGTACCGTCCGTATAGTAATTCTGAATCTGCTCCATATAGTATAGTTTCTTCTCGTAAAGACCAAGATTACACTGATTATTCCAATATTTCTCGTCGTAATATTCATCACGTACCTGGGTCACGGAGTCCACCGATACCCCCAGACCGGTACTTCCGAAACGCTGATAGCAACGGAGCGCTGTAGCCGCCGTCAGATTCACGGTCTGTTTGCTATATCCTTTTGTCTGGACATTGGATATATTGTTCGCTGTTGTATTGATGGATGCCTGTGCTGCATTCAATCCCGAATAGGCTACGGTCAATCCAAAAAATGATGATGGCATAGGCTGCTCCTTTCTATAGTGAGGTCAACAGATAGTCGATCATTGCGGAGACCACATTGATATAGCGGCTGGCTGCATTATAAGCGGATTGATATTTAATCATATTTGTCAATTCCTCATCCGAAGATACGCCAACGACCATCTGTCTGTTGTTATCAATGGTGTCGACGGTTCCCTGCAGACTCTCTGATGTGGTACTGTATACAGAACCCACTGTACCGATCTCTCCGATCCACTTGATGTAGAAATCATTGAAAGTACAGGGTGTGGTATCACTGGGATTCAAAGTATAATTCGCCTGATCCCAGATGCGTTCCAGATTCGCACCCAGATTATAGTCAATCTCTCCGGTTTGCATCTTATAAGGCAGATAACTCTCCTCCTCAATCAGATCCGGATTCACCCGGGTATCAGCGATGGTATAGCACTTGGTGGGATCGGAAGGATCCTCTTCATTATACACATACACGCTGCTTCCGTCTGCCAGTGTCACCTTGGTGTATCGCTCACAACCAATGCGCTGAAACAATTCATGGGGGGGAATCTGTCCATCACTACCCACCGGACAATTGGCTTCATCCAAGACTTTCGTATCTGCTGTAAGCGTCCATATATTTCCTGCCGCATCGGTGCCGGTGGTCATCCCCGCATAACCCGCCGTATCACCATAGGACACATTGGGGCACAACGTATCATTAATCGCCGTCACCATGCTATGAAACAGGGCATCCAATTCTGCCTGGGTATTCATCATGATGGAATTGGACAATCCGGTATGATACTCATCAGAAGTCAATCCCACCATATCCAGATAGGAGGCATGATGGTCGCCCCGCGCCAAAAGCAGCGCCTTCACCTCGCCAATGTCCGTCTTGTTCGTAGCATTGGCATTGCCGGTATTAAAGACATAGGTGTATTCACCCTTATTGGTGTCAGACAACTGAGGCCAATAAGGTGTCTTAAAGCCTGTGGTCATATCCTCCTGCATCGCAATCTGGTAAACGTTATTCTCTGTAACAAATTCCACATCATCGATCTGGACCTTGACAATACCGTCAGCCGACTCGGAATAGGATACCTTTGCCAGACTGGACAATTCATCCAGATATAGATCTCGCGTATCACGCAGATCCATCGCCGTCTCTACTCCCGCAGACTCTACTCTCTGTATTTTTAAATTTAGTTCTGAGATTTTTTGACCCAGTTCATTGATGCGATTGACATCATCCGTGATCTTCTTATTGATCGTAGACTGATAGTCCTGTAATCCCTGATTCAGATTCGATACCCGGCTGACAAAGAGTGTCGCCTTCTGCATGACAAGATTCTGGTTGACCGCATCGGAGGGATCCTTTGCGAATTCCGAAAATGCCTCATACAGATCCGACAGCGCAGTCTGGAACGACTGTCCCTGCATCTCCTGCAAATAGGTCTGAACTTCAGATACAGCATCATAACTGGCGGCATAGAATGCCTGACGTCCTGTTTCGGACCGATATGCTTTATCTAAAAAAACATCTCTTGCATGAACGACATCTCCGATATCAACACCCAGACCTGCTCTCTGTGTGCTCACGGATGCCTGTGCAAAAGATGAATAATTTCGATCTGCAAATATAACCTGCTGACGCACGTAGCCAGCGGTATTTACATTGGATAAGTTGTTTGCTACAACATTTAATGCATTCTGTTGTGACTGTAATGCTGACGCTCCCACGTACAAGCTTCCGAATCCGTTAGCCATGGTAAATTCCTCCTACAACTCCATTCAAAAGCTCCGATATCGATTATTGGGATGTATCAAAGCTGCTTGACAGCAATTCTCCTGTATTGTAAGCGTTCTTGTCATAGTTCGCCGTCTCAGGAGCCTGCTTCAGACTCTTGAACAAAGTCAAATCGAACTCTACCATTTCTAATGCCTGCTGCAACAGAATACTGTTCTGTGCATTTGCAAGTTGCATTTTGGTCGCAACATCAACGAGTGCATCGCGGGCCTCTGTCAAGTCCTGCTGCTCCTTTGGCTGTGCGTCCAGTTGCTCGATCACTTTCGTCACAGTAAACTGTTCCCCATCGTGACCAAGAACAACTGCCATATCACGAAGAATACCGGTACGCTTATTCTCGAGATTCTTCAACTCACTGCTAATCTCTTCTTCCTGAGCCGTAATCGCCTCTAACTGCTCTACCTGTCCCTTGATGATTGTCTGACGCTTCCCATCCGACATATCTAACAGGCGGGCATACGCTTCCTGCTCTTTCTTTAAACATACAAGCAATTCTTCAACCAAACTAGCCACATCTACTCTCCTTACAGTCCCATCTGATACTTCTCAAGCAATTTGCTTGCAAAATCCCCGGTATCTACCTGATAGTCATTTGATTCGAGTTTTGTTTTCATTTCAGCAACTTTATCTTCCCTGATATCCGAAGCTTCTGCGACTGCCTTTTTTGCGAT
>CAMAKU010000115.1 GCA_945836255.1 uncultured Roseburia sp. | reverse complement strand
AAAGTTTCGCAAACGCCTAACAACACCATAAAAGAAAGGAACTCTGACATGAACCTTGAAGCTGTATTATTTGATATGGACGGTGTGATTACCGACACCGAAAAATACTACAACCGCTCGTGGCCCATTGCCTTCCATGAATGCGGCTACACAGACTACACCAGGGAAGATGCGCTCTTACAGCGTAGCCTCAACCATACCGACGCACAGAAATTGTGGGAAGCGCGCTATGGAAGCGCCTTTTGCTTTGAAGACGTTCATAAGCGCAACACACAGATTGTGCTGGAACTCATGGAACGGGAAGGCATCGAAGCCAAACCAGGTGTCGCGGATCTGTTGGCCTATCTCAAAAGCACCGGCATACCTGCCGCTGTTGTCACTGCTACCACGCTGGAGCGTGCGCTGCCACGCCTGGCCTCCGTCGGGCTGTCGGATGCCTTTGACACCGTCATCAGTGCCTCCATGGTCCCCATCGGTAAACCCCATCCTGATATCTACCTGTATGCCTGCAAGACACTGGGTGTGATGCCGCAGCACTGTATCGCACTGGAAGATTCCCCCAACGGAATCCGCTCCGCCCATGATGCCGGCTGCCTGACCATCATGATTCCCGATCTGACCGGTCCCACACCGGAACTAGAAAAAATGCTCTACGACTGGGCGCCCGGTTTGACAGACGTCATTCCAATCATAGAGCACATCATACAAAATCACTGATTCCTTCCGGCAAATTATTTGCCCGGATAGGTCACAACCGATGCCACATCATATCCCGCCAATTTATCACGGCCATGCAATCCGGCCAGTTCCATCAAAAAGACGATCTTCACCACTTCACCACCCAGTGACTCCACCAACTTGGCTGCTGCTTCAATGGTACCGCCAGTGGCAATCAAATCATCCACCAGAACCACTTTCTGGCCCGGTGCGATGGCGTCCTTATGTATCTCAATGGTTGCCGTGCCGTACTCCAGATCATAACTCTGAGACACCGTCTCACAGGGTAACTTACCGGCCTTACGAACCGGCACAAAAGGCTTGCCCAGCGCATACGCAATAGGTACACCAAAGATAAACCCTCTGGATTCTGCCCCGGCAATCACATCAAAGTCCACGCCATCCAGCAGATGAATCATCTCATCAATCGCCAGATGTAACCCTTCCGCATCCTGTAAGATACTGGTCACATCACGAAAAATAATACCCTCCTCCGGGAAATCCGGAATACTTCTTATGTAATCTTCTACTTTCTTCATCACTCAACCTCTTATTCCTTATCGTATGCTTTAATCACAGACGGACTCTATGCCCCTGCGCACATAGTTTATCGTATACTCTTTGCCCTCTAATGTCAAGAATGACCGGGATTCCTTTTGGCGTAGATTAGCCCATACCTCTCAAGGATGTTACCCCATAACCCGGTGCAATTCCTCCAACGCTCCCTGGGCATCCAGATTTGCCACCATCTGTCCCAGTGTATGAACTACCGGCTGCCACTTGTCGTCATAAGAATAGGCCTGCATCATAGCCATGGTGCGATCCGCCCCATCATAATCAAACTCTTCCAGCGCCTGCTGCAACATCCCGAACATATCCCGCAGCCACTGTTCATCCGACATCATGGGCTTTTCTTCCTCCGACTCCACAAACGGCGCAATACGCTCCATACAAATGTCGAACTCTTCCATCAGAATCGGATGCAGATTGCGGATGCGAACGAGGTTTGCGTCCTTAGCGGCAAACTCCAGCAATTTTGCCAACACAGATAACTGTAGATACCCGATCAATGCCAGATTACTCTTTAACGCATGTACCTTAATACGATACAACTCCAGTCCCTCGGGCGTATCCACTGCGTCATAGGCAACGGCAATCTCCTGTCGGCCGACACTGCCACTGTGATAAAAGTCTTCCACAGCCTCCCAGAGCATCCTCCGATCCGGAAAATGCTGCATCCCATAATCCCAGTCAAATCCTTCGATCTCCGGCAACGTGCCCGAGTCTGCATCCGCCGCCTCCGATCCGTCGGACGAATGCTTCGCAGCAACGGGGACAGGCCCCAGATGATCTGTCATCTCAAAAATATCTACCTCGATATTCTGTAGGGACACCTGCTCTACAATGACCTCCTCCAAACGTTTCGGGTCAATGGGCTTCGATAGGTAATCATGGAAACCAATCTCCAGATACTGCTCTTTTGCTCCCATGATAGCATTGGCCGTCAACACCACCACCGGCGTATCCTTGCATTTATTTTCCTGCATCCCCTGCATATAAGAAAATGTCTCCACGCCATCCAGTTCCGGCATCATATGATCCAGAAAGATAACATCATAATGGGTCTGGCGTACCAGTTCCAGACATACATAACCACTGTCCGCCTCATCGATCTGGACCTGTGTATGGCGCAACAGTTTACAAAAGACTTTCCGATTCATAGCATTGTCATCCACCAGAAGAATCTTCACCTGAGGTGCCCGGAATGTATAGCGTCGCATCTCCTTTTGTTCCAGGCGTTCTGCAACATCGAAATGGCCAATGGGACGATGGTCCGTAATGTGCTGCACCAGATGAAATGCAAAGACAGAGCCCTCTCCGTAGACGCTCTCCACTTCCAGTACCGAACCCATCATCTGCAACAGATTGGACGTAATCGCCATGCCCAGACCGGTTCCTTCGATGTTCCGGTTCGTCCGTTCATCAATACGCTCAAACGCCTCAAACAGACGATTCATGTCCTGCTCTTTGATTCCGACTCCCGTATCCCGCACTTCGAAATAGAGTGTCTCCAGTTCTCCTTCCGTGGTACCGCTGACAGAAAATGTTATGCCGCCCTCTTTCGTATATTTAACGGCATTACTCATCAGGTTGTTTAAAATCTGACGCAGCCGCAGGGAATCTCCCAGATACATGGAGGGCAGATCCTCCGCCACATTCACCTGCAGATACAATCCCTTTTCCTTGGCCCGCATGGTAAACACCGTGACCGTATCGTGAATCGCACTGCTCAACGCATAATTCTCCATCACCAGTTCCATTTTGCCGGACTCAATTCTGGAGAAATCCAAAATCTCATTGATAATACCAAGGAGTGACTCTGTGGAGGTACGGATATCCTGCGCCAGTCCCAGAATATTCTCCTCGGATGACTCCCGCAGAATCATCTCATTCATACCCAGAATCGTGTTGATGGGGGTGCGGATTTCGTGAGACATATTCGCGAGGAAATTACTCTTTGACTGATTGGCAATCTCGGCCTCATGCTGGGCGTGCTGTGCCCGCTGTGTCATGTCCACCAGCTGACGGTTCTGCTCCTCCACTAAGGAGGTCTGCTGCTTTTGCATCCACGCCTGCACCTTAAAGATCAGTCCCACCGCAATCGTTGCGGTAAAAATACTCTGCACCACATCGACATAAAAGCCAGCACGCGTCAACGTCTGTACAATCATCTGTGGAAAATGATAAGAAATGAGATAACAAAAGATAATCACCACACAGTCAAGAGACATCATGACCATGAAGTTGACTCCATCCAACAACAAAAAGATAAAAAGCAGTCCCAGGGCAAACCAACTGGACATACCACTCTCAATGCCCCCCACCGCAAAGAACATCATAGGGAAAAACACAAAACACACAGCAATAACCAACAGATTCGCCGCTGCTACCAGTTTACCTTTATAGTTGGCATAATAAAACAGTATTCCTGCCGCAGCAATTCCTCCCGCAATAATAGGCACCTGTGTGACCGGGAGCATGGAAAAGAGAATTAAAATTCCCGAAACACAGGCTCCCAATGCCGAAATACTGACCATAACGTTGAACATGACCAGTTTCATGCCGTTGGTCTTGATATTAAAGAATCGGTCGATAATACGTGTTATAAAATCTTTCATAGTTTCTCCCAAACAGCGGCAACAACAAAGAAGGAAGTTCCTGCGAACTTCCTTACCATCCTTTATGCCTCGAGTGCCATACGCAGTTTCTGATACTCGTTATTGATCTCTTGAATCGTGCTCTTATCACCGTTGGCATTGTCCGGGTGATAAATCTTGATCAAGTCCTTATAGCGCTTCTTGAGGGAAGTCTCATTCTCCACACCAATAAAGAATAATTCGCCGCGAACAACATTCGCATCGGCTTCTTCCTCATGTCTGGTCTGGAACTCGTTCACCCGATCATAAAACGCCTTCTGCTGCTCAAAATGCTGCTTCTCTGCCGCAAACTTCTGTAATTCATCTTCCAGAATACGGAGTTTCATGTCGAACAACTGCTGTTCCCGCTCCATACGTTGATCTTCCCACGCAATTCTGCGCTCAAATTCCTCGCGCTCTTTCTCCAACTGTCTGCGCTGTTGCTCCAGATCCCTGCGCTCCTCTTCCAGTGCCTGTCTGCTGCGTTCCATCTCAACGGTCTCATTGAAGCACCATCCCGGAAAAACTGCGTTCCTATCTTCCTCAGCAGTCCTTGCCTGACTCATGACACACTCTCCTTCTAGATATGGTAATGATACTAAAATCACTACATGTAGTCAGCATTTTCCAAAAATCACGAGATGATTATACAACATTTTGCGTCAAAAGTCTACCTATTATTCCCATTTTTGCGCAGGCTCACCCACAACATCTTGTATGACACTGCCATTACGCCTGACTGATCTTCATCAAATCATCGGATACATGGTTTACCTGATGGAACGAATTCTCAACCTCTCCCGTGACACTCTTCTGTCGATCGGTCTCCTCCACGATTTTATT
>CAMAKU010000114.1 GCA_945836255.1 uncultured Roseburia sp. | reverse complement strand
GACAAAACCGAAACATCACTTGCAGTATTTTCCCACTGTGGCTATACTGGATATAGTTATGCAGAGGAGAGATCTATTCGAGAGGATTACTGTTTTGGGGTAAATAGGCGAGGAGGACCAAGGATGAGTTTAATCAGTATAGAAAATCTCACGCGGGATTATGGGGCGCAGAAAGGTGTATTTGATGTATCATTCTCGATTGAAAAAGGAGAGGTGTTTGGCTTCCTAGGCCCCAATGGGGCTGGCAAAACCACTACCATACGTCATCTTATGGGGTTCTTGAAGCCTGAGTCGGGGCAATGCCATATCAATGGGTTCGACTGTTGGACGGACAGGGCAGCCATCCAGACGCATCTGGGCTATGTTCCCGGAGAGATCAGTTTCTTTGATGATATGACTGGTGCAGAATATCTTAGGTTTATGGAAGAATATCGCAAAATCAGCGTCTACAGTCGAAAAGACGAACTCTTGGAATACTTTGATCTGGACCCTAAGGGTAAAATTAAGAAAATGAGCAAGGGCATGAAGCAAAAGTTAGGCCTGATTACAGCGATGATGCATGACCCGGATATTCTCATTTTTGATGAGCCCACCAGTGGATTGGACCCATTGATGCAGAGCCGTTTTGTGGCATTGGTAGGGGCGGAGAAAAAACGCGGAAAAACGATTCTGCTTTCCAGCCATATGTTTGAAGAAGTGGAGCGGACCTGTGACCGGATTGGCATAATTCGCAGTGGAAAGTTAGTCGCAGTGGATTCGGTGGAAGCCCTACGGGAGCGTCATGTTCGTTCCTATACTGTCACGTTAGACACCGAAGAAATGGCGGTGTCCTTTGCGAAAGATTTTGGCGGGATGCAGGCGGGGCGCCAGGTTACTGTCACGACAAAGCAGAGTTTGGAAGAAATCTTTATGACGTATTATGGAGGTGGGAAAAATGCTTAACGGCGCGCTGTACAAACGTGAAATGAAAGGAAGTGTCAAACTTTTGCTCATTTTAGGGGCAGTGATTACATTGTATGTTGCGGTGATTATCAGTATGTATGAACCAAAACTTGCCGAATTGCTGGATAGTTATGTGGAACTGCTCCCGGGAATCATGGCCGCTGTGGGTATGACGGCTGGAGCAACCAGTTTGATTGGCTTTATGTGTTCGTATCTGTATGGTTTTATTTTGCTGATCTTTCCCATGTTGTTTTGCATTCTGCGTGGCAATGGATTGATTGCAAAATATGTAGATAACAGTTCTATGGTGGGTCTGCTTGCCGCACCGGTGAAGCGTCGTACGGTTGCATTCACTCAGATGATGGTGCTGGTCAGCGGAATCCTCATTCTGGTGGTATATAGTACCATTCTGGAGATTGTTTGCGCAGAATATTACTTCCCGGGCGAATTAGATATCACCACTCTGCTCGTCATTAACAGTGGTTTGTTCTGCTTGCATTTATTTATGGGAGGAATTTGTTTTTTGGCATCCTGTGCGTTTTCGGATGCGAAATATAGCATCGGGGTTGGCGCGGGTATTCCGATTTTGATGTATGTTTTTAAAATGCTTGCAAATATGGGCGGTAAGGCGGAGAAAGTAAAATATGTCACCTTTTTTACGCTGTTTGATCCGGAGGGGTTGGTTGCAGGAGAAAGTGGGGCATTGGCAGGGATACTGGTGTTGCTCGTGGGAGGCATTGCATTGTTTCTACTGGGAATTTCCATATTTAACAGAAAGGATCTACATATCTAGATCGATAGCAATCAATTTACAAAGCAAAGGTGCTTGATTTTACCTTTGCTTTTTTATATAACAAGTATAGGAACCGTGACATGTTCGCGGTGAATCAGTAAGAGACTATCCAGCGTAAGAGGGCGCGATTAATATGATGAACGTATCAGAACTGACCATAGATGAGTTGAAGAAATGCATCGACAAAGGTGAATTTGAAATTTATTTGCAGCCGCAGTATTCTGTTCGCCAGAACCGTATTGTGGGTGCGGAGGCATTGGTAAGATGGCAACATGCAGGTGCCTTTATCTCACCGGCAGAATTTATTCCCATACTGGAGGAGTGTCATCTGATTCACGAACTGGATGTGTATGTGTGGGAATGTGCGTTTCGGCTTCAGTCGGAAAAGAAGCGAGAAGGATATGATTTGATTCCCTTTTCCATTAATGTCTCCAGACGAGACATCAACCGCATCGACATCTGCCACATCCTTTCGGAATTTGTTCAGAAATACCAGATTTCTGCGGAGTATATCCACATTGAAATCACAGAGTCTGCGTTTGTAGAAGATACGGGGGCGTTATTTGAAATGATTGGTGAACTGAAGCGTCTCGGATTCAAAATCATGATTGATGATTTTGGGAGTGGATATTCCGCCTTGAACATTCTTAAGGATATCGATGCGGATGCCGTGAAACTGGACATGAAATTCTTTGATTTCGATGTGAAAAATTCGGCAAGAGCCCGGAATGTGATTGGTGCTGTAATTGATATGACAAGTTCGCTGGACATCGGAGTGGTGGCAGAAGGGGTGGAAAACGGGGAACAGTTGGATATTCTGACAGGATTCGGCTGCGACATCATACAGGGATTTTTCTTCTATCAGCCCATGAGCATCACAGAGTTTGATCGATTGATGCATCGTTTGTATGACACCATGACCCGAAAGGAACTTGATGCGCAATCCTTCGGAACAGAATGTCTGGAAGAAAGTAAGAAATTATTAGAAGATGGCGAATATGACAAAGCGTTGAATCTGGCCAATCGCGCACTGGAGCAACTGGACAACGTGAAAGACGTCAGGCTTTATTGCGATATGCTGAATGTGATGGGAATCATCTACGGTGCGCTGGGAAATGAACTGTTGGCAGTGGAGTACTATCTGGAGGGGCTGTCTCTCGCAAAGAAAAACAATGATTCTTATTGTAGCGGCAAATTTTATAATAATATCGGCAGTGAGTATCAGGAACTGAACGACCATGAAAGTGCAATCAAATATTTTGAAACGGCCTTGCAGGAACTTCATGAGGTGGACCGAGCAAAGGAAGAGAGTTACGACTATCTGGCATTTACCATCAATATGAATCTATGTATGGAGTATAACAATCTGGCACAATACGAAAAAGCAGAAACGTATTTAGAGCGGGCAAGAGGGTTTTGTGATTCCTTAGAGGATGAAGATGCACAACTAGGCCTTCTGCTCGAGGAATGCAGGTTTCTCATGCAGACGGGCAAGGAGAGCGATGTACGAAAACGGTTGCCGAAACTCATGGCATTGGCAGTGAATACCAAGGATCAGTCCAATTTCTGGAGCAACATGGAGACTTTGTGCAATTTGACGTTGACCTTAGGCGAATTAGCGGAGATGAAGCAGATTATCGATTATATGGATCGGCAATTGAACTTGTTCTCCAATGATTTGACCGGTTTGGACATCAAGGTAAAAGTCAGCGCGCTGCGTCTTGCATATTACAAAGAGATTCAGGACGCGGAACAACTGCGATTAACGGAGTTGGAATATATTGATTTGTGCAGATTACAGCATGAGGAGGTCAAGAAGGCGCGTGCCCAGGCAATCGACTATAAGATTCAGTTAAATATGCAATATGAGGAAAATATTCTTTTCCGTAAGCAGATTGATATTGACCCACTGACCGGCGTGGGCAATCGTTATAAATTGGAAAAAGATTACAAAATGCTAAAAGGCCTTTGCGGTGAGAAAAATTGTAAGGTAGGTGTAGGAATCATTGATGTTGATTATTTTAAGATGGTGAACGATACCTACGGGCATTTGCAAGGGGACTGTTATCTAAAGACGATCAGTACCATTATCAAGCAAACCATTTTAAGTACAGGTGATGTGTATCGTTATGGGGGCGATGAGTTTGTTGTATTGTTGATTGACGTGGATTCCGAGGCCGTAGAAACTGCGGCAAAAAATATTGAGCTATCCATTGCGGAGGCGGGGATGCAGAATCAGAAGTCGCCCCGGGAGTTGCTGAGCGTTTCCCAGGGATATGTTATTTTGGATTCTATCAAGGACGGTGATATCTGGCAGGTATTGCCGTATGCGGATCAACAACTCTATCTTATGAAGAACAACGGCAAGCACGGATACCGGATTACCCAGGAGGCGTAGAATCTCAAGTATAGAACTGGAATACTATGTCTTTTACAGTTTTTATGTCATCATTGGCTCGCTACTGATGGAGACCACAGGTCAAAACCGTGTGCTTGCCATTTGCTTATTTTTCGCAAATGTTTTTTATCCAGCCTTGCGTGAGAGTTTTATTTAAATTACTGTTTGCAAAGCAGATTAAGGCGCGCGAAGAGGAAGCCCATGCAGCAGAGGAAGCCGGGGAGCAAAGCGACCGGCCCCAGGATGAGACGGAGGCCATCGCTGATGTATGGAAGCGCATCGATGAGATCTCCGAGCAGTTAGCACATGAACATCGTCAGAGAAAGAAACTTCAGGAAAAAGTAGACCATTCATAAAAGAGATGCAATGAAAGAGTTGTCATTTTGAATGAGAAATTAAAACTTACATCCCAAATAAAAAAATGGTAAAATAATACCAGAAACAGCCTTCTGGTAATTATGTGTATAAGACTCTTTCGCACAAGGATTCGCCGAATGTGTGGAAGAGTTTTTTGTTATGGCGACCGCTGATTAGAGCGAAGAGTTTGGATAGGAAAGAAGAGATGATGGATCATATGCAAAAACGGTTTGAGGTGGGAGATTATCTGTGTTGTGGTACCAAAGGGATCTGCTGTGTGACCGAGATAGGACCGATTGATTTTGGAAAAAAGAATACAGAGTATTATTTCCTGAAAAAGGTGGGAGACAAAGGCGGAACCATCTATGTGGAAGTGGAGAGTGATAAGATACC
>CAMAKU010000113.1 GCA_945836255.1 uncultured Roseburia sp. | reverse complement strand
GTTTCCTGCTTCATTATGCCACCTCTTTTTCTGCCTGTTCCTGAGCAACCAGATCTCTCTCATAGACTTTGAAAAATGGGCGATATACTACCCATGCAACAATAAATGCCACAACCGGAATCAGAATATTCGTCCAGGACAATGTTCCCAGATACTGTGACACGCCTACCGGAAGTGTTGCTGTAATCATGGTAAAGGACGGTTTGAAAATCCCTGCCATATAGCCAAAATAACAGATAATCATGGTAATCATAGGATTGAAGATAAACGGAATCGCCAACGTCGGATTGTACATAATCGGATAGCCAAACGTTGCCGGCTCGTTGATATTAAAGATTCCCGGAACAATAGCAGCCTTGCTGACCGCTTTGATTCGCTCTGATTTGGAAAACAGTCCCATGACGCAAAGTGCCAGTGTATTTCCGGTACCACCACAGCAATTCATGATGCCGAACAATGCAACCGGTACGAATACCAACGGCTCACCCTTAGAAATATGCTCTGCATTGTTTGCGATGTACTCCATCAGTGGTGCCATGATTGCTATGTAGACAACCATCGTTCCATGAATACCAAAGGTCCACAGTACATTTGCCACAAACACCACGATAATGATACCCGGTACGCTTGTCAGTGCGCCCAGCGGTGCTGACAGCAGGTAAGAAATCGCATAGGGCAATGAGATGGTCATCACATTCAGGCAGATGCTTCCGATGGTATGCCAAATCGCGATGTTGATTACCAGCGGAATCAAGGAAGCGAAAGTATCCTGTAAGAACTTCGGAACGGCATCCGGCATCCGAATCATCAGGTGATGCTTCTCACAGAAGTGCGCCATCTTCACCGTACACAGCGAAATGATAATCGCCGTAAACATTCCCACTGCTCCCAAGCAGGAATTGTCGATTCCGGTAAAGCTACTTCCATCTGCCAGTTCCACCGTCTTGATTGGTGCGGCAACAATTAAGAAGATCAGCATGGCATTCAGTGCGTTGGTGAGTGCCTGCATCTTCAAAGACTTTGCATAGGAATATGCAATCGTAAAGGACATATAAACAGAGATCAGTCCCATGGACAGATCATAGGGAACCAGCAGGATACTGTAAATAGCATCCTCCGTACTCCATGCGCCAAAGAATGTTGGTATAATGGCGATCAACTGGAAGATTGCTCCAATCAAGATGATCCCCATGGACATCATCATACCGGCAGACACTGCTGCAATCGCCTTGTTTCCCGCAAATTTTTCGCCGACTGCTTTTACCTTCTGCATCGCCTTGCTATCATATAAATTACTCATTTCCTTCTCCTTTCCAATAACCCCTTACTCTATTTTCATGCCGGGTAGATCGCTTCTACCTGCTTCATAATATTCTCAACGTTACCGATGGCGTAGTCATAGGACGCGATCACCCCCAGAGGCATCCCCGTCACTTGGGATATCTCCTCCTTTTTGTACGCCACCTGTGGTCCAAGCAGGATCACATCATAGTTCTTGTAGGAATCCTCATACGCTGACATGCTCACAGCGTCAATCTTGAGATCAATACCCTTTTCCTCAGCATATTTCTCCATCTTTTTCATAAGAATTCCTGTTGACATGCCCCCAGCGCATATCAGTAATACTTTTCGTTCCATCTTCTCCTCCTCATTTCTCCTGATATAGGAACACCATTTCTCGGATCAAATCTTTGGCAAGTGCGCTTCCCATCAGATGATCCTGCGCATGACAAAGCAGAATACTAACGCTTGTCACTTCCCCTTTTGCATCCAGTTGAAGCAGTTTGCGATGTGCCTCGTGAGCCACCTGTAAACTGTCGTCAGCAGACTTCAGCAATGCTTCTGCGTCGTCAAAGTCCTTGTTTTTCACCTTCTGCAATGCCTCAAAAGCCGCCGATCGCGCTGCTCCCGAATTTGCAATGATTGTCATGGCGATTTCTTCCAATTCCTCATTCAATTCCTCGTTCATAGAATCCTCCTCGTTAAATCTGGTAAATAATCATCAGCATATTGGCAACTTCATCATCGCTGAAAATAATATGGAATGTCTTTTCCATGGGCTTTAACATACGAAGCAGTTTCTGAAATTCTTTTCCATATTGGGCAATAATCATCTTTCTCTTTGGATTGGTCTGGGATGCTTCCCCCGCCAGCAAGCGCTCGACACAGCAGGCCGTGTGAATCAACAAGCCCATCTGTGCATCCTGTGTCATATGTTTTAACTGGCCGTCAATCTGATGCAACAATTCTTCCAACAATGGCCGCAGTTTTGCAATCCGCGCATGGGTGAACTGCTGTCCCAGATAGTCAAAGATCTCCTGATAATCGATGTCGCAATCCTTGGATTCCGCTGTCCGAAGCAACTCCGGCAACCGCTCCTTGGGTGTGGTAAACACCTCCGTAATGGAGCAGAACGGAATGGAGTACAACTTAGGGTCAAAGGTTCCCACCACACAGAGGATTGTGCCCTGACGCATCAGATCCTGAAAGGCTTCCTGCAAGGCCTCCTCATCACTCATGGACATGGGAATCACTTCCACATCCCCCAGACTGCCATATTTCTCAATGTAGTTTTTCAACTCTTCCGCCCCACCTTTTCCGGTAGTACACAAGGTCACCAGATACTTCGGGCGGCTGATGGCAAAATCTCCCACACTTCGCATGGTCTCCCGGTATACCGTGTCCAGATTCGATGACCGCAATGCCTTGCGCGCCAACTCGATTCCCATGGTGGTCACCGGCGCCGGAAACAGACGAATCAATATGCCGGTCTCCCGGGCAATCTCCTCCGTCATCTTAGCAATCAGATCGCTGTCATATACGACACAGACCCCTTTGCCCCGGTCGATGTCCCGGATGCATTTCTTCAGTGCTTCGCAAGTACTTCGCTCATCCATCTTGTAAGACAGTTCAAAGGAATATACATGGTCAAAGCCTGTAATATCCGTAATGGTCTTGACAATGGAAGCCGCGACTTCCTTTCCGTAAAAAGCATATAAGATTACCGGCTTACCTGCCGACAACTGCTTCGGAGGTTCGTAACACAGGAACATGGTAATCAGAATCACCTCGTCAATGGGCATTTCCACCTGATACTTCTCCTGAATCTCCTCTGCGAACTCTGCGCTCAACAAATATTCCTGCTTATGCTTGGTGACCACCTGGGAAATCTCCAGTTTTCCCACCGTCTCCGTTTCCCGGTTCTGGTTCACCACACCTTTCATATGTAAGCACAATCCAAAGAACACGGACTCATCAATGGTACGATTCTGTATGGTCTCAACCTTCTTGATGAACTTCTCTACCAGTTGCATCAGTTCATCATCCACAATTAAACCCAGTTCTTTTCTGCTGGTCACGTCGTGTACCAGTTGGCTCTGATATTTGCCAAAGGCCCGTTCCAACTCCGTGGATAGCAGCATCTGGATGTCATCCTGACTGAGTCCCTCCGCATCCAGTTTCTGCGCTTTTTTCCGCAATTCCTGATAAATATTCTTGGATTCCGTCTCACTGACCTTCATATCCCTGCCATCGAATGCAAAACTGCTATTCTCCGGTATTAACTCCTCGATTTCCTCCCGCGCACTGCCATATCGCAGAATTCCCTGCCGGATTCGTACATCGAAATCACTGACATATAAAGTGATTTCTGCCGGATTCGCCAATTCTCTCACATACGCATTGGCACAGCCAATCTTGATATCGCGTTTCAGTTGCTGAAAATTCTCCGGACATTCATACAACAGCAGACAACGCATCAGTTCTTCCTTTACCACCAGTACACGTCCCACCCGGGATGCCTCTGTGGAAAACAGGAGTTTGATCATCTCCATGCGCTCCGCAATGGGGCGCTCCGTAATCTTTGGCATAGGTACCACAATGGGAAATTCCCCCTGAAACTCCTCCTGCGCCGGTATGGTATCCGGTGTGCAACTGGCAAGTATAATGCCTCTGGGTGCGGAAGAACTGCTGTACATCGCCACTTCTCTCTGAAGGATTCCCCCCAGATACTGAATATTATCCAGATACAGCACGCCCTTTTCGGATTGGTGCAACAGTCCCGGCTCCCCATCTCCCATCAGCAATGCTCTCGCCTGCTCCTGCTCGTTTGCATAATCCCTGCAATTCATCTGTAAAAAAGGTGCCTCTTCAGAAATCATGTTTTTCGCAAGACAGTAATTGTAGATTGCCTTGGCGAACTGCTTCTTTCCGGTACCCTTTTCTCCCACGATCAAAAGGTTCAGGCTTCTGCCCGGATATAGGATGGCGGCTTTTGCCAACTGGATGCCATGCTTGAGGCTTCCGTTCCATCCGGTCATCTCCCGGAAACAATCCTCTTCTCTCTTATGTATCTCCTGATCTATCAGATACAGCACCGGTCGACCATTCGTTTTTGTAATACGTCCCTCGCTCACCAGTGTGTTTAAAATACTGCTGACATTTGTCCTCTGCAACGACAACGCCTCTGCAATATAACTTGTAGAAACACCTCCCTCTTTTCCTGCCAAACTATGCATCTGAATAAAGTCATATACCTTTTCTTTGTTTGATTTCATAATCGGATCTCCTTCGGTTTCATCCATTACTGTATACCTAAGAAAAACTATACACTTTATACAATTAGAAATCTATCATTTTCTTTTTTTACGGTCAAAATGACTAGTGTATTGATTTTTTCCGGTTTTTTCTATACAAATTGCCGGTTTTTCCACTACTTTGCTGTCGCTTTCCTGTCCAAAAACGCGATAAGCCGCTTCTAGTGTATGATTTTATGATTTGGGGACACGCTAGTGTATAACTTGTTCCCATCCTTCGCCGTATTTTGCAGAAGCGCAGAGACGAGATACGCTCCCGCGAATCTCGCTCTGATTAGCGGTCGTCAAATGTA
>CAMAKU010000112.1 GCA_945836255.1 uncultured Roseburia sp. | reverse complement strand
AAAAGTTTCGCAAACGCCTAACAACATAAGATAAAGGAGGACATGAAATGAATTTTAGCACGAACAGTACCTTTTTGTATGGGCTGGCAGTATGCGTGGTCATCTTTGTGCTGGCCCAGTCGGTCTTTTTCCTCGTGAGAGCATATCGGCGGGGGCGAGAGATTGGCATGGCAGCAGAACAATTGAAAAAGACCATTGTTTCTACCGCAGTCTTTACCATTGCGCCTGCCATCTCGATTTTACTTGGCGTGGTGACCTTGTCGAAGTTTTTGGGGATTCCCCTTCCGTGGATTCGCATGAGCGTCATCGGTGCCATTACCTATGAGTTACCGGCGGCGACCTCTACGGCCAATGCGCTGGGCGTCTCTTTGTCGGAGACCATCACGGACCCAAAGGTATATTCTGCCATTGCCTGGGTCATGACACTGGGAATTATGCCCAGTATTATTTTGCCGCCGATTCTGATGAAAAAGATTCAGGGTGGTGTGATCAAGATAAAGAATAAAGACAGCAAATGGGGCGATATTTTTATGACAGCCATGTTTCTGGGGATGATTTCCGCCTTTCTTGGTATGGTGTTTGCGGATGTGCGGCAAGGTCTGTCGGGCTTTATTCCTATTTTTGTTCTGCTGGTATCCGCCGGACTTATGGCTGTTTGCGGTATCCTGATTAAAAAATGTAACATGAAGTGGCTGGAGACCTATGCACTTTCCATCAGTATGGTGGGTGCGATGGTGTTTGCGGTGATTATCACACCGCTGATTGGATAGGAGGCGGACAGAATGAATGATTATATGGAAAAAACACATCGCGTCGGCCGTATCTGGATCTGGACGGCGGTAGTGGTTGTATTGATGGTTCCGGTGGCCATCTGTTTGTATTATGATGCATGGCCCAGTGGGGCAGCTGTGTTAAAAGGACTGATTGGAGTAGCACCTATCTATTGGACGGTGGGGGTGATTGAGGTCATTACCTATACACCGATGCTGGGCACCGGTGGTACCTATCTGGCGTTTGTCACCGGTAATCTTACAAGCATTAAGGCGCCCAGCGCACTCAACGCCATGGAAAATGCAGATGTGAAGCCGGGGACAGAGGAAGGGGAAGTGATTTCGACCATCGCCATCGCCACCAGTTCCATTGTGACGACTCTTGTGATTATGCTGGGAGTCATCGGACTGTCTGCACTGGCTCCGGTGTTGGATTCTCCGGTACTGGCACCGGCATTCGATAATATACTGCCGGCGTTGTTTGGCGGACTGGCTGTGGTGTATGTCAGCAAGAATTGGAAGATTGCCATTACGCCATTGATTTTTATGGTGGTACTGTTTCTTCTGGTGCCTTCTCTGGCAGGTTCTGTGGGCATTTTGGTGCCGGTTGGCGTGCTGGTGGCGCTGGGGGCTGCCAGATGGATGTATAAGAAAGGATGGTTGTAGAAGATGGCAGGTTATATCATAGGAGCGGTTCTGGTGCTGCTTGTGGTGTTTGTTGCAATTCTTCTGGTACGCACGCTGCTGTTTGTACCCAGGGAATTGCCGCCGGTGCAGCAGGATACGATTACCGTGGATCGTGAGAAGATTGTCAATGATATGATTTCCATGATTCAGTGCAAGACTGTCTCCAATCGGGATGATGCGCTGGTGGACTGGGGAGAATATAAGAAATTTCAGGAATTGCTCAGAGAACGTTTCCCGTTGGTACATCAGCATTGTACGTTGGAGCATGTGGGCAAGACGGGGCTTCTGTATCACTGGCAGGGCAAGTCTGCCCAGGAGCCGTCGGTATGTATGGCCCATTATGATGTGGTTCCCATTGATGAGGAGGGCTGGGACAAGCCGGCTTTTGAGGGAATTCTGGAGGATGGCTATATCTGGGGCAGAGGCACGCTGGATACGAAGGGCACGCTCTGTGGTGTGATGGAAGCCGCAGAACAACTATTGTCCGAGGGTTATGTACCGGCACATGATGTGTACTTCTCTTTCTCCGGCGAGGAGGAGATTGACGGTGATAGTTGTAAGGAGATTGTCCGTTATCTGGAGCAGCATGGTATCCGGCCGGCATTGGTGCTGGACGAGGGCGGCGCTGTGGTAGAGAATTCCTTCCCGGGGGTATCCCAGGAATGCGCTATGGTCGGTATCGGAGAAAAGGGCAGCGTCAATATGGACTTTGTGATTGAAAGTCAGGGTGGACATGCTTCCACGCCACCGCCACACACGATTCTGGGGCAGTTGTCCGAGGCAGTCACCCGAATTGAGCGTTCTCCTTTCCGCCGTCAGTTGACGAAGCCGGTACAGGAAATGTTTGACACGCTGGGACGTTATTCGACCTTTGCCTATCGTCTGATTTTTGCGAATCTCTGGTGTTTTTTGCCGTTGCTGGATATCATTTGTAAAAAGTCCGGGGGCGAATTAAATGCCATGATGCGCTCCACGGTGGCGGTGACCCGGATGGAGGGAAGCAAGGCGTACAATGTGCTTCCGCCCAAGGCCAGTTTCGGCATCAATATGCGTCTGATGGGGGAGGATACCATCGACTATGCCACGTCCTATCTGCAAAAGGTGATTGGCAATGATGCCATTCAGCCGCAACTGGTCAATGGAATGAATCCGTCGATTTATTCCGATACGTCCTGTGACGCTTGGGATAAAGTCGTACGTGTCATTCACAATACCTGGCCGGAGGCGGTGGTCTCCCCCTATTTGATGATGGCATGTAGTGATTCCCGTCATTACTGCAGAATTACAGATCGCGTCTATCGTTTCTCTGCCATGAAATTATCCAAGGAAGAGCGCGCTATGATTCACGGGAATAACGAGCGGATTCCGGTGGATACGCTGGTGAAGACGGTGGAATTCTATGTGCGATTCCTCAGAGAATTATAAATTATATTTTTTCAAAAAAAGGCTTGATTTTTTGATAGGTCTTCTGTATAATATCCATTGTTGAGCCCACAGTAAGCGTGTGGACGATACAATGGATATAATGGCCCATCGCCAAATGGTAAGGCAACGGACTCTGACTCCGTCATTTCAAGGTTCGAATCCTTGTGGGCCAGTTTGGGAACTTCGTATGCGTATGAGGTTCCTTTTTTTGTTATGGCGACGAGGAAAATGGGCGTAGCTCGTTTCTGGTGTCGGCAAAGCGGTTTCCTTTTTTGGCGGGATAGCGTATAATCATTAACAATAAAAAGAATGGGGACAAGCGTTTTTCGGATAAGGAGGCACAGGATGTACGAATTGAGAAGTCGGGTACGGTATAGTGAGGCAGATGAACGGGGAAGACTGTCAGTAACGGGAATTATGAATTATCTGCAAGATTGCTGTACCATGCAGGCAGAGGATTTGGGAGTGGGCCTTTCCTATTTGCAGGAGAATCATATTGGCTGGTTTGTCACCTCATACCAGATTAAGTTATTAGACGAGATGCCAATGGTGGGAGAGATGATTGTTGTGAAGACCTGGCCGTATCAATTCCGTGGTATGTTTGGGTATCGTAATTTTACGATTGAGAGTGAAGATGGTCATGTCTATGTAGAATCCGACTCGTTGTGGATTTTGATGAATCTGGACAAATTGACACCGGTGCGACTGCCCCAGAAGATGCAGGAGGTCTATACCACGGATCCTCAGTTGGCAGGGGATTGGAATCTGCACAAGCGCAAGTTGCCGGAACAGATGATGGAACAATATGATTTTGTGGTGACGAAGATGCATCTGGATACCAATCATCATATGAACAATGCCCGGTATGTGGAGGCGGCCAGAGAGTGTGTGGCACCGGACAAGTCTGTCAAAGAGATCTATGTGGAGTTTCGCAAGTCGGCGGTACTCCAGGATCAGGTGCATTGCTGGAGCAGTTTGCAGGACGACCGGTCAACCGTAGCCTTAAAAAATCAGGAAGATGATATATTTGCAATTGTTGAGTTTACAATCAACTAAGATAGAAAGGATACCACATCATGAAATTGGGATGTATGCAGACCTTACAGGTCGTCAAGAAAGTAGAGTTCGGGGTGTATCTGGCCCAGGAGCCGAACAGTGACGCCCGGGAGCGGGTACTTTTACCGAAAAAGCAGGTGCCTCAGGGCATCGGTGTGGGAGATACGGTAGAGGTATTTTTATATCGGGATTCCAAGGATCGCCTGATTGCCACCACCACGCGTCCACTGATTACGTTGGATCAGATTGCAGTGCTTACCGTAAAAGAGATCGGCAAGATTGGCGCATTTCTGGATTGGGGGTTGGAAAAGGATCTGTTCCTTCCTTATAAAGAGATGACGAGAAAAGTTCAGGAGGGAGATGAGATTCTGGTTCGCCTGTACATTGACAAGAGCAATCGTCTCTGTGCCAGTACGAAAGGGTTGTATGAACATCTTTCCACCAATGCACCCTATGCCGTAGGAGATGAAGTGGAGGGAAGAGTGTACGAGTTCGGTCATGATTTTGGCACATTTCTTGCCATTGATGATCGGTATTCCGCCATGCTTCCCAAGCATGAGGATACGTCGCATCTTCGTCTGGGGGATGTGATTACAGTGGAAGTGACAGGCATTAAGGAGGACGGCAAACTGGATGTTTCCATGCGCAAGAAAGCGTATTTGCAGATGGATGAGGATGCCCAAAAGATATTGGACATCATCGATTCTTATGCAGGGGTATTGCCATTTACCGAGAAGGCATCCCCTGAGATTATTTTCCGGGAGACGGGATTGAGCAAAGCAGCCTTTAAGCGTGCGGTGGGACGTCTGTATAAAGAGCGGCAGATTACGATTCATGACGGCAGGATTCGGCGGGTATCATCAGAGAAAGGATAGCAATACCCGGCATCCTGTGATACAATAATAGTATGTGGGCATCTGTCGGAGAAAAGGCATCCCTAGATTCGGTTGCTTTCCTGATAGGTGACAGGAATCCGAAAGAAAGAAGGACAAGTATTATGAAGAAGGTTATCGCAACAGATC
>CAMAKU010000111.1 GCA_945836255.1 uncultured Roseburia sp. | reverse complement strand
CAATCCTATTTCGTAAACCATTGCCGGAACACAGCAAAAGTTTCGCAAACGCCTATTTGTATTTTCAAAAAGGAAAGGTGAATTTTATGAAACAATCAAATCAGTTTTTGGGAGCGGAACCCATCGGTAAACTTATGAAAAAGTATGCCGTTCCCTGCATTATTTCTCTTCTGGTCGGAGCGCTTTATAACATCGTCGACCAGATTTTTATTGCCAATGCCAGTTATCTTGGTTCGTATGGTAATGCTGCCAACACGGTGGTATTTCCCTTGACGGTGGTGGCACTGGCCATTGCCGTTATGATCGGTACAGGCCATGGGAAAAGCAGCCATGTCTACCGCGTTGTCCATGATTCGAGAGGTAATCTTTGGCGTGGGATTTGCTTTGCTGCTGCCGCGTTTCTTCGGTTTGGACGGTGTTCTGTATTCCATGCCGGTATCGGATTTCCTGACGTTTATTGTGGCTCTGGTGCTGATTATCGGAACGTATCGGGAATTAAATCAAAAAAGTAAGAAAATAGCAGTTGACAACATATGAACATATGAATATAATAACATATGAACAGATGAATAAATGATGCAACATAGTTTCTCACGAATGGGGAAGAATATGGATGCAGGATGGGATGGAGGAGACCAATGGAAGAGACAAAGAATGAATTGTTGGCAGCACATGACGATGTTGTGGCGCAGGTGCTGGCGAATCAGCCGGAAGACGAATATCTGTATGATCTAGCAGAGTTGTTCAAGGTATTTGGCGATTCCACACGGATTAAGATCCTGTATGCGCTGTTTGAAAGCGAACTCTGTGTCAATGATATTGCGCAGATCCTGAATCTGAACCAGTCGGCGGTGAGTCATCAGTTACGGATTTTAAAGGATGCCAAACTGGTGAAGTTCAAGCGGAGCGGCAAGAGCATTTTTTATTCGCTGGATGATGATCATGTCCGCACGATCCTGAGTATGGGAATGGATCACGTGGAAGAATGATAGGATAACAATGATACATTTACAAGAAAGGGAGATTCGGTCATGAAAAAAACATATGATATCGAAGTCGATTGTGCCAACTGTGCAGCCAAAATGGAAGAAGCCGTAAAGAATACGCAGGGTGTGAAAGATGCCACCCTTAGTTTTATGACACTGAAGCTCAAGGTGGAATTTGAGGAAGGTGTAGATGTGGATGCTGTGATGCAGCAGGCTTACAAGAACTGTAAGACGGTAGAGGATGATTGCACAATCTATCTGTAATCTTGCAGACAAGAGGAAACGACGTCGCTCTTGATGCAGGCGGTGCCGTAGTGCGAAAGATTGTGTGTGGAACTTTGAAGGAGAGAACATGAATCAGAAGCAGAAAAACGTATTTTACCGTATTATCCTTTCCGTTGTATTACTGGTGGCGGTGTCTGTGTTGGACCATGTCGTTGGGCTGCCGGCATTGCTGGGATTGCTCCTATACCTGATTCCCTATGGGGTGATCGGTTATGATATTCTGCGAAAGGCATGGAAAGGTATCTTAAAGCGTCAGGTCTTTGATGAGAATTTTCTGATGGCTGTTGCCACGGTGGGAGCCATCTGTCTCGGGGATTATCGGGAGGGCGTTGCCGTTATGCTGTTCTATCAGATTGGCGAACTTTTCCAGAGTATTGCTGTGGGTAAAAGCCGCAAGAACATTGCAGCCTTGATGGACATCCGACCGGATTACGCCAATATCATGGTGGATGGAAAGATTGAAAAGGTGGACCCGGATGATGTGGAGATCGGAACAGAGATCATCATCAATCCCGGGGAAAAAGTCCCGATTGACGGTGTGATTGCAGAAGGAAATACCACATTAGATACCAGTGCACTCACCGGGGAGAGTGTGCCCCGTGAGGCAGTCTGCGGGACAGAAGTTATCAGTGGCTGTATTAACTTAACCGGAGCGATTAAGGTGCGGACCACCAAGGAGTTTGGCGATTCCACTGTTTCCAAGATTCTGGATCTGGTGGAGAATTCTGCCATGAAGAAATCCCGCTCCGAGAATTTTATTACCAGATTTGCCAGATATTATACACCGGCGGTTTGCTACAGTGCTCTTGCTCTGGCAGTGGTGCCGCCCCTGGTACGACTATTGCTGGGGATGCCTCCCCTGTGGGGAGAATGGGTGATTCGTGCCCTGACATTTTTGGTAATCAGTTGCCCGTGTGCGCTGGTGATCTCCATTCCGCTGAGTTTCTTTGGAGGAATCGGATGCGCATCTACCCATGGAATTCTGGTAAAGGGCTCCAATTATCTGGAAGCCTTATCGAATACGAAATATCTTGTGTTTGACAAGACGGGTACCCTGACAAAAGGTGTCTTTGAAGTGACGCATCTTTATCCGGAGGATGGTGTGACGGAGGAGAAGTTGTTGTATTATGCGGCAGCCGCAGAACATGCATCCTCGCACCCCATCAGTCTCAGTCTGAAAAAGGCATGCAAAGACCCCATCGATGGAACTGCAATTCGGGACATCGAAGAGATTGCCGGTCATGGTGTGCGTGCTACGGTGGACGGACATCAGGTCTATGTAGGAAATCAGCGGCTGATGGAACGTCAGCAGATTACCATTTCACAGGAGCATACGGAGGGAACCGTATGTTATGTGGCAGTTGACGGGGCATACACCGGATGTATTGTCATTTCGGATGTGATTAAGCCGACCGCACAGAAAGCGATTGCCGATTTGAAGAATCATGGCATTAAAAAGACCATCATGCTTACCGGTGATGCAAAGCAGACAGCGGATACGGTGGCATCGCAGATTGGGATGGACGAGGTATACAGCGAACTGCTTCCGGCAGACAAGGTTCAGCAGGTGGAGCGCATTCTTGACGCCAAAGGTGAGAAAGAAAATCTGGCATTTGTGGGTGACGGCATCAATGATGCCCCGGTACTTTCCCGCGCAGACATTGGTATTGCCATGGGCGGAATGGGATCCGATGCAGCGATTGAGGCGGCAGACATCGTCCTCATGGATGATGACCCGGCAAAGATTGCCCTTGCCATGAAGATTTCTGTTCGGACACTTCGTATCGTCCGACAGAATATCGTGTTTGCTTTGGCGGTGAAAGCCATCTGTCTGGTGCTTGGAGCGCTGGGCATTGCCAATATGTGGCTGGCCATCTTTGCCGATGTAGGTGTTATGGTGCTTGCCGTGCTTAACGCAACCCGGGCACTTCGGATTCGCTAGAACGATGCAGTTTTTGAATCTCCCGGTCATAGGTAAAGATACCGTTGACCTCATCTTCAATATCAGATACTTGTGTGTAGACACTGGCGCAGAGTCCTTCGGGAATCAGCGTCAGTGTTTCTTTTTGCCTTTTTTCATAGGCGGCCTGCAGCGAGTCGGTATCCCGGTAAGTGCCATAACCGTAGAGGTCATCGGTGGTGCAGTGCTCAGGAATGGCGTAAGAATAGCCGCCGTATTCGGAGAGCACCGCCACGCGCTGCTCCTTTTGTTTGTCCCGGGGAATGACCAGAGGAAAGAAGTAATTGTGAAAACTGTTCATGTCGCCACAATCCTGATCGTACCATCCACTGGCGGCATCGATTAAGCGGGTGTCATCGGCTTCGTGAGCCAACTGTACCATGCGTCTGGTGTCGAACTGGCCCCACCCCTCGTTAAAGATAACCCAGGTGCAGATGGACGGATGCGCTTTTAACAGATGGATTGTGGCGAGCATTTCCTGCTCCCATTCCTGTCGGCCGGCTTCCTCCGTGCGGGAGAGCAGCCGACGATGGGTATCGCGGCTTTTGATCTGGAGAAAGGAAAGTGCAGTGGCAAGGTAGGTGACATACCAGTCGGCATAGGGCGTGCCCCCATTGACCATATCCTGCCAGACCAGCATGCCGAGGCGGTCGCAATGGTAGTAGAAGCGCTGCGGTTCGATCTTGATATGTTTGCGGATCATCTGAAATCCCATGGATTTGACGCCCTCGATGTCAAAGATGTAGGCCTCGTCAGCCGGTGCGCTCATAAGACCGTCGGGCCAATACCCCTGATCGAGAACGCCTTGCAAAAAGATGGGCGTGTGGTTCAGGCAGATGCGCATTATGCCTTTTTCGTCAGGCTCTTTGGTGATGGTGCGCATTGCAAAATAACCGGCGATGCGATCCTCACCGCAGGTGACGATATAATGATACAGGTAGGGATGCTCCGGCGACCAGAGAGCGCACTGTTCCTGTGGCAGTGTCAAGGTGACAGAAGTAGCATCGCTGCAGGTCTCTGCGGGAAGGAAATCGGAGAATTCTGCAATAACCGGACGCTGCGACAGCAGGGCAAAATGTTCGCCGGGGTCTTTCATGGGCGCTTCCTGTTCCGAAGCGGCAAAAATCTGTAGGGAGAGCAGCAGTTGATCGCCGTTCGTCGGTGTGCTGCAATGGTCATGATTCGGTGTGGCTCTGTCGGCATCATATGTATCGGGTAGATGCGTAATCGCAAAACGAACCTCACCACGTGCAGGATCTGTCGTCACCTCCGAAGACGTGATACCATGTGCGGGAACATACTCCATCCATACACTCTGCCAGATGCCGCTCTGTGCTGTGTAGTACATGCCGCCCCGTTGTAATTTCTGCTTGCCTCTTGCATGATAGGAGGTGTCGCTCACATCCCGCACCTGTACAGTCAGTAGAGCCGTCTCGGAATCACAGGCCAGTGCGGCGTCACGCAGATCCACGGTAAAGGGCCAATAACCGCCCATATGGGTTGTCAGCAAATCGCCGTTCAGATAGACTTTGGCCTGCTGATCTACGGCGCCAAAGTGAAGAAGCAAGTGCATTCCCTGTGCCAATCGGTGGTGATCGATCTGTATGTAAGTGCGATACCAGAGATATTCGTCCGGTTGCAACTGCCGGTTGACGCCGGACAAGGCCGCTTCCGGGGAGAAGGGGACAAGAATCTGGCCGTCATAGGTCTGTGGCGGCTGCTCGTTTTGGGTGAAGGCATAGTCCCAATAACCATTTAAATTTTCATAGGAATTACGAACCAATAGTGGCCGTGGATATTCTTGCAAAACATGGGATGCATCTAACTGCCGTCCCCATCGGGTCGATAACTGCTTCATGTGCTTTCTCCTTTGCGCTATTTCTCGGATAGGCGTTTGCGAAACTTTTGCTGTGTTCC
>CAMAKU010000110.1 GCA_945836255.1 uncultured Roseburia sp. | reverse complement strand
TATGTAAGACACGTGAGGGTCTTATTGTATGTAAGACACGTGAGGGTCTTATTGTATGTAAGACACGTGAGGGTCTTATTGTGTATAAGACACGCCTGGGTCTTATGCCAACTCTGCCTTTAATGCTTCTGTCAGTGCCGGTACGATCTTCTTGAGATCGCCCACAATACCATAATCAGCCACATCAAAGATCGGTGCATCTGCATCCTTATTGATAGCAATGATGATATCAGACTCTTCCATACCTGCAACATGCTGAATGGCGCCTGAAATACCGATGGCAAAGTATACATTCGGACGAACGGTCTTTCCAGTCTGTCCTACCTGATAATCCTGTGCCAACCAGCCATTCTCAACAACGGCACGCGAGCAGCTGACCATACCGCCAAGAACCTCTGCCAGATCTTTTAACATCTGGAAATTCTCTGCACTTCCCACGCCACGGCCACCTGATACTAAGATCTTGGCATCCATGATATTCTCTACGGTACCAACAGCCTTAACCACTTCCTGAATCTCTACATATTTGTTATTCTTTGTAAAGCCAGGATTGTAATTGATTACTTCTGCCTTTGCACCCTTTACCGGTGCGATCTTCTGCATAACACCCGGGCGAACCGTTGCCATCTGTGGACGGTTATCCGGACATGCAATTGTTGCGATGGTGTTACCGCCGAAAGCAGGACGAGTCATCAGCAACTGATTATGCTTCTGTGTATCCTCCTTGCCCTCTGGAACCGTAAGCGGGAAATCACCAATCTCCAGCATGGTACAGTCAGCGGTCAGACCGGTATGTACTCTTGCAGACACCGTCGGTCCCAAATCACGACCGATAGCAGTTGCACCTACTAACATAATCTCCGGCTTGTATTCTTTTATCACAGATGCCAATGCATGGGCATACGGCTCTGTACGATAAGTCTCCAACTCCGGATCATCTACCACGATCACTTTGTCAGCACCATACTCTGCCAGCTGATCCACCAGACCTGCCACCTGATAACCAAGTAATACAGCCGTCACATCTGTGTTCAAATCTGCTGCCAGTTCTTTTCCTTTGCCAATCAATTCGAAGGCAATGGAACTAATTTCATTATCTACCTGCTGTGCGTAAATATACACACCCTTATATTCTTCTAATGCCATTTTTTTCACCACTTTTCCTTCCAAATTAGATTACATGTTTCTCTTTTAATTTGTCCATGATGTAACTTACAGACTCAGATGCATCCAGAGTCACCTTTTCTCCGGCGCCCTTACGCACCTTGTCAGATGCCTTGGCAATCTTTGTTGGTGAACCTTTCAGACCCAGATCAGAATCATCTACATCCTTTAAGTCTGCACGTCCCCAAACGGTTACTTCTTTCTCATAAGCATCGAAGATTCCGCCCGGTGTCATGTATCTTGGTGTATTCAATTCAGAAAGCGCTGTGATTAGACATGGCATCTTCGCCTTTAACATATGATATCTGTCTTCATACTGACGCTTAACAATCACAGAATCTCCCTCAACCTTGATATCCTCTGCATAAGAGATTACAGGGATTCCCAGATGCTCAGCAATCTGTGGACCAACCTGTGCTGTATCACCGTCAATTGCCTGACGTCCTGTGATAATCAGATCGTAATCCAGATTGCGCAGTGCTCCGGCAATCGTTGTGGAGGTAGCCCAGGTATCTGCACCGCCCAATACACGATCTGTTACAAGGATGGCATTGTCAGCACCCATTGCCAGTGCCTCACGAAGCACATCGTCTGCCTTGGGAAGACCCATGGTAAGAACGGTGACTTCTGCGCCTGTCTCATCTTTAATACGAAGTGCTGCCTCTAATCCGGCCTTGTCATCCGGATTCATAATAGCAAGCATTGCTGCTCTATCAAGCGTTCCATCCGGGTTAAACTTAACGCCGCCCTTTGTGTCAGGAACCTGTTTAATACATACTACGATTTTCATGTATTTCAATCCTCCTATTCCTACTTAAGTAACGCACCAGAAATGACCATACGCTGAACTTCGGATGTTCCTTCGTAGATCTCTGTAATCTTGGCATCGCGCATCATACGTTCTACATCGTACTCGCGAATGTAGCCGTAACCACCAAATAACTGAACCACCTCTGTGGTAACAGCCATTGCTGTCTCTGCGGCAAATAATTTCGCCTTGGCAGCCTCTACGGAATATACCTTCTGTGTCTCTTTTGCCTTAGCAGCCTTGTATACCAGCATCTGTGCAGCCTCAACTCTGGTTGCCATATCTGCCAGTTTGAACTGTGTATTCTGCTGCTGAGCGATGGAACGACCGAACTGCTTTCTCTCCTTGGTGTAAGCAATCGCACGCTCCAAAGCACCCTCAGCGATACCCAGTGCCTGTGCAGCGATACCGATACGTCCGCCGTCCAGTGTGTGCATGGCAATCGGGAAGCCCTTGCCTTCCGGTCCTAACAATGCGTCCTTCGGGATTCTGCAATCCTCGAAGATCAATTCGTATGTAGAAGATCCACGGATACCCATCTTCTTTTCCTTGGTTCCGAAAGAGAATCCCGGAGCACCCTTTTCTACGATAAATGCAGAGAAGTTCTTTTTCTTTCTGCCTCTCTTATCTTCGGTCACACTTGTGATTGCGATGACGATATAGACATCAGCCACTTTACCGTTGGTGATAAAGCACTTAGAGCCGTTCAGCACCCACTCATCGCCATCTAAGACAGCCTTGGTCTGTGCGCCCTGCGCATCGGTACCGGCACCCGGCTCGGTCAATGCGAATGCACCAAGTTTCTCGCCTGTTGCCAGAGGTCTGACATATTTCTCCTTCTGCTCTTCCGTACCATAGGTAAGAATCGGATCAATACAAAGAGATGTATGTGCTGATACGATAACGCCTGTGGTTGCACATACCTTGGACAATTCCTCTACGCACATAACATAAGTCAAAGGATCGCATCCCTGTCCACCGTATTCCTTTGGTACCGGAATACCCATAAATCCACTTTTTGCCATCTTCTTAACAGTCTCAGCCGGGAACACTTCCGTCTCGTCCACTTCCTGTGCAAGAGGCTTTACTTCTGTCTCCGCGAACTCTTTGAATAAGGTACGCGCCATTTCATGTTTCTTATCTAAACCGAAATCCATGATTCTATTTCCTCCGTTATCTGATTTACTATTCTTAAATACGGGAATCGCGTAGCCGCCACGCGGCCCGCGCCATTCCCTGATAGGATTCTACTGTGCATCTACCGGTGTCTTGGTGCGGTCTGCATTGTATACATAGAAACCTCTTCCGCTCTTAACACCAAGATTGCCGCCACGTACCATTTTACGAATCAACGGGCATGCACGATACTTGCTGTCACCAGTCTCCTTGTATAATACATCCATGATGGCCAGACAGATATCAAGTCCGATAAAGTCACCCAACTCCAATGGTCCCATAGGATGATTTGCACCCAGTTTCATGGCTGCATCGATACCTGCAATATCAGAAACCCCTTCCATCTTGATAAATGCTGCTTCATTGATCATTGGAATCAGGATGCGGTTTACAACGAAACCTGCTGCTTCATTTACCTGTACCGGTGTTTTGCCAATCTCCTCGGAAATCTTCTTGATGGCATCTACCGTCTCGGCCGGTGTATTCACACCTGCAATGACTTCGATTAACTTCATGCGGTCTGCCGGGTTGAAGAAATGCATACCAACCATTGGACGAGTCAGGCCGTTGCCGATCTCCGTAATGGAAAGGCTGGATGTATTGGAAGCGAAGATACATTCCGGCTTAGCGATCTTGTCAAGTTCTGCAAAGGTGGTCTTCTTTACTTCCATATCCTCAAATGCTGCCTCAACGATCAGATCACAGTCAGCGCAAAGGTCTTCCTTTAATCCCGGTGTGATCTTAGCAAGGATGCCGTCTACGGCCTCCTGTGTCATTTTGCCTTTTTCAACCAATCTGGCATAGCCTTTCTCGATCTTTGCCTTGCCGGCATCTGCCCACTCCTGCTTGATGTCGCAGAGTGCTACTTCATATCCGTCTACCTGGGCAAAAGCCTTTGCAATGCCCTGTCCCATGGTTCCTGCTCCGATAACTCCTACTTTCATGTCTGTGAATCCTCCTTCATGAAACTATAATCATTGTATGTAAGTCCAACAAGCGATATGATCGCCTATGTTCAATTGCGATTAGTCACGCTCTACGATTGTGGCGCATCCCATACCACCACCGATACACAGTGTTGCGAGACCCTTCTTGGCATCTCTTCTCTGCATCTCATGTAACAAGGTAACAAGGATACGGCAACCGGATGCTCCAACCGGATGTCCCAGTGCAATGGCACCACCATTGACATTAACCTTGTTCATATCGAATCCAAGGTCTCTTGCAACAGCAACAGACTGTGCTGCAAATGCTTCATTAGCCTCAACCAGATCGATGTCATCCATGGTCAGTCCAGCCAGTTTCAGTGCCTTTCTGGTTGCCGGTACCGGACCAACACCCATGATCTCAGGCTCAACACCGCCAAGGGCACCGGCTACGAAGGTTGCCATCGGCTTAACGCCTAATTCTTTTGCCTTTTCTTCGCTCATTACAACGATTGCTGCAGCACCGTCATTGATACCGGATGCGTTACCTGCCGTAATAAGGCCTCCCTCTTTGCCGGAGCAGCATTTCAGATTGCTTAATGACTCTGCCGTGGTACCCGGACGAGGACCTTCATCCTTCGCAAACATAACAGTCTCTTTCTTAACCTTTACCGGAACCGGAACGATCTCGTCATCGAACTTGCCTGCGGCGATGGCTGCTTCACATTTCTGCTGTGAATTTGCAGAGAACTCATCCAATTCCTCTCTCGTCAATCCGTACTTCTCGCAGACATTCTCTGCGGTGATCATCATATGATAATGATTGAATGCATCGGTAAGAGCATCATTTACCATGGTATCAACGATGGTAGCGTTGTTCATACGATAACCGAAACGAGCCTTGGTCATCGCGTAAGGAGCCATAGACATGTTCTCCATACCACCTGCAACCACGATGTCAGCCTGACCTGCCATAATCATGTTCGCAGCTTCATTGACACACTTCAAACCGGAACCGCATACCACGTTCAATGTAAATGCCGGAACCTCCACCGGAAGACCTGCCTTGATGGATGCCTGACGTGCAACGTTCTGTCCCTGTGCTGCCTGAATAACGC
>CAMAKU010000109.1 GCA_945836255.1 uncultured Roseburia sp. | reverse complement strand
CTGAAAGAAGAAGGTGTGGAGGTTGTTCTGGTCAATTCCAATCCGGCAACCATCATGACAGATAAAGAGATTGCAGATGAGGTATATATCGAGCCTCTGACGGCGAAAGTCTTAGAGCAGATTATTCTCAAGGAAAAGCCGGATAGCGTGCTTCCTACCTTGGGTGGGCAGGCCGGACTGAATCTGGGAATGGAACTGGCAGAGTCAGGCTTTCTGGAGGAGCATGGTGTCAAGTTGATCGGAACGACGGCGGAGACCATTTTCCGTGCGGAGGACCGACAGGCATTTAAGGATACCATGGAGAAGATTCATGAGCCATGTGCGGCATCTACGGTTGTCAACAATGTGGAAGATGGTATCAAATTCACGAATACCATCGGCTATCCGGTGGTACTTCGTCCGGCGTTTACTTTAGGAGGAAGCGGCGGCGGTATTGCCCACAATGAGACAGAATTGATTGATATTCTTTCCAATGGTCTGCGCCTAAGCCGTGTGAATGAGGTGCTGGTGGAGCGTTGCATCGCCGGATGGAAAGAGATTGAATACGAAGTGATGCGTGATGCGGCAGGCAACTGCATCACCGTATGTAACATGGAAAATATTGACCCGGTAGGCGTGCATACAGGTGACTCTATCGTTGTTGCACCGTCACAGACACTGGGAGACAAAGAATATCAGATGCTGCGTAGTTCTGCGCTGAACATCATTTCTGAACTGGGGATTACCGGTGGCTGTAATGTGCAGTATGCATTGCATCCGGACACCTTTGAATATTGCGTCATTGAGGTAAATCCCCGTGTAAGCCGTTCGTCAGCACTGGCATCTAAGGCAACAGGTTACCCGATTGCTAAGGTGGCAGCCAAGATTGCACTGGGCTACACACTGGACGAGATTACCAATGCCATTACAGGAAAGACCTATGCGTCGTTTGAGCCGATGCTGGATTATTGTGTGGTCAAGATTCCCCGTTTGCCTTTTGACAAATTCATCACAGCAAAGCGTACCCTGACCACACAGATGAAAGCCACCGGTGAGGTCATGAGCATCTGCAATAATTTCGAAGGTGCGCTGATGAAGGCAATTCGTTCGCTGGAGCAGCATGTGGACTCTCTGTTGAGTTATGATTTCAGCGGCTTGACCGATGAGGAATTGGAAGAGCAGTTGCAGGTGGTGGATGACCGTCGAATTTATGTGATTGCAGAAGCACTGCGACGTGGTGTGTCCTATGACCATATTCATGAGATTACCCAGATTGATATCTGGTTCATCGATAAGATTGCGATTCTGGTGGAGATGGAGACCAGACTAAAGACGGAAGCATTGACTGTCGAACTTCTAAAAGAAGCAAAACGTATCGAATTTCCGGATAATGTCATTGCCGATTTGACCGGCAGAACCAAGGAAGAAATCCGCAAGATGCGTTATGACAATGATATTGTGGCCGGATTTAAGATGGTAGATACCTGTGCCGCTGAGTTTGAGGCGACCACGCCATATTATTATTCTGTTTTTGGAAGTGAAAATGAGGCCGTGGAGACACATCCCAAGAAGAAAGTGTTGGTGCTTGGTTCCGGCCCGATTCGTATCGGTCAGGGAATTGAGTTTGATTACTGCTCTGTGCACAGTACCTGGGCTTTTTCCAAAGAGGGATATGAGACGATTATCGTCAACAACAACCCGGAGACAGTTTCCACCGACTTTGATATTGCAGACAAATTGTACTTTGAGCCATTGACGGAAGAAGATGTGGAAAACATTGTCCGCTTTGAGAAGCCGGACGGCGCGGTGGTTCAGTTTGGTGGACAGACAGCCATCAAGTTGACGGAAGCCCTGATGAAGATGGGGGTTACGATTCTTGGAACGAAAGCGGAAGATGTGGATGCGGCTGAGGATCGTGAGTTGTTTGATGCAATTCTGGAAAAGACACAGATTCCGAGAGCGTCCGGCGGTACGGTGTATACTGCTGAGGAGGCAAAGAAGGTTGCAAATGAGATCGGTTATCCGGTGCTGGTTCGTCCTTCCTATGTTCTGGGCGGTCAGGGAATGCAGATTGCCTTCAACGACAACGAGATTGACGAATTTATGGGAATTATCAATCGGATTGCGCAGGATCATCCGATTCTGGTAGATAAATATCTGCAAGGGAAAGAAATTGAGGTAGATGCGGTATGTGATGGAACCGACATTTTGATTCCGGGTATCATGGAGCATATTGAGCGTACCGGTGTCCATTCCGGTGACAGTATTTCGGTATATCCGGCCCATACCATCGGACCGGAGATTAAAGCGAAAATCACCGATTATACCCAGCGTCTGGCGCAGGCGCTTCATGTGGTGGGCTTGATCAATATCCAGTTTATTGTAATGGATGGGGAAGTGTATGTCATCGAGGTGAATCCCCGTTCTTCCCGTACGGTTCCTTATATCAGTAAGGTGACGGGCATTCCCATTGTGGATTTGGCAACAAAGGTGATTATCGGTAATACCTTGCGCGGTATGGGCTATACGCCGGGCTTACAGCCGGAGGCAGAGTATGTGGCTGTCAAGATGCCGGTATTCTCCTTTGAAAAATTGCGTGGCGCGGAGATTTCCCTTGGACCGGAAATGAAATCCACCGGTGAATGTCTGGGAATTGCGAAGACCTTCGATGAGGCGTTGTACAAAGCTTTCCTGGGTGCCGGTATTGTTTTGCCGAAGCACAAGCAGATGATCATTACGGTCAAGGATGCGGACAAGCCGGAAGCCGTGGGTGTGGCGAAGCGTTTTGCAGCATTGGGCTACAAAATCTATGCTACCCGAAGTACGGCAAAGTATTTGCAGGAACATGGCGTGGATGCACTTTGGGTCAATAAGATTACGCAGGAGTCACCGAATGTTATGGACTTGATTCTTGGCCATAAGATTGATCTGGTCATTGATACGCCGACACAGGGACATGGTGATAAGACAAGAGATGGTTTCTTGATTCGAAGAAATGCAATCGAGACAGGAGTTCATTGTATCACAGCTATGGATACAGCCAATGCTCTGGCAACCAGTTTGGAATCTGCAACGGATGAATTTACACTGGTAGATATTGCAAAGGTTAAAAATATTTAAAAGATGCAGTCTGTTGTGACTGAGGGAATTACTTATGTTGATAAAGTTTCAGTAATTCTCCCCGGTTGCTGCAGGCTGTTTTCTTTAGGATATTTCGCACATGAAATTTTACGGTACTCTCTGAGATATAGAGTGATTCTGCAATCTCTGCGTTGGTGGAACCGGAGAGCATCTTGCGCAGGACCTCGGTTTCTCGTTGGGAGATTTGATATTCTTTGAGAAAATCCAAAAAGATATCTTCCTGGGTACGTTGGCTCGGAATCACTTTTACGTATACGAGATTGTAGAAGTAAAAGAATACAAAAATGGTTCCTACAAACAGTAGAGCGGATAGCAAAATCAACGTATGGGTATGACTGCTGATTGACACACCCAGCATAGCACTGGTGGCATCTCCGACGCGACCGAACATCAGTCCAAGACATGCCAGACATAGATATTTGCTGGAACTTCTTGAAATATCAGAGAAAATAACAACACGATACACAGAAAAGAATCCAAAGAACACATAGCCCAGTAACCAGGCCACAACGCCCAGTGTTTTCGTGTTGTTCAATGTCAAAATTAAAAATGGAAATACGAGGGCACAGATACAGCAGACGGAACCATACCGTCTGCTTTTGTCGTTGATAAGACCTGCAATGATTAGGCCTACGGCATAAAAGCATCGCACAAATACAGGGTCAACAGAGCCGGTGATCACATCACTGGTTGGGAAATAAAACCCAATATTTTTGACAAAAGACAGCAATAGTACAATGATGCCGGCTAAGATGATTTCTCTTCTGCCAAATTGAGGGGCAGAAAAGATAGGGGCATCCTCTGCGGTATTGGTATCTACCATTTTATTTATGAAGTACACCACAATAGCCAGAATGGCATAAAACGCAAAAATCCATGGAGAACCCAAAGAACCGGGAAGTATGGATGACATAACAAAGGTGCCAATACTTCCTATGGCGTATCCCACACCGAATACAACCCCAGTATGTCTCTTAGAGGCATAAAGAGAGAGTTTGGTTAAATAAAATGCAGCCAGTAAACCATGGAATAGATTCATAAGATATCCAAAGAGCAGAATCATAGAAGGCGCATCGCACAAAAAAGCCATAAGAGAAAAGATATAATCTCCCACAATAAGAATCGGTAGTACAGCCTTATGATTGTGCAGGGATGCATGCTTTTTCAAAAGAAGTGAGAAAATGATAATTCCCAACACCTGAAACAGATAGCCCACACCTTCTGATAATATGTCTGATTGCACATTGGAAAAAGTGGTGCTGAGTTTATAAAGCCACCAGGTAATGTAGGATGCTCCTGTCCATAGGAAACTGATACCTATGAAGATACAGATGAAAATGTCGTTTCTTGTTGCTTTTGTCTCTTGCATGAACTAGCACCTCCGAATATCAAATCGTATGAAAATTATACCATAGGAGAGGTGAAAAATGCGACACCTAACCCAAAACTATCCTATAGGGTGAGGTGGGATATTGTATAATAATTCCATCAAATTCATGAGAACATATAGGACACGTAGGAAACAAAGGAGGGATAGGATTTGAAAAAGAAATGGAGAGGATGCCTGGTATTGGCAGTGGTGGTAGTGCTTGTACTTACTATGATCCCCTTGGACAAGTCGCGGATTGTAAATGCTGCAAGTACTGATATAGGTCAGGAGTCTTATGTCGACGACGGAATGGGAGGTATGAACTACGATATTCGGGCAGGTGACTATGGAACCATTACCGTGCCGGAGGGATATCATTTAACGATTAATAACGTATCGGTTACGGCGGATAACTTAGTAATTGAATCAGGTGCAACCGTTCATATTTTTGGAGGTGGAGTGTTGGAATGTAACAATATTCAGGCTGCTGAAGGTACGCCGGAGGATCCTGGTGCATTTATTGAATTAGAAAATAACAGTAACACTCCATTGGTTCAATCGGTAGCGCTGGAACTATATGATTACTTACCTAACCCGGAAACGGGACAAGACGTACTTGTCAATGTTAATGGTGATCCGGAATGGAGATGGTTTACATTCGAATACGTAAGTGGAGAAAATAAATGGATTAGAGTTCCGGATGAACCACAGGGGCCAG
>CAMAKU010000108.1 GCA_945836255.1 uncultured Roseburia sp. | reverse complement strand
ATAACTTATGCCAGCATAGGATATGCTGGCATAACATAGAATACGCATATGTATGAATGTATTATCGCTTCGCATGCATGGAAAATCCATCCATATCGTAATGACCAAGATTCTCATGGATGCCACGATCATCTGCTTCGGCAATCATCTCGTCCCGGTCTTTCTTGAACGCTGTCTGTGCACGGAAGGCGCTGGGACCGCCAACACATCCGCCCTCACAAATCATACCTTCAATGAAATCTTCCGGCAATCTGCCCACCTTCATCAGAAGCAGTGCCTTCTTACATTCTGCGGCACCATTACACTTGTTGACGGTGGCAGCAATCTCATCGTCACTCTCTTTCAGGCTCTGCAGTACCGCCTCCGTTACACCACCTGCATTGGCAAACCGCTTACCAAATACAGAGGATTCCTGATAGGTATTATCATCTTCTTCCAGTTCCACACCTTTCGCACGCATGATGGCACGAATCTCGCTGTAGGTAAGTGCATAATCCGCATTGCCTTCGATAGCATGGTCACGTACCTCGGACTTCTTGGAGATACAAGGTCCGATAAATACGGTAACGGCATCCGGCTCTTTTGCCTTAATCATACGAGAGACTGCACACATGGGTGATACTGTGGTGGAAACATTTTCAATCAGTTCCGGATAATGCTTTTTCACCATATTCACGAATGCCGGACAGCAGGAGGTGGTCATTTTCTTTCCATTCTTATAGGCTTCTGCCCATTCTTCCGCCTCATAGGCCGCCGTCATATCGCCCCCAAGACCTACCTCGATCAGATCTGTAAATCCGACGGCTTTCATGGCCTTTTTCCAACTGTTCATAGTAATGTGTTCACCGAACTGTCCCTCAGTAGCCGGTGCGACCATGGCATAGACCGGACGATCCGACTTGAGGGCATTGATTACATCCACAATAAAGGTCTTCGACCCAATCGCGCCAAAGGGGCAACGATGGATACAGAGACCGCAACGAATACATTTCTTTTCATCAATGACGGAAATCCCGTTCTCATCATAACTGATGGCATCCACCGGGCAACTGAATTTACAGGGACGTTTCAAGGCTGCAATGGCATGGTACGGGCACGCCTGGGCGCATTTGCCACATTCCTTACACTTGGATGCATCGATGTGAGAACGATGGCGTCCCATCTCAATCGCACCAAAATTGCAGGCATTGATACATGCCTTACCAATACAGTTCTGGCAATTGTCTGTCACCACATAACTGGAGATCGGGCAATCTTCACAAGCGGAACTAATGACCTGAATGATATTACCGTCATCCACCGGTCCCGGCGCTTTGCCCTCGGCAAGACGCACTCTCTGTCGGATAATTTCTCTTTCCTTATAGATACAGCAGCGAAACTGCGGTGTGGGTCCCGGAATCAGTTCCAACGCAATATGGTCGCGCTTTTCCTCCAGTTCGCCGGCAAATGCCAGTTTTGCTACTTCATAAAGTACATCGTGTTTGATCTTGATTACATTTTCGTCAGCGTACATCTGCAACTCCTCCCTATGCTTTCCTCAGACATCCGGCACTACTTACACATTCTTCGCCGTGTCACACTACTTGTCAAAAAAATAACAATCTTGATAATAATATAACATGAGGTTACGGAAACTGTCTACCAATCTTTCTTTTGTATCAGAAAAAGACCAATAGCACTATCGGTCTTTTCTGTCACATCCACGAAAACTATCGCAATCTGCGGTTAATCTTTTGTTTGGTCTTCATCTCATACATGCGCTCATCCGCCAGCATATATACCTTTTGTACTTTCTCATTGGGACACTCGGTACTCTTTGCCACACCATAAGCCGAATCAATCACAAAGGACAACTCACCCGACCGGCGTTTCTCCATGCGCACCATACGGTTGAGACATTGATCGATCTGAGGGAACTGATCCTGGCGCACCACAACCAGAAACTCATCGCCGCCCATACGGAACACCTCGCCAATATTCTTAAATACCGTCTGAAGAATCACAGCAAATTCCTGAAGGAGCAAATCCCCCTGTGCATGCCCCAGCGTATCATTGACCAGTTTCAGTCCATTGACATCCAGATTGACAAGCGCATACTCTTCGTTCCCTTCATCCAGTTCGTTGAAGACTTCATTGCACTTCGTGCGGTTGTAAGTGCCGCACAGTTCATCATGGTAGGCACGCTCTGCCAGCCATTCCTGTTCTGCTTCATCCACAAAAATATTATATACATATAAGATATAACTAACCACCAGCATCAGAATAAAAAACAATGCGCCGTACGGCATCACGCTGACAGACAACCATTCGTTATCCGGCATGACATATTTTTGCAGATTGAAACGAACCAGATCCGCTCCAACACTGATACACAAAATGATGATGCCCGCATGCATTGCCTTAGCCGATCGGTCTAACTTATGCCCCTTGTCAATACCGGTAATCAAAACCAAAAACAGCGACACTGCAGCGAACAGGTGGAAATAGCCCAACACACGGGGATAATGGTCGATATTCATAAATTGAAGTACGGTAGCCATCACCGCAAACATGGACAACAAGATTGCCGCCGCATACACAATCTGCTGCCTCCATGCCGCCATATTCTTACGCGTCTCAGCCACCAGAAGAATGAAGGCAATGGGTGCCAGATAAAGTGACAAATACTCGGTCAGCGTATTCGCCGCCAGATTGACCTTAAAGATCTCCAGAGTCTTCATATTACACATGGACCAAATTCCCATTAAAAAACTAAAAATGCCGGTATACAAGAGCCTCAAGTACACTTTGCTGTAACACAACGCCACGGCACTCACCAGCGTCATCAGTGCCCCCAGCAACACGAGGAACACACCAATAAAGGCACTGGATAAATGTCTGTGGGCAAGATCACGATACACATCCTTTGTAGCAGATAATACGGGTGTGGTAATATTCGTAAAAGCTCCCGGTTCCCGTACTTCAAGGGTAATGGTAATCTGCTTACCCGCGGCATCCGTGGGCAGGTTAATGAAATGGTAGCCGCTTCCCACCAACTCATTCTTCTCGGCGTACTCCTGCCCATACCGATAGACCTCCTGTCCATCCACCTGTGCCTCAATCGTGGACAGATAAACCAGAACGGTCAAGGTCTGTTCGTTCTGAAAATCAGAAGGTAGCGTGTTCGTCAAAACAACCACGTCCCCAACCTGCAGATCCGAAAATCGATATTCCGGCAATGTTCCTGTATAGTGTTGACGCTGTCCATTGATACTGATCTCCCATCCCGTGTCAAAATCCTGTTCCTCCGCCAGTTCCGAATCGCGTCCCAGCAGAAAGGCAAAAAGACACACAAAGGCAATCGCCAGCAAAGCACTGCCGATTGCCAGAACGACTCTCACTATTCGATTACGCTGTTCGACAGAATCTTTCATACTTTTATCCCCAAACGTTTCAATACCTGTAGTATAGCATACTTTTTCCCTGCCACCAACAATATCACCAAATTTTAAACACATTTTACATATTTTATTGGCAAAATATATGCTATACTTAGGAATATCTTTTAGGAATGGAGAACACCATGGCAAAACATCGTCGCAAAAAGTACCGGGGTCTGCATTTTCTGTGCGGATTGATCCTGTTTTTAACCCTTATCAGCATTGTTGGATTCTGCCTGCTTAATTACCGCAATATTGACATCACATTTACCCCCCAAACCTTTACCGCCTCCAACGAACCGTTGGACAACCCGTATTGCGGCTGGTATCGCACCTATTCGTACACCATTGCCGAAGACGTCACTTTCGATGCTTCCACTGTGTCCCGCGCTCTGACCACCGACAATACCACACGACTCTGTCTTCTGAAGATTGATCTGGGTGCATATGGTAACGACTCCCTGTCCGACCATGCCCTTTCGGAAATCACAGCGATTCTTGCCTCCTGGTCCTCCACAGACAAGCAGATCCTGTTACGCTTCTGCTATGAGAATACACCGGTGCTACCTTCCACGGAATCACCGAATCTGACCAATGTCTATCTGCATATGGAGCAACTGTCGCCCATCATCAATCAATATGCCGGACATATCTATGCACTGGAAGGCCTGTTTGTGGACGAGTCCCTCAGTGACACTGTAGCCTCACGATTAACCTCCGATGAACTGGCCGATCTAAGTGCCTACTACGCGTCTTTAACCGACGACGAGATTTATCTTGGCATCCATGACAGCACACAATATCTCACGGTAACCGGGCAGACGGAGATTCCATCTGCCAAGAATGCCTACGACGGCTCCCTTGCCTACCGCCTTGGCATTTTTAACGATGGCATTACCGGCCAATTATCCGAAGCGGGACTACGCGCCACTGCTGCACTCAGTCAGTTCGTCCCTCATGGCGGTACCATGGGTGATGATGCTTCCCTTGCCGATCTTACGACCGCCATAGACACATTGCGTAATCAACAGGTGTCCTATCTGGAATCCACAGACAACAATGCCATCATCGAAGCATGGAAGAACACTACTTATGACGATGATCCGGTGTTTGCCGGACTGACCGGATACGATTATATGACCACACATCTGGGCTACCGGTATGTGGTATCTTCGGCTGACTTCTCCTTTGACACCTGGCATGATTCCCAGGCAGAGTTGACCGTTACCATTGACAATGTAGGGTTTTCCAGTGCCTACCGCCGCTTTGAGACCAGCATTATTTTGCGAAACACCGAGACCGAGGAGATGATTACGCTCCCCATCGACATGGATAATCGCACCTGGGCACCTTCCGAGGCCGCCACCATCCGTCAGGCGATTGACGTACGCGCTTACGACAAAGGCTCCTACGATATTTTCCTGATGATCACAAACCCTGCTTCCGGCGAGGTTATCTGTCTGGGTAATACCATGCCGCTGACCCCCAATGGCTATCAACTGGGGACACTTGTGATTGATTAAACGGTGATTTTGACTAATGATTCTCCTGCATCAATTGTCTATATTCTCTGGGCGTCATCCCCTGACACTTCTTAAATAGTTTCATAAAATCAATGTGCACCGGATGGACAGATTCTTTCTGTACTGCTTTCCGAAGCAATGTATTCTGCACAATCAACATTCGTTTGCCAAACTGCGGTGATGTTTCGTCCAGTCCTTCCAACTTATAATGTTCCAGTTTTTGTCTTTTCTTCAGGACTTCCTCCATATCACCGGTTCTGACAGCATCCAGCAT
>CAMAKU010000107.1 GCA_945836255.1 uncultured Roseburia sp. | reverse complement strand
ATGAAGCATGAAAAAGCAATTCGACGAACAGAAACAGTTGCCGAAGCGGTGATTTTTTTGTGGATGGTTTTCTACGTGGAACAGTATAATGACGCGTTGGGATGGTCGTATCCGTTTTGGATCAGGATTATGGCGATCGTCGCAATTCTGTTGCATCTGTTCTGTCAGTGGCAAATCGGGAAAATCGAATATCAACAGAAGATGTTTTGGTTCCATTTGGTTTTTATTTATGCTTCGATTGCCGTGGTTTTATTTGCAGCGCCACAGATGGGAGTGCTGGGAAATCTGCTTGTCGCTACGATTTTGCTGGTTGAGTGTTGGGTAGCGGGTTATCGTTACCGCAAAAGGCAGCAGATGGAATGAGGATTGACAAATTTTTGTCAAAGTAGTATAGTGAGGACAACGGAAAAATTTGACAGACAAATCATTCTGTCGTGAAATTGAGGAGGAAAAACCATGGGAGAATTCAAGAATTTAAAATTGGAAGTTGCTGACGAGATCGCAGTACTGAGCATCTGCCGTCCTGCTGCCCTCAACGCTCTGAACAGTGAGACACTGGATGAGTTAAATGTTGCCCTGACGGACATCGAAGCCAGAGATGATATCAAGGTTGTTATCTTAACAGGTGGTCCTGACAAGAAAGATAACCCATTCAAATCATTTGTTGCCGGCGCTGACATCGCAGAGATGGTTAATTTCTCTGCTGCGGAAGCCAGAGCATTCGGTATGAAAGCATCGGTACCATTTTTCAAATTGATGAATATGCGTCAGGTGACGATTGCCGCCGTCAATGGATTCGCCCTGGGTGGTGGATGTGAGATTGCAATGGCATGTGACATCCGCATCGCTTCTGACAATGCAAGTTTTGCACAGCCGGAGACAGGTCTTGGTATCATCCCGGGATTTGGCGGTACACAGCGTTTGGCTCGTCTGGTTGGTATGGGACGTGCGAAAGAATTGATCTTTACCTGCGATAACATTGATGCCAACGAAGCTTACCGTATCGGTCTTGTGAACAAAGTAGTTCCGAAGGAAGAATTGATGGATACGGCGAAGGCAATGGCAAAGAAGATTTGCAGCAAGGGAAGTTATGCAGTATCTGTTGCCAAAGCGGCAATCAATAACGGTTATGACATGGATATCAAGAATGCCGTTGAGATGGAAGCAAACCTGTTTGGTATCACCTGCTCTACACACGACAAGACGGAAGGTATGAGCGCATTCCTGGAAAGACGTGCTGCTGACTTGACAGATTTCTAAGATAAAATATTCACAAAATGTAATGACCTCCGGTGGCCAGATTTATGTCTGGCAACCGGAGGTTTTTCTTTTCGTTTCCCGTATTTATTTGTTAAGATTTTATGAAAAATGTTGGAAAACGGAGAAAATAGGGGATATTTATGCTATAATGAGCCGAAATGATATGGAATGTCCTTCGTATGTCGCAGGACAGATGACGGAAAGATGAGTACAGGATGATACAAGATTTTGACTTGCGTGGGCTGGTGGAACCGGCAGTAACATGGTATGACTCACATCAGAGGAAGCTTCCCTGGCGTGAAGACCGGGACCCGTATCACATCTGGGTGTCGGAGATTATGTTGCAGCAGACACGTGTGGAGGCGGTGATTCCGTATTATCGTCGTTTTATGGAGCAACTACCGGACATTGCCGCGTTGGCTTCCTGCCAGGAGGATCCGCTGCTTAAATTGTGGGAAGGGCTGGGGTATTACAATCGCGTTCGCAATATGCAAAAGGCGGCGCAGATGATACAGGAACAGTATGAAGGGAAGATGCCGTCTTCCTATGAACAGATTCTGACGTTGCCGGGGATTGGACCATATACTGCCGGTGCCATCGCTTCGATTGCCTTTGATGAGCGTGTGCCTGCGGTGGATGGAAATGTGCTTCGCATCCTTTCCCGTGTGACGGAGGATGATTCGGATATTGCTAAAGATGCTACGAAAAAGATGGTGACGGAGGTACTGCGAACCGTGATGCCCCGTGAAGCAGGTCTGTTTAATCAGGCGTTGATGGAGATTGGGGCGTTGGTGTGCATTCCCAACGGACAGCCCAAATGCAGTGAATGTCCATGGCAGTCTCTTTGCCGTGGATATGCCAATGGCTCTTATGATCGCCTGCCGGTGAAGACAAAGGCCAAGGCGAGACGTATCGAGAAGAAGACGGTCTTGGTGATCCGGGATGGAGAAAAGGTTCTGCTCCGTAAGCGTCCACCGAAGGGACTGCTGGCTGGATTGTACGAATTTCCCAATCTGGAGGGACATCTGACCCAGGAAGAAGCGGTGCGTTTTGCGGAATACCAGAATCTGATGCCACTTCAGGTACAATGTCTGCCGGAGGCAAAGCATATTTTTTCCCATATTGAATGGCAGATGACCGGCTACATGATCCGAGTAGCAGACGTCGACAGTTTTGCCGTGTCGGAATCGGCCTCTCGGGAGGGTGGATATCTTCTGGTTCCCTTGGAACAGACCAGACGGGAATATGCCGTTCCGGCTGCGTTTGACGCATACGCAAAGTGTATTCGTCTGCGGGAAGAATCATAAAATGTTTTGTGCTTTGCAGCATTTATGTGTATAATGTTTCGGGAATGAAATGTTCTTTGCTCCGAAATGGGGGCAATGGTAAAAAGGAGAATGAAAATGAAGATTGTTTCTTTTGCGATTCCGTGTTATAACTCGGAAGCATATATGTCCAAGTGTATTGAGTCGCTACTGCCGGGTGGCGAAGATGTGGAGATTATTATTGTCGATGATGGCTCCAGCGATCGCACGGCAGAGATTGCCGACGCGTACGCCGAGAAGTATCCCACCATCATCAAGGCAGTGCATCAGGAGAATGGAGGACATGGCTGTGCGGTCAACACCGGGCTTGCCAATGCCACCGGCCTCTATTTCAAGGTGGTTGACAGTGATGACTGGGTAGATCAGGAAGCCTATCAGCGCGTGATGGAGACCTTGAAGGGCTTTGTGGCTGAGGATACACTGGTGGATATGCTTTTGACGAACTATGTCTACGAAAAGATTGACGGAGACTATCATCACCAACGCCGGATGATGTACACCCTTTTGTTTGAGCAGGAACGCATCATGGGCTGGGAGGATATGAAACATAATATCAAGGGATTTTCTATCCTGATGCATTCGGTTACTTATCGGACTCAGTTGCTGCGGGACTGCCATCTGGAACTGCCGAAGCATACGTTTTATGTGGACAATTTATTTGTCTACGAACCGCTGCCGTCGGTGAAGACGCTGTACTATCTGAATGTGGATTTTTACCGCTATTATATTGGCAGAGACGGACAGTCCGTCAATGAGAAGAATATGATTAAGCGCATCGACCAGCAACTTTATGTAAACCGTCGTATGGTGGATGACTTTGATCTCTGGTCCATTGAAGAAGAGCATTTGCGGGAATATATGTTATCTTATCTTGAGACCATTACTGTGGTCTCCACCTCCATCGCGTATGTGTCCGAGGACCCTGAAAACTTACGAAAGGTCAAGGAACTCTGGCGCTACATTAAGGAGAAAGACATTCGCACCTATCGCCACCTGCGTTGGGGTGTGCTGGGGCATGCGATGAATCTTCCGGGACGTTTTGGCCGCCATCTTTCGGTCAAGGCTTATAAACTGTCCCAGAAACTCATCGGATTTAATTAGAGTGCTGAGACAGCAGTTCCTGTTTCATGTCGTAGAGCCTCTGTGACAGGTCCACATGAATCTCGGCAGGATTGATAAAGCGTTTGTTTTCATCCCAGAGGGTATCTTTTTCCCGGGTACATATGGTACGGATTTCCATAACGGACGGCGAGGTATAGCATCGTCGTCCGTTTTCTACGACTTTTATCAATAATTCTTTCATGTGATAAGAGCGGCCGGGGAGTGTAGTTTTCTTCCAGGGCTCGTTGGGATCAAACAACAGCATGTCCTGTGTCTCATCAAAAGTCTCGCCTACCAGACAGATGAGATCGGCCTTGATTTTTCCGGTCTCATTATCATAAATACGGTAAACCGTCTTGTTACCGGGATTCGTCACTTTTTCAGTGTTCTCGGAAAGTTTGATTTTGGGAATAAAATGACCATCATCGCCTTCAATCGCTGCCAGTTTGTAGACGCCGCCAAAAGCAGGGCAGTCTTTGGAAGTAATGAGGTTGGTACCAACACCCCAGGAGGTGATGGTGGCACCCTGACTTTTCAGACTTTGAATCAAATACTCATCCAGATCATTGGAAGCGGCAATGACAGCGTCCGGGAAACCAGCCTCGTCCAGCATGGTTCTGGCCTGCTTGGACAGATAAGCCAGGTCGCCGCTGTCCATACGGATGCCATAACTGGTCAGAGGGATACCCGCGTCGCGCATTTCCGTAAAGACACGGATGGCATTGGGAATGCCGGATTTGAGGGTGTCGTAGGTGTCTACCAGCAACGTGCAGGCGTTGGGGTAGAGACGCGCGTACTCCCGAAATGCTGTGTATTCATCCGGGAAACTCATAATCCAACTATGGGCATGTGTGCCCAGCACCGGGACGTCAAACATCTGGCCGGCCAGTACATTGGAGGTTCCGGCACAGCCACCAATCATAGCTGCTCGGGCACCATAGGTGCCGCTATCCGGTCCTTGGGCACGCCGCAGGCCAAATTCCATGACGCCATCGCCGTCGGCGGCATAACAGACCCGGGCGGCCTTGGTGGCAATCAGACATTGATGATTCATGATATTTAAGATGGCGGTCTCCACCAGTTGTGCTTCCATGATGGGGGCAACGACCTTAATCAGCGGTTCCCGGGGAAAGATGACGGAGCCCTCTGCAATCGCGTAGATATCGCCCGAAAAATGGAAATCCGAGAGATAGGCCAGGAAATCCTCATCAAAAATCTGGAGCCCGCGCAGATAGGCAATGTCATCTGCGTCAAAATGCAGATTCTCAATATAGTCGATGACCTGCTCCACACCGGCGCAGATGGCATATCCACCATCCGACGGATTCGTGCGGTAAAAGGCATCAAAGATGACGGTGCGGTTCTGGTTGCTCTTGAAGTATCCCTGCATCATCGTCATCTCATATAAATCAGTCAGTAGTGTCAAATTTAATGTACTCATTTCGTTGTCGGAACCTCCGTATAAAAATTGGTTTCATTATAATCCTTTTTGGGTAAATAAGGAAGAAAAATCTCGCAGGAATCGCTGTTGTTATTTCAAAGGTGAAATGGTACAATGAC
>CAMAKU010000106.1 GCA_945836255.1 uncultured Roseburia sp. | reverse complement strand
GAAGATAACTTCTCTGTGCTCTTTGCCTGCTGATTTGCTGTTACATTAAGTACGCGGCTAGCATTCATAGCCTGCATGTTGTGTTGTACTACCATAATTTTTCCTCCTTGAAAATAATGTGTCGTCCATGACACATGTAATTGATTGTTCCGAGGATTCCTTGGGACGTACACTCCGCCGGTCTCCTCGCGAGCAGATGTTTCCTGCCCTTGTACTTTCTATATCGGAGAATTTCTCCAATACTTTATAGAAAAAAATAATTTTTAAATTATTTTTTACTATCCATAAACTGCGGTTCCACCGTTCCTGCCTGCATCATATTCTGATAGTAGGAACTCACCGCCTTGCGGCTCTGACGTAGTTCTTTCGCCTGAGAACGAACCTGCGAGAACTTCTTTCGCGCCAATTCACTATTCTGACGCTCCATGACCTGAATATTGGTGCTGCGCTGCGTAATCTCCCGGATCATCTCCTGCATATGACGGATCGCATCTGCATATTGATCGCGGTCAGCATCCAATGTCTGCTCCACTTTGGCAAATAACTGCTCAAATCCCTGATCAAGACGTTCCAGATGCTCAATCAACTGTCCCTTCCGGTCAATATTTTCTTCAAAGGCCTCCGGTGTTGAAGCGTCATCCTGTAGGATATCCGCCTGCTCCTGACAGAGCACCTGCAGTTGGCGCAACACATCAATCTTTTTCTCAAGGCTGTCCTCGAGAATCTGAATATAATTCTTCTCTGACATTTGTTCCCTTCCTATGCCACATCGGTACCATTCTTCGTCAGGTGCATGACTTCTTTCCATGTATCGCGCATGGTGCGCAGATGCTTCAACACCTCTTCGAGAATCTCGGTATCCTTTTTCATATTTGCCTGAATCAGACGTTCCATCAGATAACGATACACGTTGTCAAAATCTTTTGCAACCGCATACTTAAAATTCAAGGTGGCCTGGAACTCTCCGATAATGCGTTCTGCCTTCTGGATATTCGTATTTGCCTTTGCATAATCTTTTTGCTCAATCGCAACCACTGCAATATTACAGAACTTGATTGCCCCTTCGTAGAGCATCAACGTCAATTCTGCCGGCGATGCCGTCATTACCTTGTTCTGAGCGTATGCATTATATCCGTTTGCCTGTGTCATGGTTTACCTCCCTGTATAGCATTTACTTACGAATTGCCTAATAGGCTGGATAGCGATGATGTGGAACTCTGCAATTTTGCCAACTGTGACTCCATGTTGGAGAACTGCTTGTAATAACGATCTTCCATATCCGCAATCTTTTCTTCCCAAGTTTTGATTAAGGTCTTGTAGTTATTGTATTCCTTGGTCATCTGCTTATCATTATAAATAGTGTAAGCACTGCTTAGAGATGAGGATTTCATCTTCTCATCCAGTGCCGAATAAAGCCCCGATGTCAGTTGCTTCATGAAGTCTTCCACCACTTCCGGCTCATTGGTAATCATCGAGAGTAACTTATCCGTCTTGCCGGATGACACATCATCCTCAGAATCTCCATCAATATGGAACGCATAGTTCTCATTCTTAGCTGCATTCAGATAACCAAGTGTCTGGATTCCAAAACTTCCCAGCGAATAACTCTTGCCATTCACCTCATACGCCTTGGTCATCGCCGTATTCATGGCTGTGATCACACCACCAATGGTGGAATCACGCCGTAAAATGGAATCTTTAATCTTGGTCTCCCATTTCTCCACCTCCGAATCGGACATGGACTCTTTCTCTTCATCCGTCAGCGGCTCATAGCCGGAAGCGGACTGCGCATTATACAAGGAAGATAATTCGTTGATCAGTGCATTATACTCGGTGAGGAAATCCTTGATCTTATCATACATCCCCTGTGAATCGGTATCCGTACTGATGGTAAGGGTCTCTCCCTCCTTGGTCTCAGCAAGGGCCTTGATCGTCAGACCATTGATATTGAACGTATTGGAATCCGATGTAAACTCTGCATCATTTAAGATAATCTTGGCATCCTGCGCATCCACACGTGTGGCACCTTTGCTGATAGGAATACTGATATTGCCCTCAACGATTTCTTTTGCCGTAGTAATCTTATCGGTAATCTCACTGGCCAGTATATCAAGATCCACATCTGTATAGTCCTTGACATCCCAATAACTATTTTTTGGGTCCGCAAGAATGGCATTATTGGCCGCTGTCTGTGCCGCAATCTCTGCCAGACGTCCATCCTCTGCCTGCAATGCAGTCCTCTCGTCCTCTGTCAGATAATACGCCTTCTTATCATCCTCTGTATAGACGGCATTATCATCCACTGCAATCACTGTCTGCACATTTGCTTTTAATGCATCCAATGCCGTGGAATCCTCTTTTTCTTCACCGTCTTCATTGGTACTTGTGGTAATCAGGCCGGTGCTTTTCGCCAATTCCTTGATCTTATCTTCCAAGGATACCATACCGGCGCCGCCTTCATAATCGGTTACGACCTCTCCATCCGCATTGACATATTTATACTTATTGCTTTCTTCCTTTAACAGACGAATCAGTTGTTTTGCATCTGCCTTTTTATCATCGCTCTGATCTGCGACATATTGATTAAGCGCATCCTTTGCCACGGAATAAGAAATCTTCTTTTCCAGCGCCGCCTTTTCCAGTGCAAGATCCGCATTCTCATCCCGTGCTGTCTTAACCTGCTCCAGAATTGCCAGAATTGCCTTCTGTGTCTCAGATGCGCTGTAAGTCACACCGCTGTTGACCTTCGCCTTGCCATCCTTGTCATAGACGATATTGCCGTCACCGTCCAGTTCAAAGTAATTGACCACATTGCCGCTTCCATCCACGCCCATGGTACCGATGGCATACGCAGCATTCGCTTTGTATACTTCGGTATTCGCCTCAGACGCCACACTCAGTCCGGCAGCAGCCAAAGCCTGCAATCCGGACATATCAGAAGCCGTCAATGAGAAATCATTTGCCGTTCCGGTGGCTGTGGAACTCACGAAAATACGCTGATTCGCCCCATCGTAATTTGCCTTCACGCCAGATTCATTCAGTTTGCTGACCAGTTCTGAAATCGTCGTATCCTTGGTTACGGCGATATCCTTCGCACTGTCGCCGACCCGGACCGTAATCGTGGTATCGGCGCCCGTATATCCCAGATCTGCCAGTGTACTATTCTCCGTTGTACCGGATTTGAACTGGGCACCAGTCAGATAACCGGACTTCGCCAATTGGCTGATCTGTAACGACTGCGTCCCGTTGATTGCCGTTCCACTGGCAATCACAGATGCCTTCGTGGAATCCGAAACCGTCGTTTTCTTCATATTATAAGCACTGGAAAAACGCAGGTTGCTGACTTTGCTATACAAACTGTATACCTTCGTATTGATGGATTTGTAGGCATCCTGCTTCCATTCCAGTTTGGTCTGTGCTTTTTGATATTTCTGTTTTCTCTCAACATAGGTAGATACCATGGCAGATACTAATGCTTCTGTATCCATTCCCGATATCATACCGGACATACGAATTGCCATATCCTGCCTCCTATCTCCGCTCGTCTACCATAATCCCAGCCATTTCCCATACCTTAGCGATCATATCCAGCGTCTTCTCCGGCGGAAATTCCTTGATGACTTCCTTTGTCTCCTTGTCAATGATCTTAATGGTAACGCGGTTGGTCGCATCATGAATGCCAAAGACAGCCTCTTCATTATGCGCGTTCCGATTAATCTTCTCTACCGCCTGGCGAATCTGTTCATTGCTGGCCTGTCCTTCCTCGCGGATGGACTGGATCTTTGCAGACTGCGATGCTGCGCTCAACTCTATGGCATCCATGTTGTTGCCATTTGACGGACGCGACACCGTACTTTCTGCCAGACTACTGTTGCTACTGATCTGCGCTTCTGTCACAGATACACCCGAACTTCCCTGTCCCTGGTAACTGTTATTGACGGAATTCATTGCTTCTACTTTCATGGTTACACCTCCGTGTGCATGATCTCTAATGTCAATCCTTCTGTATCTTATATCGGACGTTCTTACAATTAATTAACCCCTGCTTTCAGCAGAAACCGAAAAAGGAATCCCACAGACGGGATTCCTTTCTCCTCACTCAATCCATGTCATATGCTATAACAGATTCTGCAGCGCATCAATTCCATCGATGCTCATAGAGGCTTTGGTCTCCTCCTGAATCTGCAGATAGACTTCCTTTCGATAGACCGGAACATCCTTGGGAGCAGAGATGCCTATTTTGATCTGGTCTCCCCGGATCTCCAGAACACTGATTTCGATATTATTATTAATGATAATGGATTCACCCTTTTTTCTTGTCAATGCCAGCATTTCTACTCACCTGCCTTTTCCTTTTTGCTCTGTAAAATGTCATAGATTGGGAAGCGCATATCCACATCATCTTCAACGATGATCTGCTCTCCCAGACGTGTATCGGAATTGATGATGATGGGTCCCTTCAGATTGATGGTCATCTTGGTAATATCGGATGGCACCTTGATGGTCACCAGTACAAACAGATTCTCATCATTCAACTCACCAATGGCAGACAACAGTTCATCATTCACAGTTGGATTGTAATCTTCACAGATACTTGACGGATCAACTACCGGCATAGCAAATTCCGGTTCATCCAATGACTGGAACCACATAATCGTCCCACGGTTTTGCTTCTGCTCATCATAGATTAGCGTAAAATGCTGCATCTGGGGAAAACCGATCAGCCCTCTTGTCAATGTAATCACCTTATCATCTGCGATCTCAATGACACCAAATAATTTTGTTTCTACTCTCATAGTATTCTTCTCCTTTATTTCTATCATTCATTACAGATAATTCAACAGCGTCATACCGCTGAGTTTACCTGCCGCCGTCAGTGATGACTGATAAGCATTATACATTGCCGTATAATTGATGATGATCTCTGAAAGATCCAGATTGTCATTTTCTGACTGCAACTCCTCTAAGGTCTCCTGCTGATTACTCATTCTGGTCTCTGTCAACTTTAACTGGTCTACGGTACAACCCACCTGTGTGATGGACAGGTTAATCTTTTCCAAGTACTCGTCCACCTTGCCAATCTCTGTGCTGAACAATTTCTGCAGATGATCATCCGCGTAATCTGCTTCTTTCTGTGCCGCCGTGATCCACTCATCCAGTTTGGTCTGATACTCCTCTGTCGCATACTGGGCTTCACTCTTCATGGACTTCAGCGTGTCCAACTTGTCATGAGCACTGATGGCATTGCTCACAGA
>CAMAKU010000105.1 GCA_945836255.1 uncultured Roseburia sp. | reverse complement strand
GTATGTGCCCTATTATTAGTATCCAATAATTTTTTCACATAGATACTAGGATTCATCCATGCTAAAATATCTTTATATAATTAAAAAGCAATGTAGTGGTGTAGAATATAGTCGTAGGAGACAAATCTGAAGAGAAATTCATGGCTACTAATATAGGGAAGGATAAGAAACGATGGAGCAGCGCGTACGCATCAGTGACATAGCGGAGGAGTTGGGGCTTAGCACCGCCACCGTGTCTAATGTAATCCACGGAAAAACAAAGAAAGTGTCGGACGAGACGGTCAAGCGCGTGCAGGCGTTATTGGAAGAGCGCCGGTACATACCCAGTATGGCAGGTATTTTGTTGGCGCAGAATTCCTCAAAAATCATTGGTGTGTTTGTCAATGACCATGAAAAATATGAGGGTCATACGCTGGATGATGCGTTTATCTCCTCATCTCTCAATTATCTTTCCACAGAGATTGAAGCGCAGGGACAGTTCATGATGGTAAAAAAGGCGAAGCATCCGGAAGAAATTCTGCAATTTGCTTCCATGTGGAATATGGATGGCGTCGTCGTTATCGGATTCTGTCAGCAGGACTATATGTATCTGAGAAATCATATGCGGATACCTTTTGTGGTGTATGACGGTTTCTGTGACAAGCCGGAGCGCATCGTCAATATTACGATTGATAATTTTGACGGTGGATATCAGATGGGAGCATTGTTCAAAAGATGTGGACATCACACGGCGCTGTGTATTTCGGATAACGAGACCGGCGTTGACAGGGAGCGGATGGATGGTTTTTGTCAGGCATTCGGGTCTGACAATACCGGAATCATGGTGATTCCCATGCGAAAAAAAGAACGCTGGGATTATTACCGCAGGAAGATTGAACAGTTTCGCCGGATATCGGCCGTATTTGCGGTTTCAGATTATTATGCCATTGATCTGATTCATTTTCTGAATGAGAATGGATTTGATGTTCCCAAGGATATATCTGTTGCCGGCTTTGATGACATTCCCATGTGTGAAATGATTGCACCTACACTTACAACCGTCCGGCAGGACGGTGCCATGCGGGCAAAGATTGCCATAGAAAAATTGCAGGAATTAAAGGAAAACAGAGTTACGGAAACCACGATCACATTGCCGGTGACACTGGTGGAGCGGGCAAGTACCGTACAATGCGAAGACGTATTTTTATGACACAGAAGTAGTAAGCAGAAAAGACAACCAGGATGCATTTGTAACATCTGCACAAATGCATCCCTTCTTTTTTGTTCGGGGTTACGCGTTTAACCTTTGTAATTTCTGGGGTTTCTCTCTACAATAAAACCATAGAAATTGATGACGGAGGCGTGCATATGATACGCAAACATTCTTTTTTCATAACTGTGTGCCAGTTGGCGATTCCGGTGGCATTGCAATCCATGTTGCAGGCATCTTTCAGTATCGTGGATCAGATTATGATCGGCCAGTTGGGCAGTGTCAGCATTGCAGCAGTGGGGCTGGCGGGCAAATTTGCATCTATGTATTCGGTGGTGATTTCGGCCATCGGTGCCGTTGGTGGAATTATGATTGCCCAATATCTGGGACAGAAGAATCAACGGGAAGTCAAACGAAGTTTTTATGTGAATCTGATGGTTGCCGTTGCGATGGCAGTTCTTTTTTCTATGGTTTGTGTCTTGTTTCCGAATCAGATCATGGGTCTTTATACAAAGGAACCGGCAACGGCACGGACGGCGGCAAACTATCTGATGATGGTGGCGGGAACGTTTCTTCCCATGGCAGGAGCGACGATGGCTTCTACGCTGTTGCGCTGCATGGAAAGGGCACAGTACCCGTTATATGCAAGTGTGGCGTCTGCACTTTTAAATACGGGCCTCAATTATGTGTTAATCTTTGGGAAATGTGGATTTGCGCCGATGGGCGTAAAAGGTGCAGCCATTGCAACCGTCATTGCGCAGTGCGTGAATTTGTTGCTTATGATTGCAATGATGCAGTGGCAGACCGTACTGGGTTTTGATACGTCAGGGTGTGAAAAGAAGATAGGCACATTCAATGCAAGACAGTATGTTGGCATGTTACTGCCCATCTTAATGTGTGAGGTGGTGTGGAGTCTGGGTGAAAATGTTTATGCCGCAATCTATGGTCACATGGGAACGGCCGCCAGCGCGGCCATGACACTAATCAATCCGGTACAAGGTTTGATGATCGGTGCACTCTGTGGTCTGTCCCAGGCGGCGGGCATTCTGATCGGAAAGAAATTGGGAAACAAGGAATACGACGATGCCTATCAGGCATCAAAACGGTTAATTTGGTATGGCGCTGTGGGTTCCGTGGCGTTGTCTGTGGTGATCGTTCTCATGCGTTCATTCTATGTAGAGATCTATCAGGTAGAAGATATGGTAAAGCAGATGACGCAACAGATCCTGATTGCCTATGCGCTGATCGCGCCATTTAAAGTACTGAACATGATCCTGGGGGGCGGTATCCTGCGAAGCGGCGGAAAGACGAACTATGTGATGGTGATTGATATGATTGGGACGTGGTGCTTTGGTGTTCCGCTGGGATTGCTGGCAGCATTCGTCTGGAAACTGACCATACCGCAAGTCTATTTTCTGTTATCTCTGGAAGAGTGCGTCCGGTTCGGTATCTCCGTCATGGTATTTCGGAGAAAACGCTGGATACAAAGTCTCAACGCGACGGAAAAAAGGGCATAAAATAAAAGAATTATTTGCATATCAATGCGTAGAGGTAGTGGTCGCGCCACTGATCCTGTAAATAGACTTTGTCCCGAAGCAGACCCTCTCGGGTGAAATGTAACTTCTCCAGCAGACAGATGGACGGGACATTCTCCGGCAACACCAGTGCCTCGTAACGGCGGATGCCGATGTCATGTGTCACAAAACGGATGCCGGCACTGAGCGCCTCGTAGCAGTAGCCCCGGCGCCAGTAGCGGGCATCCATCTTATAGCCAATCTGTGCCGAGGAGAAAATATCCGGTGCAATATTATGAAAACTGATGGTCCCGATGATCTGGTTGGGATGTCCTTTTTCAAACAGCCAGAAACGTATCATATGTAATTTCAGAATCTCCTGATACTCGTAGGCCAGCAGGTTCTGCTGATGCTCCAGACTATAGAAATTATCCCCGATGATGGGCTCGTATTTTTCAAAAATAGCAGCGTTATCCTGATAAAACCGCAGTGTCTGCTCTGCGGCATCCGCCGTTAAAATGCGCAGGATAAGGCGATCGGTTTCTTGTTCAAAAATCATTCGTTCATTCCTCGAATTTCTACTTTTGGGATAAATGCTGACAAGATGGTTACAAATTCTTCCAGCATCTCCTTGCTGTGCGCGTGCAGTCCCGGATGAAGCACGCCGTCAGATTCTTTGTAGGGCTGCAGGTAATAGGCCTTTGCACCCATGAGCCAAAGCCCGATGGCGGTTATATCCGTCTCTTTGTGGAATTCCTGACACAGGGTTGTGCGGAATTCGTAGTCTATGTGGCCCTCCTTCAAAAAGTCCACTGATGCGACAATGTCATCCAAGCAAAATGTTTCCTGACAGGCGATGGTTTGATATTTTGCACGGGAATGCTTAATGTCCATGGCAACATAGTCGATGAGGCCGTCATTGACCAGATCCCGCAGCATGGCAGGATTGGTACCGTTGGTATCCAGTTTGACCAGATAGCCCAGCTCCTTGATCCGTCGAATGAAATCCGGCAAATCGGGATGAAGCGTCGGTTCGCCGCCGCTGATTACCACACCGTCCAGCACGCCGCGGCGTTTCTGCAGATGACGGAAAATCTCCGCATCGCTGTAAGGCTCCACCTCGCTGACGCCAACAACCAGATCACTGTTTTGACAATAAGGACAGCGGAAGTTGCAGCCCCCGGTAAAAAGCGTCGTTGCCACATGTCCCGGATAATCTACAAGTGTTGTTTTTTGTAAACCGTATATCTGCATAACATTTCTCCTATAATGTGTTATAATACGAAGTATAACAGTTTAGCGGAGGTTTTTCCATATGGCACTGAGAGATGAATTTGAAAAGAACAAACAGAAAAAGCATGACGAGAAATATATGAAGTTGGCACTGAAAGAAGCAAAGAAGGCACAGGATATCAACGAAGTGCCCATCGGCTGTGTAATCGTGCGTGATGATAAGGTGATCGGCAAGGGATATAACAAGCGCAATACCGACAAGAATGTGCTGTCCCATGCGGAATTGATTGCCATGCAGCAGGCGTGTAAAAAGACCGGCGATTGGCGGCTGGAAGACTGCACCATGTATGTGACGCTGGAGCCATGCCAGATGTGCGCAGGCGCAATGGTACAAGCCCGACTGAAACGAGCGGTGATTGGTAGCATGAATGCAAAGGCCGGTTGTGCAGGGTCGGTTCTCAATATTTTACAGATGGATGCGTTTAACCATCAGGTAGATGTGGAGCGGGGCGTGCTGGAAGAGGAGTGTTCCTCCCTTTTGACGGATTTCTTTACGGAACTTCGCGAGCAGAAGAAGCAGTTTTGATTGGTTGACAAACGACTGCTTTTACCATACAATGACTATCTAGAAGCGGCCTTCATAAGTGGCGTTGAGATCTGGGTCCTGCGCGGCGGATGCCTACGAATCGTGTCAGGTCAGGAATGGAGCAGCACTAAGAAGGATTTTCCGGGTGCCGCAGGGGTGCCTGGGTTGAGTCAACTGTGAAGGTAACGCTTCTATTTTTATTTTAATAACATATCAATGCCGGATGGTATTTGATGACAATCATATTGCATAGAAATCAGCATCTGCGCCCAAAGGGAGACCTGAGGGTTAAGATACGGAATATTTTTTGGCGGAGTCTCTGTATCTTTTGATGCGGGGATTTTTTTGTTGCCGTCTTATCGGTTGTATTTATGGCAGGACAAGGTAGATTTGAATTTACCGGCAATAAAAAGAAGGAGAAAAAGGATATGGATACAAGAGTGGCGATTCTGGCAATTGTGGTGGAGCAGCCCGACAAAGCGGAAGAATTAAATCATGTGCTGCATGAATATCGGCAGCATATTATCGGACGCATGGGCATCCCCTATGAAAAGCGGGGGATATCGCTAATCAGCGTAGCGGTAGATGCGCCGCAGGATATCATTAGTGCTTTGGCAGGACGCATCGGAAACATTCAAGGGATTACGGCAAAGGCTGTGTATTCCAAGGTGGGAGCGTAGTGTATGGGACAGCAACCGATAAGCGTGTCGTATGAAGACCGGAAACAGATGGAACTGATTGATCAGTTAGACCGGGATCA
>CAMAKU010000104.1 GCA_945836255.1 uncultured Roseburia sp. | reverse complement strand
ACGCAACTCATTAAGAATATCATAACTTGTTATGTCTGTCAACAACTTTTTTAAACTGTTTTCGACTCGCTATGCTATTCTTAAGACGCACCTCGCTTTTGCGGTGCGAAAATTATAATAGCAAAATCATCTTTTTATGTCAAGGAATTTTCACCATTATTTTTTGCTAAAATTTGTTTATTTCGTACACAAAAATAGATGTTGGGGTTTGCTGATTTTGAGCCCCAACATCTATTATTCTGTCCTGTTCGCTATCACATATATTACATAAGGATCAAAATACTTTTGACACCTCACATTATATAGTAGAAATAAATGCCATAATCAGATTGTGATTATATAAATATGTAAGAAATACATTGTCATTGATATCGGCAATGATGCCCTGCCCAAGCGTCGTCGTACTGATACATGCGGCAATATACATCAAAATCCACACAACGATAAATCCCTCCAGCGCACCTGCCACCAGACCCAATGCACCATTGATTTGACGTATGCCCGGTATCTTACCCACGCCCTTGATGAAGCAGCCCACAATCCACACCAGAATCTGTGCCACCACAAACGCCACAATTACAGCAATACCCTGTACCATAAAATCTGTGAGTTGGACAGCAATCAACTGCTGCACGGTCTGTGTCCCGTCAGATATCTGCATGACATTCGCAGCCCCGCCAAGTTGGTCCAGTGTGACTGACTGATCGGACATCAAACCTGACAACAACTGCTCCAACGATTCGTTATTCTCTGCCGATACTTCCATTTTACTCAGTTCCTGCGTCACACCATCGACCACGTCCTGCGGTATGCCTTCCGTAATCGACGCGTACCATTCACTCAGGCCACTATCCTGCGGCTGCGCACTGGATTTGTTGTCCAAAAAATGGACTGTCTGCTGATACACATTATCATAGATCTTTGTATTATTTCGCATATAGTTTTCGATATACGGATGTGCCACCGCAACAAACAAGAAGATGAACACCCAGGATATCAAACCGAAAATAACGCCAAGAATCCCTTTGCGCCATCCCTGTAATGTTAGAAAAAATAAAATAAACAGTGTTACAATCAACACAATATTCATAAAAAACTCTCTTTCTTTCCTTTCTCAGACAACGCTGATTTCTACGGAAGATGATTCTGCCTATTATTTTAGCCTTACCACATCGGTATGTCCATCTTCCACAAAAGTATATCGGCGAGAACTGTCGCCGGGTATAATCTTATATATGCCTGTTTCAAAAGTATATGCGAATTTTTTGATTCCCTGAAGCGTATAAATCGCCACCTCTTTATTATTTGACAGGCAAATTTCATGGTTCGACAGAAATTCCGCCTTGGAATAGGAAAGATCAATGGTCTTCTGACATCTCTTAAATCCACCGACGGTATAGACCGTCATCTGATTGATATAGTTGCCGTCCTCATCTGTGGTTCCACATATGGTGCCAAAAAAGCGCTCATCATAGAACACGCTTTTGACCTCTCCATCAACAAAAATTTCCTTGGCAATTGTCGCTTTCGCATTGTTTTGGAACAGGATGACTTCACTATCGCCGAATGCCACTGCCCGGTCACCGTCCACATACGCAATCTCCGGGATGACTTGATCCGAGAAACTGTATGTAGCAATGATATTATCAATCTGTTCCTCCCCCGTCTTTCCAAAATCATAAAACGAGATGGTTGTCTTCACGTCCCCCGCCTTGACATCTAACTGGGACACCATAAGCCTTTCCCCTGTGGATGATATGGCAATCGCCATGGGATAACCACTGTTCTTCATATGTAGTTCACCGGAGGCAAGCATTGTCCCCTCTTCGTCACAGATCTGGATATACCCTGTTTCCCCATCCTGCATCAGAATCGCAACGGTCCCCTGACTTGCAATATTGGCATCCACAATCGGCATCGCGGTACGGATTGTCTGCTTGAATCCTGTGTTCGTCAGGATTGATGCCTGTGTCCCCTGTAAATCATAAATCAGAATATAATTGCCGCAGAAATCGATTCTGGGATTCGCCATCTCATAGGTAAAATTCCAAATCAGGTCTCCATCGTATTCGGTATAAAATGCGCCGTCTCGACTGTATTTGAGAAGATTTCCGCCAAAATCAATATAAGATGTCTCCGCAGCATCCGTTCTCTCATAAGAATCCTTTACATCAAAATCATCAAACTTCTGTAGATTATGGATCAGGATTCCCAGAATGATAAACACAATGCAAAGGAAGAAGATAAAAATCTTCTTCCGATGCTGTAAAACGCTACTTACGCGCGTGTGTTCTGAAATTGTCTCTGTCTCTTTTTGAAACTCTGTATTATCAGCCATAGAACTATCTTACTTCCTCATTCATCGTCGAGATGCAGCTCTGGTCAAAATACAAAAACAGCCACACCATAAGCCGGTAGCGGATAAGCAATGGAATATTCCCTGCCGTCACAATCCTTCTTCTTCGGTGTGTACGTCTTCTGACGTTTCTGATCCGCTCCGCCAAACTTAGCATCTTCGCTGTTAAGCAACAATTTGTGTTTGCGCTTGCCCATAACACCCACACGATAATCATCGTATGCCACCGGCGTAAAGTTACACACAAACAACAGATTGTTGGTATCATCTTTTGATTTACGAATAAAACTGAAAATGCCGCGATAACTGTCATTGGCATTGATCCACTCAAAGCCATCCCAGGACAAATCCTGCTCATACATGGCAGGATATTTTCTGTAAATATGTAACAACGCCTTTACAAAATCCAACAAATGCTTGTGATTGGGATTATCCAGCAGATACCAGTCAAGTTCCCGCGCCTCGCTCCATTCCTGCAACTGTCCGAAATCCTGTCCCATAAACAGCAATTTCTTGCCCGGATGTCCCATCATAAATGCATATCCTGCCTTGAGGTTTTTAAATTTGTCACCCTCCAGCCCCGGCATCTTGTTAATCATGGAGCACTTCAAATGCACCACTTCATCGTGGGATAATACCAGAATATAACGCTCGTACTGGTTATAACTCATGGCAAACGTCATTTTATTGTGGTTATCTTTTCTAAAGTAGGGATCTAACTTCATATAATCGAGGAAATCATGCATCCATCCCATATTCCACTTGTAGGAGAAGTTCAATCCGCCGTCTTCTGCATCGCCGGTTACTTTTGGCCATGCCGTAGACTCCTCCGCAATCATCAGTGCCCCTTTGTTGCGTTTTCGAATAACCGAATTGATGTGGCGGAAGAATTCGATCGCTTCCAGATTCTCGTTGCCGCCATACTGATTGGCAACCCACTGCCCATCCTGCTTACCATAATCCAGATACAGCATAGATGCCACCGCATCTACTCGCAGACCGTCAATATGGTACTGCTCGATCCACATCAAGGCACTTCCGATGAGGAAATTCTTGACTTCGTTCTTACCATAATCAAAAATCTTTGTTCCCCAATCCGGGTGCTCGCCTTTTTTCGGATCTGCATATTCATACAATGCCTGACCATCAAAATCAGCCAGACCGTGGGCATCTCTCGGGAAATGTGCCGGAACCCAGTCCAAAATGACACCGATTCCCTTCTTGTGGAGATAATCCACCAGATACATAAAATCCTCCGGCGTCCCATAACGGGCCGTAGGCGCATAGTATCCCGTCACCTGATAACCCCAGGAGCCATCAAAAGGATATTCCGAAATACCCATGAGTTCTACATGGGTATAACCCATATCGCACACATACTCTGCCAGACTCTTTGCGAACTCGCGATAACTGTAGAACCCATCGTTCTCCTCTGTGGGATGCTTTTTCCAAGAGCCGGGATGAACTTCATAGATTGCCATGGGCTGTTCCCAGAAAGCCTCCTGTTCACTACGCTTTTTCATCCATGCCGCATCCGACCACTTGAAACGAATATCTCCCATGATCCTGGAGGCCGTCCCCGGACGCACCTCCGCCGTAGATGCATACGGATCTGCCTTGTATAATTTACGTCCATCCGGCGTATAGATCAGGTATTTGTACAACTGCCCCGGCTCAGCCTCCGGCACGAACAATTCATAGATGCCCATGTCCGGCTCGGTAAGCCGTTCCATCATATGAGAACTCTCATTCCAGCCATTGAATTCACCGATTACGGCGACGGCCGCTGCATGCGGAGCCCAGACATCAAAATATACGCCCCGGACGCCATCCTGTTTGCTCACATGCGCTCCCATCTTTTTGTAGATCTCGTAGTGTGTCCCCTGCCCATACAGGTACATATCCAGTTCTGAAAAGTTGCCCATAGTCTTCCCCTTCTTTACCTCTGTATTTGAATTTATATCTCAAAATCCTGCTCACGCAAAATCAGATTACCCTCCTCATCATAACGCTTTGTTCCGATTCTGCTCAGAGCAGCTTTTAAGCCGCCTTTTTCTGCCTTCTCAATGGCAGACTCCATAATGTCTCGCACCTCAATCAATGAAGTGGGGTGATCGATACGCTGGATCAGATTGATCCGATTGTACATGGCCAAAATCGCCATCTCGTCTACCACATATCCCTCTTCCAGAGCATACACTTTACCGAAATTTACCAGTTCATCGATAGTAAAGACCGGTATCGTAATCTTCTCTGTAAACATATGCGCAAAAGACGTATTTTTTGACAGTACCAGCTCAATATCCCCTTTCTGTCCCTCCAGAAATACCAGTACATGACAATTCTCCTGCGACATCAACTGACGCATGGTCTCCTGCGTCTTTTCCGATAATTGTCCCGCATTCTCGATAATCAGGCATCCTTCCGCCACTTTCGCGAAAACCGTTGCGATGTCTTTACGATTCAACTGCTCCGCATCAATCTTGCCCACACTTCCCGATGGCTTGCCGGTCTCTTTCTGTAATACTTTGATTAGATTTGATGCCAGCATCGTCTTTCCACTGCCAACGCCGCCCTGAATAATGATATTGCCGCTGGCAGAGTCCTTTTTGTTCTCTATGCGGTAGCGAACACCGGTCAGTGCCTGACAAATGGTATTCTCCATGCCGCTGATAGGCATAAAGTAGGAAAAAATCTCCTTCTCTTCTTCTGTTAATTTCAACTCCGGCAGTTCATCGCGGATTGCGCGCTCCAGAACGTGCTCATCCACCAGTTCCGCCATTTCTTCCGGTTCTAAGACTACATCGGAAATCTCCGGAAGTACCTCCTCCGACGTCTCCATCGTTACCGGCTCTGCCTTAGGTCCTTCGCCAGCCACAGCGGCCGCCAGTTCCTCTTCTGCCGCCTTAATCTCATCTTCCACCGCCGCTTCCAATGCATCGGCCATTGCATTCATGTCGTCCG
>CAMAKU010000103.1 GCA_945836255.1 uncultured Roseburia sp. | reverse complement strand
TCTGTGGAGTGCAGGGAGCGTAAGTTGGATCCTATGACGACGAATCTCGTGGTGGCAGACCCTTCCCGGACGGAGAAGACCATCTGCCTGGCTGTGTCGCCGGCTTTGAAATCTCATGGGATTCCGGGGCGGCCCCGTCTGTTTGAGGTAGTTACTAAGGTCAAGGAGGCCAACAGCGCGCGTCTGCAGAAGGCCCCGGGACATGTGTTTACGGGGAAGTCCTACGACGATCTTGCACTTCGCTCGGACCCATCGCTGGCAATCGATTATGTAGTCGCACCGCCACGTATGGCTTATTATATGGAGTATAGTACCCGCATCTATCATATTTACCTTAAGTATATTGCGCCCGAGGATATCCATGTCTATTCTATTGATGAGGTCTTTATCGATGCCACGCCGTATCTGCGTACTTATGAGATGACAGCGCATCAGTTGGTGAAGACCATCTTACAGGATATCTATGAGACTACAGGGATTACGGCGACGGCCGGTATCGGCACCAATCTGTATCTCTGCAAGATAGCCATGGATATTGTGGCAAAGCATACCCAGCCGGATGGGGAGGGGGTGCGGATGGCATCGTTGGATGAGATGTCTTATCGGAGACTGCTGTGGGATCATCGCCCTCTGACGGATTTCTGGCGGGTGGGCAAGGGATATGCCAAGCGGCTGGAGGAACAGGGACTCTATACCATGGGTGACGTAGCACGATGCTCTATAGGCGGTGAACAGGATTATTACAATGAAGAATTGCTCTATCGGTTGTTTGGTGTCAATGCAGAATTGCTTATCGACCACGCGTGGGGGTATGAACCCTGTACCATCCAACAGATTAAGCAGTATCGTCCATCCACCAACAGTATCTGCTCCGGACAGGTCTTGCAGCAACCCTATCCTTATGATAAGGCGCGGCTGGTGGTACGGGAGATGACGGACCTGTTGGTTCTTGACTTGGTGGAAAAGGGGTTGGTGACGGATCAGGTGGTTTTGACGGTGGGGTATGATATCGAGAATCTCACTGATCCTGTCCGGCGCAAAGCCTATCAGGGAGAGGTGACCATTGATCGGTACGGACGCAGGATTCCCAAGCATGCACACGGCACAGCGAATATGGGATGTGAGACATCTTCCACGGAATGGATTACGCGTCGTGTGATGGAATTGTTTGACGAGATTGTTGACCCGGCGCTTCTGGTGCGCCGCATCAATCTTTCGGCGAATCATCTGGTTGCGGAACAGTCTGTTGCGGAGAAGACCACATATGAACAGTTGGAACTTTTCGCAGATGACAATGATGCGCAGCGGGAAGAGGATAAAGAAGACAGGGAACGTGAGAAAAATATACAGAAAGCCATGATTGATATCAAGAAAAAATACGGAAAAAATGCAATTCTTCGAGGGATGAATCTGGAGGAGGGTGCTACGGCAAAAGACCGCAACTCGCAGATTGGTGGTCACAGAGCGTGACGTGGGACGAAAAGGAGAGTGGATATGGAACAACAGACACATCGTTATGATGATATTATCGATTTGCCACATCATGTCTCCGCGAGACATCCTCAGATGCCGCTGGCAGATCGCGCGGCACAGTTTTCCCCTTTTGCTGCACTGACGGGACACGAGGATGCCATACAGGAGACGGCGCGACTAACCCGGGAGCGGATGGAATTGGACGAAGATATGCTCAGACATCTGGATGAGCAATTACATTGGCTACAGTCGACTCCGGAAGCGGAGATGACGGTCAGTATTACGTATTTTGTGCCGGATGATAAGAAATCCGGCGGCGCCTATGTGACGACCACCGGTCGGATTGCCCGGATTGATACAGATCGTCGTATGGTGTGTATGGCGGATCGGACGCAGATTCCCATGGATGAGATTGTGGAAATCGACGGTGGCTCATCAGCGATATTCCCGGATGAGTTTGGGAATACGTTTTTGCCTTATGAATAAAGAAACATTTATCTGACAACGGCGAATACGAGCGCTCCTGTGTTATTTATCGATCATTTTCTTATATTCCCGCGGGCTGACACCCACGTGCTTTTTGAACAGTTTGGAAAAATAGCCGAAATCGGAGATGCCAACTGCGTCTGCTACTTCGCCCACACTCATATTGGTGGTGTTGAAATAACGCAGTGATGCCTGAATGCGGGCTTTGTTGATGTATTCGGTGAGGGTGTCGCCAACTTCTTTTTTGAATGCATTAGACAGATACGAAGGATTCTTGTCAAAGGTTTCGGCAAGCACGGACAGTGACAGTTCTGTGGCAAGATGCTGGTCAATGTAGTTGACCACATTGCGGATTAAATACGAATATTTGCCATAGGTATAATTGCGGGCGAGAATGCTGTATTTGCGCGCCATCTCAAAAGGAAGGTGTTCCAGTTCGCGCATGGATGTGGACTCGTTGATTTTTACCTGAAAAGATGTCATCTGCTGGAAGGTATAGTAAGGATGGACGGCAGTTTCAAACATATGCGCACAGATATAGGAATTGAGAAAGGTCAGTCCCTGCGTCATCTGCAGAGGGGGCATCGCATCGTAGGATGCCACATTGTCGGAAAGAATCTTGATTTTTTCGGTGGCGAGGGCCTGATTGCCGGAGGTAATGGCTGTAGCGGTATCGCGTAAATGTCCAACCAATTTTTCAATGTAGTCTGCTGAGAATTTTTGAAAACGCTCTTCACTTGGGTTGAGTTCGTGTTCTTCCCCTGCATAGTTGACATAGTCCACGTGACAGGAAGTAAAGTCAGGTAAAAAAGCTGTAATTAAGTGGGTTACCGTCATGATAAAATCGTCCAGAGGAATTACCGGAAGATTGAGATAGAGTCGTTGCATCTCCGTAGCATGTTCGATTGCAATGCCATTCTCTTTCATGATTTTATTGATGCCGCTGACGGTAATTGGTTCTGTACGGAATGGCATAAAAGCAATCAGGTCCGGATTCTCATCTTCGGAAACGGTGACAAGGACATTGTGAAAGCCGAGCATACTTTCTAATACAAGAATCTGATAAGGGGATTCTTTTGACAAAGAAAAGATGGGGGTGGACACGGGATAGGTGCCCCATACCATCTTGCGCAGGCCCATATCCAATCGCTCGAAGTCGGAATAGGGATATTGCATCAACAGGGAATCTACTTTATAGGTATCTAAGAGTGTCTGCCGGATGATGGGAAAGAAATCATTGACAGGAATGCTGGGTAATGCCACTTGCGTTCTCCTTTCAAAGCCAAAATATGGAATATTTTTTATTATTCTAAAAATAACATAAAAATATTCCAAATTCAACAAAGATTCGACAAGAGCATTTGTTATGAAGTTGCTATAATGTGATCAAATATGTTACATGCGGGATGCATTAGGATCCCAACAAACGAAGGAGGGTTTCGTATGGCAACAAAAAACAACATCAATGCTTCTTGGCAGTTTACAAAAGATGCTGTTTCCGTAGGAAAGGGCGCATCTGTGTTGACGGAAGGCAACTGGGAAGCACTGGATCTGCCACATACCTGGAATGGTATTGACGGACAGGATGGTGGTAATGACTACTATCGTGGGACTTGTTACTATGCCAAGACCATGAAACGTGCTGAGTTCGGCAGCGAACCGATTGTCTATATCGAGTTTGAGGGTGCCAATTCCAGTGCAACGCTTTATGTGAATGGTAAGGAAGCAGGCAGCCATGACGGTGGTTATTCTACCTGGAGAGTCAACATTACAGATTTTCTGGCAGAGGACAATGAAATCGTAGTGGCTGTAGACAATGCACCGAACGAGCGCGTGTATCCGCAGATGGCCGATTTCACATTCTATGGCGGCTTGTACCGTGATGTCAATGTGATCTCCGTTGGAGAGGCACATTTTGATCTTGACTACTATGGTGGTCCGGCGCTGATGGTGACACCTGAGGTAAAGGGCGCAGATGCAGACGTTGAGATCGAAGTATTTGTGACAGGCTGCGCAGATGGCGACGAACTGGAGTACACGATCTTAGATGGTGGTCAGGAAGTTGCAAAGCAGACCGTTGGTGCAGATACTACAAAGATAAGTTTTACCATTTCCGATGTCCATCTTTGGAATGGACGTAAGGATCCGCATCTGTATACGGCACAGGTTGTGCTCAAGAGAGCCGGTGAGGCAGTAGATGAGCGCAGTGCACGTTTTGGATGCAGAACCTATGAGATTGATCCGGAGAAAGGATTTATCTTAAATGGCGAGCGTTATCCGCTTCATGGCGTTTCCCGTCATCAGGATCGCCCGAAGAAAGGTAATGCGTTATCCCATGAGGATCATGAGGAAGACATCGCATTGATTCTGGAGATGGGTGCGAATACGATCCGTCTGGCACATTATCAGCATGATCAGTACTTCTATGATTTATGTGATGAGAAGGGTCTTGTGATCTGGGCAGAGATTCCTTATATTTCAAGACATATGCCGGGTGGCAGAGAGAATACCATTTCCCAGATGAAGGAATTGATTACACAGAATTACAATCATGCCAGCATCGTGGTATGGGGTCTGTCCAATGAGATTACCATGAATGGTGAGAAAGACCCGGATCTGGTTGAGAACCACAGAATTCTGAATGATCTGTGCCACAAGATGGATCCGACCAGATTGACAACCGTAGCGGTTGTTTCTATGTGCAGCATTGATTCCGAATATCTCAAGATCCCGGATGTGATTTCCTATAACCATTACTATGGATGGTACGGCGGAGATACTTCCATGAACGGAGAGTTCTTCGATAAGTTCCATGCGAAGTATCCGAACAAGGCAGTCGGAATGAGTGAGTACGGATGCGAGGCACTCAACTGGCATACTTCTGAGCCGGAGCAGGGTGACTACACCGAAGAGTATCAGGCATACTATCATGAAGAATTAATCAAGCAGTTGTTTACCAGAGACTTTATCTGGGCAACCCATGTATGGAATATGTTCGACTTCGCAGCAGATGGGAGAGCAGAAGGCGGCGAAGACGGTATGAACCACAAGGGTCTGGTTACCTTTGATCGTAAGTACAAGAAAGATTCTTTCTATGCGTACAAGGCGTGGTTATCAGATGATCCGTTTGTACACATTTGTGGCAAGCGTTATGTGGACCGTGTGGAAGACACGACCAAGGTTACGGTATACTCTAATCTGCCGGAGGTAGAACTCTTTGTCAATGGTGAGAGCCTTGGCAAGCAGACAAGCGATGTTCATTTCTTCTATTTTGATGTTCCGAATGCGGGAGAGAGCACTTTGGTTGCAAAAGCAGGCGATTGCAGCGACGAGAGCAAGATCCGCAAGGTGGACAAGTTCAATGAAGAATATCGCATGAAAGAGACCGGTGATGTGATTAACTGGTTTGAGATCGAGCAGCCGGAAGGATATTTCTGCATCAATGATAAACTGGGTGACATCATGTCCACTATGAAGGGCAAGATATTCTTAGGCAAGATGATGATGAAGTTTATGAA
>CAMAKU010000102.1 GCA_945836255.1 uncultured Roseburia sp. | reverse complement strand
ACAAATAATGCTCCATATCCTGTAGCAATTCCAACTGCGCCAGAATGCAGGTCAGGTGATACGCGATACTCTGTTCCATGGGGTACAGACTGACGGTAACCGTCTTATCATTTTCCATAAACAGGCGAAACACTTCTTTTCTGGCAAAAACATGGGCATCCTCTGCCGGTGTCAGTTCCAGCACAAGCGGTACATACATCTCATCCAGCACCAGTGCAAAACGAAGTAACGGACCTTCCATGACACTTTCTGTAATCTGCAAACCAGACAATTGAAACTGTTCTGTCAGATACCGGCGCAATTGTTCTACCCGCTCTGCCATTGGCTGTCTTCCTACATAGCGATAGCGAAGCATCCGCGGTATTTGCTTTTTATAGGCATCCAGCCCCAGTTCATTCCCGTTACACAGCCAGAATTCCTCCCCATAAGGGGATGCGGCAATCCGTGCCACTGCCGTCTCCGTTACATAGGCCAGAAGTACATGGGCAAAGGGAATCGCCAGTTCCTGACTTTTTGTTTTGATTGTGACTCCATTTATCATATCCCTATCACCTTATCATCCGATGATTATAACCAGATTCCAATCATGGACTGTACCTTCTTTAATACTTTCCGTTCTTTGGCATAAGCCATCAATGCCGCCACGTCCTTATCATCATCGTTGATGTAGGTCAGAACCGCTTTCTTAAAATCGGCCCGGTCCATCTTTTCCTGATATTTCAAGCAATCGCAAATCAGACGGTCTTTTGTGTAAATTGCCATTTCCTGTCCGGCAATCGTTGTCTTAGTCACGCCCATGGTCAGGACCTGTGGCTCGCTGTAATATGGCTGAAGCGTGGGATAATCCATCTTGAATCTGGATTTGGAGACATTCTTGCTGATGGCAATATGCCACGCATACGGCCGCTGCTGGAGATACCCATGATAAAACAAAGCCGTCTCCATGGTGAGCACGCCGTCACCAAACATCCGCACGATCATCTCTTCCTCAGAGCCATCGTAGTATTTGGTAGTATAATAACCACTCTTCACCCGCTTGAGATACCCTTCCTCTACGAATTGCAGAATCCTGCGGTAATCAATCCCAAGTGCCGTGATCTCTGCAGTGCGCGCCAATCCCTGTTGCTGCTGCACCAACGCATCAATCCGCTCCAGATCATACGCTTTCTTTTCCTCACGACTCAAATTGGTAAGTTCCATTTTTCCCACTCCTTACTCTTTGGTTCGGCAATTTCTTTCTTTATTATACGGGGTTCCACCCGGGATGTCAATTTGTCGTATTTTCGGTATTATATGTCTTGTTTCTGTGAAAAATTTGTCGTATATTATATAGAGACAATTATTTTTGTCGTATTCAGAGGAGGGAACCATCAAATGGAAGATACAAAAACCACACAGCGACGCAATCCGTCCCGGAAAGAATGTGAAGACATTATTCGCCGGATTCTGATGACGGAAGTCCTGGAAAAGGGAACCAATGAACATTTTAAGACGGCTGCTGACTTTATGAAGTACTTTGAATCTCTTTATCCGGCCAGTGACAGTCTGACCAAACAGGTACAGCGCGCCATCAAATCATTGGCGATGCCAAAGGACGAACATGGTTATTTCATTATCAATAAGACCGCCGGACAATTAGATCAGGACAAAGAGTTATCCTCCCTGCTGAAAAAGACCAATGCCACCATTTCCTCTCTGGAAGAATGCGAGACATTGTTCTTACAGACCGAACCGGATTACAAGGATTACCTGATGCAGTTGCTGGAAGAATCCGTTACCTTCGCTGACAAATATGTTACGATCGTCAACACCTCCGGCGGCCTGCTCTTTTACACGAAGAACAAAGCGCAACTATCCATTCTTCTGGACAGCCTGCTTCACCGGGCTTAAACTATCTGTTACTTTTATCTTTTCTGTTTTAATTGTCAGATAATTAATGTTTTAAATGGGAATGTCTTAATACAACCAAAAAGGACAATATTCAATACGAATATTGTCCTTTTTATGTTATATGTCAAATTATTTTGTTCTATTTCGGGTATTTCTTGTCGTATTATGGTTTCTACGTGTCCGCTGTATTTTCTTCCCATGTCTGGTTGTAATTGTCTGCGTTGCGGATGATGACGGTCGGCGGAAAACCGAACTACGTGCGCCACGATTACGACCATTGCTCCGATGAATCTGTCGATAATTTCGGGCGGATGTTTTCTTCTTCCCATGTCTGTGGAAATACAGCAGAATCTTTCCTGACTGCACATTCAGGATATACATCCCCAGCAATACCGCCAGAATAATGGCCGCCACAACCAGAAATGTCTTGTAATCAATCCGAAAATACTTAATGGAAGATCCGCCTTCCTCCTCCGACACATTATGAAACGGATACGTCATGGTATCATTTGTCTCATAGATGACGTTGGCACCACCCACATTTTTCCCTGCATAGGTATATTCAATCCGTGCCACGGCATCCGTCTGCCCGTCGGCAGGTACCACCGAGGCTTTGGCATCGGAAAATGCGGCCGTATTGGGCAGAATCACCACACCCTCTGAATCAATGCGAATCAAGTCAATCTTATCACTTAACAAGCCGGTGGAGGCGGTATCCTGTAATTCCGACAGATTTACATTATCCGCAACCGAATAAGCGGAAAAGTTCTGAAAACAATATTCAAACAAAGTCTCCGTATCCACATAATGTGCCGGGCTCTTACTATTAAGAACAACACAGAGCAATGTCATACCATTTTTTCTGGCATAAGTTACCAGTGTGTTCCCTGCCTCATCCGTATAACCGGTCTTGCCACCCAGTGCATATTCATAGAGATGCGTACTGCCACGGTGATTACTAATCATCCCATGGGTATTGTTACAATTGTAGGCTTCTTTCTTATTGTCGGCAGGAATGGTGTAAGCCCGAGTCCCACAGATTTCCTGAAATTTCGGAATCTGATAGGCTGCTCTTGCAATCAGCGCCATATCCCGGGCAGAAACATAATGATCCGGATCGGGCAAACCGTTGGGATTGGCAAAATGGGTATTGGTACAGCCCAACTCTTTGGCACGGGCATTCATCATATTGACGAAGTCTTCCATACTGCCGCCTGCCACATGCTCACCAATGGCCCACGCACACTCGTTGGCAGATTCCAGCATCATGCCGTACAGACAAGACTCCATTGTCATCTCCTCACCCACTTCCCGGGCTATATGGGACGTATCTCCTTCATTTTCATATACAGCCTTCTCCGAAAATGTCACGGTCTCGTCCAGATCACAATGCTCCAGTGCCAGCATCGCTGTCATAATCTTTGTGATACTTGCCGGATAGTATGTCTCATCCGCGTTCTTCTCATATAATACCGTCCCCGTCTCCATCTCCACAACGATGGCGGCTCCCGAACTGACACTCACATTGTCCGGCCAATACTCCGCCGCCTGAGCATCTATGGAACCGGCACCAAAAAGTGTACCCGCCATCAGCAGTCCGGCCAAATTTATTGATATCCATTGTTTCCACTTTTTCATAGATCTGTTCTCTTTCTATTGTTCTCTTTGCTTATATATTTCCTATATTATAAACCCATTTAACAGTGCTTGTCTAAAAACGTACATTTTCAGTATAATCGCATCCCTTTTTCCACGCAACTAATTTTTTATCCTACAGAATATCCTTTGCAGAATTATCTATATGATATGATAAAAATATGGTACACTGATAAGGTGCTTCGCAATGACGCATGGGAATATCCTTATGATTTCCTCCTTTGCGATAGACAACCACAACAAGGAATAGGAGATAGTATGAGATTACGAAATATACCGGGCGCGGATGAAGTCATCCAAAACAGCCCCTATTGTATCCATGAACCACAGCAGTATGCCGGCAACTGGAGCAGCCTTTATGACAATGAACAGCCCCTTCACATTGAAATCGGTATGGGCAAAGGACAATTCATTATGGGTATGGCGCAGGCCCATCCCCACATCAATTATCTGGGCATTGAAAAATATACCAGTGTGCTTTTACGTGCCGTCCAGAAAATGGAAGCCGATCCCCTGCCCAATCTACGTTTTCTCTGCTTTAACGCAGAAGAAATAACGGAGATTTTCGCACCCGGCGAGGTAGATCGCATTTATCTGAATTTCAGCGACCCCTGGCCGAAAGACCGTCACGCCAAGCGCCGCCTGACCTCTTCGGCTTTTCTTGAACGGTATCATCAGATTCTGGAGCCTGAAGGACAGATCGAATTTAAGACAGACAATCGGGAACTTTTTGATTTCTCACTTGCTGAGATTGCGGCTTCCCCCGTCTGGAAGATGGATGCCTGTACCTATGATCTCCACAACGATACGACTATGAACGCCGGGAATATTATGACCGAATACGAAGAAAAATTTTCCTCCATCGGGAATCCCATCTGCAAGTTGATCTGTAGCCGTCCATTATGATGGCGATATGAGATTTCTTTTCACAAGCGATCACTTTGTCACTTAATCGCCTCTTCTGCATAAAATAAGAGAAAGCCAAAGGACTTTCTCTTATTATGAAATGCTGCTTTTATATTCCCTTTTTTTATCGCCAATTACATTGCACCTGCTTTTTTAAATGTATCAAAAAGTCTCTGCACTGCGTATGCAAGGAATTGGATCACATGCTCTGACTCCTGCGAATACAAATCCGGCTACTTCTGCCCATAATAGGCATTCTCGCCATGCTTGCGGTAATAATGCTTATCCTGCAATTCCATGGGCGCCGGCTGTACCTGCGGATTAATCATCTCACAATTGGCAGCCATCTTTGCCACTTCTTCCAGAACAACCGCATTGTGTACGGCTTCGTGGGCATCTTTTCCCCAGGTAAAGGGGCCATGATTCTTACATAAAACGGCCGGCGTTGCCACATAATCAATGTGTGCTTCCGCAAAGGCATCTGCAATCAGAATACCGGTATTCAATTCATACGCCTCATCAATCTCCTGCTTCGTCAGGTTACGCACACACGGCACATCCTGATAAATGTAATCCGCATGAGTCGTCCCGTAACATGGGATATTTCTTCCGGCCTGTGCCCAACTCGTGGCCCAGGTAGAGTGGGTATGCACAATACCTCCCACTTCCGGAAAACGTTGATACAACACCATGTGCGTCGCCGTATCGGAGGACGGATTGTATCTTCCTTCTACCTTGTTGCCCTTCAGATCAACAACAACCATATCTTCCGGCGTCAATTTGTCGTAGTCAACACCACTGGGCTTGATGACAAAGAGACCTGACTCTCGGTCAATTCCGCTGACATTTCCCCAGGTAAACGTTACCAGCCCATATTTCGGCAACAGCATATTTGCCTCATAGACTTCCTGCTTTAATTGTTCTAACATAATGATCTCCTTTTCTCCCTATAATCGGTTAGGCATTTGCGGAACTTTTGCTGTGTTCCGGCGCTGGTTTTTCGCTGTTAGATTGTGAATGCATTTTTATCTGGATGTTTTTCCATTTTGAG
>CAMAKU010000101.1 GCA_945836255.1 uncultured Roseburia sp. | reverse complement strand
GGCTCTTCCGGCTGCGGTGCTGCCGCAACCGTCTCCTCCGTCTTGGCCTCTCTGCGCTCCGGCTGCCGACGGGCAGTTCTGCCATCACCGCGATGCTCCGTGTTCCGTTCCGTACCGTTCTCGCCCCGCGCCGTTTCCCGCTTGTCCTCCCGAGACTTCGTCTCAGCCGTAACCGTGGCTTCTTTCGCTGCGGCATCGATCTCGTCCTGTGCCAGCATCGCATCCACCAACTGACTCTTCTTCATAGCTGAGGTCCCGGAAATCCCCCTTGTCTTTGCCAGATCGCGCAAAACCGCCACCGACAAACTCTCATACTTTTCTCGCATATTTCTACTCCTCACTTTATATTGAATATGAAAATATAATTATACTCACTGGGTAACCGTGTCTGAAACGACAGGAATCATTATGATAACGCTAGTATAACTGATTTGTCACAAAATGGGAATACCTAATTTTACGGTTTCTTATCCCGCCCCTGTACAGGAATGCTTATTTTTTTCTGTTTATTATTCGCCTGTATGACTTCTTTATGCTATAATGAGAACGTGTCTTATTCAGACACAGCATAACGTATACATCAAACATAACAATATAACAACCACAGAAAGGATCTTCTATCATGAGTATTGATGAAAAAGCAGTATTTTTACACAAGCAATGGCACGGCAAGATTGAAACCACTTCCAAGGCTCCCGTTAAGAGCCGGGAAGATCTTTCCATCGCCTACACCCCCGGTGTGGCTGCCCCCTGTCGCATCATCGCTGAGGACAAAGACGCCGCATATACCTATACCCTCAAGGCCAACACGGTAGCTGTAGTATCTGACGGAAGCGCTGTTCTCGGTCTTGGCAACATCGGTCCGGAAGCCGCTATGCCGGTAATGGAGGGCAAATGTGTCCTGTTCAAAGAATTCGGTAATGTCAATGCTTTTCCTATCTGTCTTTCCACACAGGACCCCGATGAGATTGTGGCAGCAGTCAAAGCCATTGCCCCTACCTTCGGCGGCATCAACTTAGAAGATATCTCTGCACCGCGGTGCTTTGAAATCGAAGAACGTTTGAAGGCAGAGTTGGACATTCCGGTGTTCCACGATGATCAGCATGGTACCGCTATTGTCGTACTCGCCGGTATTATCAACGGACTGAAAGTTGTCGGCAAAAAGAAAGAAGACTGCCGCGTCGTTGTCAACGGTGCCGGTTCCGCCGGAGTGGCAATCACTAAGTTGTTGCTTCGCTATGGCTTCGTACACGTAACCATGTGTGACCGGGACGGCATCATCCACAAGGATTATCCAAATCTGAACTGGATGCAAAAGCAGATGACTGAAGTAACCAATTTGGAGCAAAAGACCGGAACCCTCGCTGACGCTTTGGTGAATGCGGACATTTTTGTAGGTGTATCCGCTCCCAATATCGTAACGCCGGAGATGGTTTCCAGCATGAATTCCGATGCTATCATTTTTGCCATGGCCAATCCCGTTCCGGAGATTATGCCGGATGTGGCCAAAGCAGCAGGTGCCAGAGTCGTGGGTACCGGACGAAGCGATTTTCCGAATCAGGTAAATAACGTCGTTGCCTTTCCGGGTATTTTCAAGGGTGCGTTGGAGGGACGTGCCACACAGATTACCGAGGAGATGAAGTTGGCTGCCGCCAATGCGCTGGCCAATCTGGTGTCCGACGATCAGTTAAATGAAGACTTTATTCTTCCGGAAGCCTTTGACCCACGGGTTGCACAGGTTGTCTCTTCCGCCGTCAAAGACAATATCCGCTAAGCCACCACACGAGAAAGGAGAATTGACATGGCAGAACCCAATATGATCTACAAGATAACAGTGTTAAGTCTTCTCTCTAAGGTTGACTTTCCGCTGAGCAATGCGCAGATCGTACAGTTCTTTTTAGATAAAGAATACACGGACTATTTTACCATCCAGCAGATTATCAGTGATTTGGAAGAATCCCATCTGATCGATAAGAATGCTGCTCACAATAATACCCTGTATTCTTTGACCGAAGACGGCAAACAGACCCTTGCACTGATGCGAGACAAAGTCAGTTCCGCCATCGAAGACGATCTGATCGATTATCTCAAACAGAACAAGTTAGAAATCAAAAAGGACAATGCCCTCACCGCCAATTACGACACAGCCATTGGCGGCGGGTACATTGTCCACTGTAAGTATACACACGACGGTCACACGATGCTTGACCTTTCATTGCATATCCCAACTGCCGAACAGGCCGAGACCATCTGCAATAACTGGAAAGCACGTCACGAAGATGTATATATGAGTCTTATGGATACGCTGGTGCAATAACCGCGTATCCTATTTTTTCTTTTTAACCGAATAACCAAAGGTTCCCAACTTTTCCCCTAGGGCATAGTATGTCCCATGTGAATACGAAATGGGATTGGCCCTTTCCAGCAGGAAGCGTCCCGTCTCATCCATATAGGTATCCTCTGCGTGTACCGCCACAACCTCTGCAAGAAACATGTGATGGGAACCTAATTCCTTCATCTCTGTAATCTTACACTCGATATTGACCGGACTTTCTGCAATCATGGGTGCGTCAATCTCGGTAGCCTGCGCTTTGGTCAGGTGGCACCTCTTGAATTTGTCCACATCACGCCCCGATGTTACCCCACAGTAATCTGTCGCCCAGGCCAGATCCTTGGTGGTCAGATTAATAACAAAACATCCCGCCTCACGAAGCATCGAATAGGAATGCCGCTCCGGTCGCACCGAAATATATGCCATCGGCGGATTCGTACATACCGTTCCCGTCCATGCCACTGTAATGATATTGTCATTGCCCTGTAAATCCCGTACCGATACCATCACCGCCGGAAGCGGATAGATCATATTGCCCGGTTTCCAACTCTGCTTTGCCATTGTATCCCCTATCTTTCTATGATTGCATCGCCTGCATCATCGGCGGAATCAACTGTTTTTTTCGCGACACCACATTCTGCAACAGAAAACCACCGTCCTGCTCCGATACGCCAAAAGCCTGTTCCACCACACCTTTTGCCATACTGCCGGCATAAATCAGTTCCGTCTCTTCTTCAAAAATATCCGTCAGCATCACAAAGACCATCCGCAGTCCCTTGTCCGCCATCACCTGATCCAGATATTGCTGCAGTTCCGGCTTGATGGAATTTAACTGCTTACGGCTCACGGCGCTCACCTGTGCCACACCAAATTGGATATCATCGGAATCGAAAATTTTAAAGTCTTGATAAAAGATTTCTTCCGTCGTCTTTGCACTGAAATCAGACCCGGCTTCAAACATACCTGCCGCCAATTCCTCTACATCAACCTGTGCAATCTCTGCAAGTGCATACGCCGCCGTCTTATCGATCTGCGTACATGTGGGCGAACGGAACATCAAGGTGTCGGACACAATCGCCGAACACAAAAGCCCCGCAATCTGGGGTGTGACTTCCACGCCCTTTTCCTGGTACATCTGATAGATGATTGTCGCTGTACAGCCCAGCGGCTGGTTGCGAAAAAAAATCGGCGACAACGTCTCCAGACTGCCCAACCGGTGATGATCAATAATCTCCAGGATATCTGCCTGCTCAATGCCGTCCACCGCCTGTGTCTTTTCATTATGATCCACCAGAATCAGTTGCTTCTTTTTCATATTGAGCAAATGTCTGCGGGACATCATGCCAATCAGATGACGCTGTTCATCCAGAATCGGGAAATCCCGATGACGAATCTTGGACATGGTATCCTTAACATCGTCCACATAATCATCCGGTTCGAATGTAATCAGGTTCTTTTTTGTCATAAAATAGCGGATTGGCATACTCTGATGTATCAGACGCGCTACCGTAAAACTGTCATATAATGTGGTAATCAGGACGCATTCCATCTGCTCTGCCTTAGCGATGACTTCCTCATCCACATTCATCTCACCGCAGATAATAACACAACTGGCATTCTGCTCCAACGCGATCATCTGACGCTCCTTGATATTCCCAAGGATTACCAGATCATCGTCTTCAATCTCCTCACGCATGGCAGCGCGGTTCCCGGAGGCCACCACCACCTTACCCTTTGTAAAGTAGGCATGTTCATTGCCGGTGATTACGGTTCCATTGATGGTCTCAATAATATTCTTATACTGTGTCTTTGCCCGGCCTAAGATACGATTATCCAACACATCCATATAAGAATATGCGATATCCCCGTTGACAATCAGTCCGGTCAGACGCTTGTTCGTATCCACCACCGGCAGTGTAACCACATCCAACTGGCGCATGAGTTCCCAAGCCTTTTTGAGAGAATAATGCCCGCTGACACCATCTGTCTGACGATAATCGATATCCTTGATCTGCGCGCCCACATCCGCGATTCGCCCGGGCTCCTCAACACCAAAGCGGTCCAGTACATACCGTGTCTCACTGTTAATCTTCCCGGCCCGCTTCGCCACAAAGCGTCCTTCGTCTGTCTGATTTTTCAAATAAGCATAGGCCACCGCAGCACAAATCGAATCTGTATCCGGATTCTTATGTCCTACGACCCATACGATCTTTTCCTGTTGTCCCATATTTATACTCCTTATCCTTGACTGTTTCTGCCGAAACCACCTTCTCGCCGAAGTTCCTTCCTTCCGAAATCATCTCCCGCACCATAGGCAGAGACGATAAAAAGGCTCTTTACAAGAGCCTTTTTGAAAACAAAATCTTAAAGAATACCAAAGGTCGCCAGCAAAAGTACCACCGTCGCCACAATATTGATTACGGTAAATATCGTAACAAATGTAATCCGCTTCTTCACTGCCGCAAAAGCCAGTTCGTTGCGCTTGGCATCTTCCTCCCTGCTGTCCAGTTCCTTCAGAAGATCCTGAATATTACGATACTGTAATACATTCTCGGAATGCACCTTCTCCGATAACTCACCCTTAATCACATCCAGGCCGGCAGTCATATCTTCCAAGGTATCCTTCACCGACTGGGTCTGCACCGCAGCCTGTTCCTGATTGTCTGCCACCTGTTCCTCAATCCGCTTCTCCAGACTATCCACGCTGGCACGCAGTGTCTGCATCATGCGGTCTACCTGCGTCTCCACATCGGATGCAATGCTGTCTGCTTCCGCTTGCTTCTTGGCAAGTTCGTCCTGTAACTGGTTATTGCGCAATTCCTTGGCACGAACCATGGCTTCCAGTTCCTTGACCTTGCGCTCCTTGGCACTAATCAAGGTCTGCAACTGCTTCGCCTTATCTCGAAATGCATCAATCTGAGCAAGGAGCATATCTTCGCCACTCGGTTCTTCAAACATCTCGTCTATCTGATTCTCTTCCTTAATCTCTTCCATGATACATATCCTTTCTACAAACCTATGAATTATTTTAACATTCAGGAAGTTTTTTGTAAACACACTAGATATAGTGGTTTTCTATATGAAAAAATACACCGCCGAACGCCGGTCATTCGTCCGACATTCGGGGTGTATTTCTATCGGCAAAACTGCCTTCTCTCAATATAGTGTAAGAAACTCTTAACTATACAGATCTACCAACTTCTGCAAGTGATCGTAACGCTCTTTTGCAGCCTCCTCAGAAGCAGCAAACAATCTCTCAGCACGCTCTGGGAACGGCTTGATCAGACGCGTATAACGAGCCTCGTTGTTCAGGAAGTCTTGGTAAGAACCATCTCCAGCCTTTGATGTCAAAGTAAATGGATTCTTGCCTTCTGCCTTCAGTGCAGGATTGAATGAGAACAGGTTCCAGTAACCAGCAGCAACTGCCTTCTTCATCTCATCCTGGCAATGGTTCATACCGCCCTTAGCAATACCGT
>CAMAKU010000100.1 GCA_945836255.1 uncultured Roseburia sp. | reverse complement strand
AACCAACATCAAGGAAATCCCACCGGTAAGGCTTGCTTCGCATTCTGCTCAAAATAGAAAATCATCCAGATAAAAATGCATTCACAATCTAACAGCGAAAAGTCATCGCCGGAATACAGCAAAAGTTTCGCAAACGCCTAATTCCAACGAGGAAAATAGCCGTCGTGTTTGTGGATTGACAATGTCCTGTGAAGTAAGATAAAATTTAGATAGAACAATAGGACGAGTATAAGCGAAAAGAGGGGGACATATGTTCAGTAAATTTTACGATAGTCATTTGAAGAAGTGTGCGACGGATCTCTGCCACATTCTGGAATTGATTGCCGCATTCTTCGTGTTGATTGCTGTTGTGATATCTTTGATTTCTCTTGTACCGAATCTGCCGGAACTGTGGGAGAACCGTGCAGAGACGGAGACATTTATTCATTTTCTGGAGCAGGTATTTCAGGTCGTTATCGGAATTGAATTTCTTAAGATGTTGTGCAGACCCACAGCAGATAATGTACTTGAGACGATTATCTTCCTTGTGGCACGTCATATGATTATTGTGACAACGACGACGCCGTTAGACGATCTGATTTCCACGGTGAGTATTGTAATGCTCTGTTTTGTCCGTCGTTATCTGAAGGAACACCGATTAAAAGATAAAATGCGTGAGGAAGAATGGCGCAAATTAGAGGATATGGATGAATCAGAAACTACTAGATGAATTAAAGGTAATCAGCGATGAGGAGCGGCATTATCTGCAGAATGGTGCTGCGGTGGAGACCAATCGGTATATGGAGCCGGAGTCGCGTATGGTTGATTACAAGCGTCTGATTGAGAGTGGCAAGACGATTCAGATTCGTACCCATACGCGATTTGTTCATTTTCCGGAGCATACGCACAATTATGTGGAGTTAATCTATATGTGTTCGGGTAGCACGACGCATATTGTCAACGGCGATCGGATTGAACTGCGTACAGGGGAATTGCTTTTCCTCAACCAGAATGCAAGACAAGAGATCCTTCCGGCCGGGGAGGATGATATCGCTGTGAATTTTATCATATTGCCTGCCTTTTTTGACTATGCACTGACCATGATGGGTCAGGAGGAGAATCTGATCCGGGGATTTCTGCTGGATTGTTTGAAGAGCCGGGATGCCGATGTCAGCTATCTTCATTTTCAGGTGGCAGAAGTGCTGCCAATTCAGAATTTGATGGAGAATCTGATTTGGACACTACATAATAAGCAGACCAATAAACGAAGTATCCATCAGGCAACGATGGGATTGTTACTGTTACAGTTGATGAATTACACCGACCGTGTCAGCGTCGGCAAGGATCATCAGGATCGGGAATTGCTGATGATGGTTTATCGTTATGTGGAGGAACACTACAAAGACGGCGAACTTTCAGAATTGGCAGAGATGCTTCATTATGATGTGTATTGGCTTAGTCGCTGTGTCCGTCACCTGACCGGCAAGACCTATACACAGTTGGTTCAGGACAAGCGGATGCGTCAGGCAGCCTATTTGTTGCAGACGTCGCGTCTGACGGTGGCGGATATTGCCGTCAGTGTCGGCTATGAGAATATCAGTTATTTTCACCGACTGTTTCAAAAGACCTATGGTATGTCACCGCGGGCTTACCGGATGCAGTCACAGGGCAAGATGACGCAGCAGATCGCGGCGGAAGTAACGGAATCGTAGGATATAGAATGACAGAATTAGATTACTTACTTACAGCAATTATGACACAGGAAGATGTGCGCACGGCATTGAGTGATGTGCGCCGTCGAATCAAAGAGAATCCACAGGAACAGGCGGCCTGTGCCGGGGAGGCATTCGTAGCACGTATCCTTGTATTGTTGGAGCATGCGGATGCAAAGACGAGAAAAAATGCAGCGCTGTTGCTGGGGGATATTGCCGCGCAGTTAAATCAGCAGCAACAGCAACAGGTGACGGAGGCTCTGTGGAATGCCTACGAAAAAGACACAGTTAAGTTTGTTTCAGCCTCGTATATGAAGGCGATGGCATCCTATGATTGCAGTTCTTATCTGCCCGGATTGAAGGAACTATTACATCAGTTGCAGACCTTAGAGTGTGCGCCGGAGGATGTGAAGCATGTGCGAGAATTGCGCAGGCAGGTGACGGCGATTCTTTCCGAGCAGGAAGTCCGGCCTGCTTACGCATTTGGCGGTATTCGAAGAAGCCATATGCTGCTTCTGACGGCAGAACCTTATATACGGGAGGCACTCTTGCAGCAGGTTATCCGTGCAGGGAAATCGGATGCAAGAATCGTATCGCGGGGCGTTTGTGTGACGACCGATTCATTGGATTTTTTAGATGCCATACGACTTTATCGCGACGTTTGGTTCGTGGTGCGTTTTGCCAAAGGACAGGTGGCGGATGCGCAACATCTGGCGGAGGCAATCTCGCAGTCGGAATTACTGCCGTTGTTGCAGGAAATCTATGGCAGGCAGGAGGCGTATCCATTCTGCTTACGAAGCCGTGAGGCGGATTCCAAATCCCTCAAGCGTCTGGCTTATCAGGTGGAGGAGGCTTCCGGTCACCGATTACGGAACTGCACAACAAAAGAACATATTGCAGAACTGTTGGTTGAGCCCAAAAAGAACGGGGATTATCGTATATATCTGAAATGCGCAGACTATGAGGATAAGCGGTTTTTGTACCGCAAATCTTACCTGCCCACTTCCATGTCGCCGGTGACAGCTGCACAGATGGTGGAACTGGTTCGCCCCTATCTGAAGGAGCAGGCACATATCATCGATCCTTTTTGCGGCGTGGGGACGCTGTTGATCGAGCGCAATCGTGTATTGCGTGCGCGGGATACCTATGGTGTGGACAGTTTCGGAGAAGCCATTGCCAAGGCACGGGCGAACACCAGTGCATCAGGCATGGAATTTTACTATATTAACAGAGATTATTTTGATTTTACCTCATCCTATCTTCTTGAGGAGGTCATTACGGAATGCCCTCGTATGGAACACAAGAGCAGGGAAGAGGTGGATCAGTTCTATCATTTGTTTTTCGATAAAACGGAACAGATTTGCGCATCGGGGGCGGTAGTCATTCTTTTGTCAACGGAGGAGAATGCCCTCAAAAAACATCTGCGGCTACATCCGGTTTTTGCGCTGGAGCGTCAGATACCGATGCGCGGTCAGGAGCAGATCTATATCGTAAGAAAAAGAGGATAATCCATGTATTTACGAAACAATTTTAAGGATCAGGAACCTACAACAGCGAGGGAGGCATCATATTTTGATTGGGAGCAGATGCAGAAGATGCAGGATGCTTTTTGCAGGGCGCATCATCTGTATTGTATCTGTGTGGGTAAAGACATGGGACGCCTGACGGATTTTTCCGGCACGCCGGAGGAGGAAGCTTTCATAGACAGTTTGTTTCCGGTGGAGATGCAAAGAAGCCTGATTGCCAGTTTTTCTGATGTAGAGGGGGAGAATGTTATTGCACTGTCCACGCAGGAGCCTTATCTGTTGTTGCGGGGCGTTGCAATCCGCGGTAGAGAACATCATTTTTCGGGAGCATGGCTGGTTGCTGCCATTGATGAGACGGCTGTGACCGAGAAGGTACAGATTCCTGCGTCGGTTCAACGGACAGACGTGGTCTCTTTCGATCATGCGGTTGCACTGTTAGAGATTTTGACCAGAAATTATTTTTCCAATAAGATTCGTCTGGCATTCCAGGCACAGGAGATTGCGGAACTGGAGCAGAACGAGCGCCATATGGAATATCTGTTGCAGAAGACAGAAGTGATGACAGAGATTCTCAAGATGATGGAATCGGATGTGACATTTGCTCAGGTAGCCGAGGATATCTTGGCTGAGGTGGGGATCTATCTGAAGATTTCCAATGCCTGTCTGCTGAAATTGCAGACGGATCAGGATACAGTGGAGATGATCTGCGAATGGTGTGACAATGAAGAACATGGAATTATGGCAGAATTTGGAACACTTTCCAAGTCAGAGATTCCTTTTATGACGGGACGTCCATATACGATTTCCTCAGATACCATGATGCCGGAGCCGTTTGCAGCGTATTTTATGAAATACGGCATTCGTTGTGGTGTCTTTCTGCCGGTCAATGTCAATGGCAAGATGGGGATGTATCTCTGTTTTACCATGATGGGAGAAGACCGTAAGTGGTCGGTGGACGACCTTCGCTTTTTAAATGACATCAAGCGCATTTTACAGACCATACTGATTAAGCGTGTGACGAAGAACTCACTGGCAAGTTCCTATGCGGCACTGGAGGCGATTCTGGAAAATGCGGGATGCGGTATCAGCGTCAATGAACTTTCCGGCGATCGGATTTTGTATATGAATGATGCGTTCAAAGAATTGGCGTTGACGGACGAGGATCGACGTGATCTGGAAAAGGTACTCATGGTTTCGCCAGACAATATGGAGGGACTACATGAGTATCATGCCCAGGGAAGCGATCATTGGTTTGAAGTGTCTTTCGCGCGGATTGACTGGGTGGATGGCAGAGAGGTGCGTCTTGCGACAATCTATGATATATCGAAGACGAAGCATTATCAGGAGAAAATCGAACATCAGGCGAATGAGGACTATCTCACCGGCTTGTATAACCGGATGCGTTTTGAGGAAGATCTGATCAAAGAGATTCATGCCACGGTGCGTACTGGTGGCGAGAGCGCCGTGCTGTATATCGATCTGGATGATTTCAATCATATTAATGATGCATTGGGTCATCATGTGGGTGATCTCCTTTTGCAGAGTGTGGCGCAATCGCTGAGCCATCTGGAAGGTGCTGCGGGACACTGTTATCGTGTGGGCGGTGATGAGTTTGCCATCATACTGACCGGGCGTTATATTGATCGACTGGATGCAGCCATCCGCAGCGTGCAGAATATTTTCTCGAAGCCTTGGTTTTTGCAGGGGACAGAGTACTATTGCACTATGAGTATGGGGGTTGTCCGGGTGCCGAAAGACGGTATTGAGATGTCCCTGTTGTTACAGCGTGCGGATGTTGCCTTGCACTGGGCCAAGAGTCAGGGGAAGAATCGTGTAGAATTTTACAACAACAATCAATGTACCAGTTCCGTGGAACGATTGGATATGGAACGTTGTATGCGGGAAGCGGTGGAACGGGGCTGCGAAGAATTTGAAGTCTATTATCAGCCGTTGATTGATATCAGAAGCCAGGATAAGCATTGTTGTGGTGCAGAAGCACTGGTGCGCTGGAATTCGCCGGTACTGGGATTTGTGATGCCGTCGGAATTTATCGCGCTGGCGGAATATCTGGGACTCATCAATGAAATCGGCAGACATGTGTTGATCGAGGCATGCACCCGATGCAAATACTGGAATGATTTTGGACATCCCGATTACAAGGTCAATGTGAATCTGTCGGTGGTGCAGTTGCTACAGAATGACATTATCGCCACGGTACAGGAAGCATTGGATACTACGGGTATCGTGCCGTCAAATTTGACACTGGAAGTTACCGAGGGCTTGGCGATCAATGATATGGCCCGGATGCAGCAGGTTCTTAGCGAAATTAAGAAATTAGGTGTGCGGGTGGCGCTGGATGATTTCGGTACCGGTTACTCATCCCTCAATCACATCCGCAGTATGCCGATTGATGTGATCAAGATTGACCGATGCTTTGTGGCAGACGTGGGCGATGACATGTTTTCCGATGCCTTTGTCAAATCCGTGGCGCAGTTGGCGGAAGCGCTGAATCTGTATGTCTGCGTGGAAGGTGTGGAGGAGAAAGCGCAGTGCGATGCACTGGGCGATATGAATGTGGATTTGCTTCAGGGCTTCCTATTTGATGAACCATTAACAGCAGAAGATTTTGAACAGAAGTATCTGTTCTAAGGAAAAAGAGGAAGAGCA
>CAMAKU010000099.1 GCA_945836255.1 uncultured Roseburia sp. | reverse complement strand
ATAACAAAAAACCGGATGCAAATAGTTGCATCCGGTAAGTCGAATCTGATTCTATTCTTCCAGTTCGTACAGGTAATCGGTCATGGCTGAGACATCGATGTCATGATAGACAGGATTAGCAGCCTTGTTCTCCTCGTATTTGCTGTGTACGGAGAAACCAATCCAGGTGATCAGTGCGGCAGCCACAAGAACGCCGGCAATCACCAGAGAAACCTGTTCGATTTTTCTTTTCTTGACCAACTTCTTGCGGTCATGCTTTTGCTGTTTATGTAAATCTACTTTTTCCTGACTCATTGTCCTGTTACTCCTTTGGTAAAATTCTACTCATAAATATATACTATTTTCCGGCAAATGGCAACCAAATTTACCGGAACTCACCAGTTGCGTTTGTTCCATAAATTCGTTAAAATAATAATATTATGGCAGACCCTATGCATTTTGGCTTTGGGAGCGCCGAGGAAGATGATGGAGGAGTAAGTATGAGTTTAGCAGATCAGATCTTTGTAGATATGTGTCGCGATATTATTGACAACGGGGTGAGCACCGAAGGAGAGAAGGTGCGTCCGAAGTGGGAAGATGGGACAAGCGCTTACACAATTAAGAAATTTGGTGTGGTCAACCGCTATGATCTGTCCAAAGAATTCCCGGCGATTACGTTGCGGAGAACGGCAATCAAGAGTTGTACCAATGAGATGCTGTGGATCTGGCAAAAGAAGTCCAACAACATCCACGATCTGAAAAGTACGGTTTGGGATGAGTGGGCAGACGAGACCGGCTCCATCGGTAAAGCCTACGGTTATCAGATGGGGGTCAAGCATCAGTATAAGGAAGGGATGATGGATCAGGTGGATCGGGTTATCTACGATTTGAAGCATAATCCTTTCAGCCGTCGTATTATGACGAATATTTACGTGCATCAGGACCTTTCGGAGATGCATCTGTATCCATGTGCGTATTCCATGACATTTAATGTAACCACCAGACCGGGCAGTGACAAATTGGTGTTAAATGCGATTTTAAATCAGCGATCCCAGGATGTACTGGCGGCTAACAACTGGAATGTCTGCCAGTATGCGGTGTTGATGCATATGTTGGCCCAGGTATGCGACATGGAAGTGGGAGAACTGGTGCATGTAATCGCGGACGCACATATTTATGACCGGCATATTCCGCTGGTGCAGGAACTGATTGAGAGGGAACAACATCCGGCACCGGATTTCTGGATCAATCCGGAGATTACAGATTTTTATCAGTTCACAGAGGATGATATCCGCCTGGACAATTATGTCACGGGGCCGCAGATCACGAATATACCCATCGCGGTGTGAGGTCGTCACTACATACGATGATACAATTTCTTAATTAATAGGGAGGTAGCAACAGAATGAATATCATAGCATCCGCAGATCAGAATTGGGCGATTGGCAAGGATAATCAACTTTTAATCCGCATCCCTGATGATATGAAGCGCTTTCGTCAGATGACAACGGGACATGTGGTGGTCATGGGGCGTAAGACGCTGGAGAGTTTTCCGAACCAGGCACCGCTGAAGGACCGGGTGAACATCGTTATGACCACGAATCCGTCCTATCAGCCGAAGGGCGTTGTGATTGTCCATTCGGTGGAGGAACTGAAAGAGGAATTAAAGAAATACAATACGCAGGATGTTTATGTCATCGGTGGAGACAGTATTTATCGTCAGTTGCTGGATCTGTGTGATACGGCTTACATTACGAAAATCGACTATGCGTATGCGGCGGATGCATATCTGCCCAATCTGGAAGAGCGGGACGACTGGAAGTTGTGCGAGGAGAGCGAAGAACAGACCTATTTTGATGTCATTTATTCTTATCAGACCTATCGACGAGTCTGATGCCTGATTTTTTCTCAGGTAACAGGTTGATTGTAATAGGAAAGTAGAGGATAGAAGCATGGATATCACAGGAAGAAAATTATTTGTAAAAGCGTTGCAGGAAGAAGGCGTAGATACGATTTTTGCGTATCCGGGAGGCATGGTAACCGACATTGTGGACGAGTTGTACAAGCAGGACAGCATTCACGTGGTTCTGCCCCGCCATGAGCAGGCGTTGGTTCACGAAGCAGAAGGTTATGCCCGGGCCACCGGCAAAGTAGGTGTGTGTCTGGTAACCAGTGGACCGGGAGCAACCAATACGATTACAGGCATTGCGGATGCCCACTATGACAGCATTCCGCTGGTAATCTTTACCGGACAGGTGCCTCAGAATCTGATTGGTAACGATGCCTTTCAGGAAGTGGATATTGTGGGGATGACACGCAGTATCACCAAATACGGTGTGACGGTACGGGATCGCAAGGATTTGGGCCGGATTATTAAAATGGCATTTTATATTGCGCAGACCGGCAAGCCGGGACCGGTGTTAATTGATATTCCCAAAGATATTCAGACACAGGCCGGACCTGCGGTGTATCCGGAGCGCGTAGATATCCGAGGCTATAAGCCGAATGAGACCGTACATATCGGTCAGTTGAAAAAAGCGTACAAATTGTTAAAGCAAGCGAAGCAGCCGTTGATTCTGGCAGGGGGTGGTGTGAATATCTCCGGTGCCGGTGAACTGCTCACTGCATTTGCTGAGAAGATGCGTGTGCCTGTGGTTACCACGGTGATGGGCAAAGGGGCAATCCCCACAGACCATCCTTTATACGTTGGCAATAGCGGGATGCACGGACGGTATGCGGCTAACAAAGCAGTCAGCGAATGTGACGTGCTTTTCTCAGTTGGAACGAGATTCAACGACCGTATCACCGGGGATTTGAACGAATTTGCCCCGAAAGCCAAAATCGTTCATCTGGATATTGATGCGGCATCCATTTCCCGAAACGTAGTTGTGGATGTCCCGGTGGTTTCGGATGCCTGTATTGCACTGGAGCGTCTGGTGGAATGGGCAGAGCCGAAGAATACAGACAAATGGATTGGGCGCATTGCGGCGTGGGAGGAAGAGAATCCACTGGAGATGCGCAGAGATAAAGGACTGTCTCCCCAGATGATTATGGAGACCATCAATACCACGTTTCCTCAGGGAATCGTGGTTACCGATGTGGGACAGCATCAGATGTGGGCGACGCAATACATTACCATGCCCCGGGGCAAACAGATGATTACGTCGGGTGGTCTGGGTACCATGGGATTTGGTTTCCCGGCAGCCATTGGCGCCAAACTTGGTGCTCCGGATAAGGATGTTGTATGTATTACCGGAGACGGGGGTATGCAGATGAATATGCAGGAGATGGCAACAGCCATCTGCGAGAAGACGCCCCTGACGATTTGTATTCTCAATAATTATTATCTGGGAATGGTGCGCCAGATGCAGCAGCTGTTCTATGGTAAGCGATATGAGATTACCTGCTTACGGCGAAATGTGGACTGTCCGGACAATTGCAAAGGACCGAATGCAGCCTGCCCGCCCTATGTGCCGGATTTCGTGGCATGGGCCCAGAGTTATGGCGCGCATGGTGTCCGGGTTACCACGGAGGAAGAGGCACGAGAGGCTTTGCAGCAGGCGAAGGAACGCACGGATGCACCAACTGTGATTGAGTTTATGATTGCCACAGAAGAACTGGTTCTTCCTATGGTAAAGAGCGGCAATCCAATGAGTGAAATGATCTTGAAATAAGGAGGCGGGAACATGGAAATGAAAAATCGGTGGATAGCATTATATGTTGAGAACCAGGTGGGTGTTCTTGCCAAGGTATCGGGATTGTTTTCCGGCAAATCCTACAACTTGCAGAGTCTGACTGTGGGTACCACGGAGCATGAGGATGTTTCGCGCATGACCATCTGCGTCATGAGTGACGATATTACCTTTGAGCAGATCAAAAAACAGTTAAATTGTATGGTTGAGGTCATTAAGGTGATCGATCTGACGAATGTGCCTTTACATATGAAAGAAATCCTGTTTGCCAAGATCAAAGGACTGGACGGTGCGGGAAAGGAAGAAGTGTTCCGCATTGCACAGGTATTTAACATCAATAATGGCAATGTGAAGATTGCGGATATTGGTGAGGACAGCGTCCTGCTGGAATGTACCCTGACGGAGCATCGGAATAATGATCTGATTGCCCTGTTGAAGAAACAGTTCAAAGGTCGGGTGGAGATCGTCCGGGGCGGTGCCGTGGCAGTGGAAGCCATCAGTACCTCCTGCCGATGAGGGCAGAGATGCTTTAGAAATATTCATGAAATGACGATAGATATAACATAGACGAATTACAAGGAAAAGCCTATGAAAAAACGATGGTATCAAATAGTTGCGCTGCTTTTGGTGGTATGTTTTGTACATAGCCAGGCGGGAACGAATCATCTGTTGGCTCAGAGTCTGGAAGAGATTCAGCAACAAAAAGAAGAAAATCAAAAAAAGCAGAATGAATTACAGAAAGAGAAGGACAATGCGCAGAATGTTGTGGATGGATTACAGCAGGAAGCGGATGAACTGGGGTCCACATATTATTCTCTGAACAGCAGATTGCAGACGGTGAACGATGAGATTGACGACACACAGAATGCGATTGTGACGACGCAGCAGGATATCGAAGACCTGGAACAGGAACTTGCGGATGCTAAGGAGGCACAGCAGGCACAGTACGAGGGGATGAAAAAGCGCATCCAGTATATGTACGAAAATGGAACAGATTCCCTGCTGGTCTCCATTTTGGAAAGTGGTTCGATTGTGGAGTTCATTCAGCGTACAGAGTATGTCGCTATGATTACTTCCTACGATCGTCAGATGGTGGATGCTTATGGCGAATTGCAGGAAACCATCACTGCCAAGTCGGAAGAACTCAGTACCAAGAAGATGCAGTTATCTGCTTATCGGGATACACTGGCCACAAAGCAGGACGAACTTGACGATCTGGTGGAAAATGCGTCAGATGCTTATTCGGCAAAGAATGGTGAAGTCTCCGCCGCACAGATGTCGGTGGAGGAGTTTGATGCGCAGATTGCGGCTTACCGTGAGCAGGAGAAAGCGTTAGAACAGAAGTATGCTGAGGCACAGATTGAAATAGCGAAGCAGATTGCCCAGGAGCAGGAACAATCTGGTGAGACCACGCCGGAGGATACTTCGGGTGCGTTATCCGGTTATACGGAGGCAGATTTGAAACTGATGGCGGCAATTATTCAGGCGGAGGCCGGCGGCGAATCGTACGCTGGCAAATTGGCCGTGGGAACGGTCGTCATGAACCGCGTCATGAGTTCGAAATTCCCCAACACGCTGTCAGGTGTCATCTATCAGACGAATCAGTTTCAGCCGGTGCGAGACGGACACTTGGCATTGATCTTGGAACGTGGACCGAATGAAACGTGTATCAACGCTGCGCGGGAAGTGCTAAACGGTTATCGCTCGGGAGACTGGCTCTTTTTCATGACACAGAAGTGGGCCGATCATTACGGAATTACCGGTTATACGATGATTGGAAATCATGCGTTCTTCGTGAAGTGGGGCGCAAATTAAATTTCACAAGAAAATAATTTTTCTGACAAATCCAAAAATAGTGCTCCTCAAAGAAACAACTTTGGGGAGTTCTTTTTTTGACGAACTCTGGGAAATGAGGCAAATATTGACATTTTTTTAACGAACAAGAGCCACAAGTGGAAGTTCTTGTAGAAAAAAACATGAGAATATTCTGACAATTTATAAAACCGCTCCAAAGATGTAAAAAAATCGGCTTGCGTATCTTTGATTTCTATGATAATATGCAGATATGCGGGATCGCAATTTTCTTTTTTTTCTTCTGGATTGTTAAAAAAATAACAATTAAACGGTGACATTCCTGCGGTTGCGGGGAGGATGCCAAGCGGAGCAAAGAGGAAAGAACATGCGATCACAAGAAAATAGAAAAGGAGAAAGAATATGGGTAAGAAAGTAGTTTTAGCAGGTGCATGCCGTACGGCAATCGGCAAAATGGGTGGAGCGCTGAGCAATACACCGGCAGCAGATCTTGGTGCTATCGTCATCAAGGAAGCATTGAACCGTGCAGGTGTTAAGCCGGAGCAGGTGGACGAAGTTATGATGGGATGCGTTATTCAGGCAGC
>CAMAKU010000098.1 GCA_945836255.1 uncultured Roseburia sp. | reverse complement strand
AGGAGGTAAGAACTATGAACGAAAAAATATTGAAGAAAAATAAAAACGGAATGTTGATGTTATGTCTTTTCATCCTGCTGTATGCACTCTCTATCGTGGTAATCATCATGGGTGGTGTGCTGCTGGAGCGCATAGGTGCTTTTCCGGGACCCATTGCGTTACTGGTGTGCGGTATCCTTTATGCCTCTCTGGGCTGGATTCCCTTCCTTGGACTCAAGATCTTAAAGCCACAGGAAGCGTTGGTGCTGACTCTGTTCGGCAAGTATATCGGCACCTTGAAGGAAGAAGGCTTCTACTATGTGAACCCCTTCTGCTCCAGCGTCAATCCCGCAGCCAATACCAAGTTGAACCAGAGCGGTGATGTGGACGGCGAAGGCTCCAAGCAGATGAATCTGCTTTCCATGGCCACTTCTACACAGGCCGCTCCTGCCTCACCCAACCGCAAGATCTCTCTCAAGATTATGACACTGAACAACAGTCGCCAGAAGATCAACGACTGCCTGGGCAATCCCATCGAGATTGGCATCGCCGTCATGTGGCGTGTCACCGATACGGCAAAAGCGGTATTTAACGTGGACAATTACAAGGAATATCTGTCTTTGCAGTGTGACAGTGCACTCCGTAATATTGTACGGCTTTATCCTTATGACATCGCTGAGAATGTAGACACCACCGGCGACGGTATTGCAGACGAAGGAAGCCTGCGGGGCTCCAGTGAGATTGTGGCCGAGCGGATTCGTCAGGAGATTCAGGAAAAAGTCGCAGATGCCGGTCTGGAAGTCATCGAGGCCCGTATCACCTATCTCGCTTATGCACCTGAGATCGCCGCTGTCATGTTGCAGAGGCAACAGGCTTCTGCCATTATTGATGCACGCAAGATGATTGTTGACGGCGCCGTAGGCATGGTAGAGATGGCTCTGGATCGCCTTTCCGAAAAAGAAGTGGTTCAACTGGATGAAGAACGCAAAGCAGCCATGGTATCGAATTTACTTGTCGTCCTGTGCGGCAACCGGGATGCCCAGCCCATCGTAAATTCAGGAAGTCTGTACTAGGATGGCAGATAACAGCAAAAAGCAGGTGCCGCTGCGCCTCTCCGTTCCCCTCTATAACGCCATTGCAGCCTGGGCAGAAGATGATTTTCGTTCTGTCAATGGCCAAATAGAGTATCTTCTGACGGAATGTGTCAGACAGCGTAAGAAAAACGGCGCACCGGTCCCTCACGAACTGGATGTACCACCGGAACTTGATATCGAATAGACGAATACCACATCCATAGAAAGGTACGAAATGAAATGAAGAAAGAATTCAAAGACGCGCTGGATGATTCTCCAATCATCGCAGCCATCAAAGACGATGCCGGGCTGGCACGATGTCTTTCCTGTGACAGCCGGATTATTTTTATCTTGTATGGTGACGTGATTACGATTCCCACTATTGTGGAACAGGTAAAAGCCGCCGGCAAACTTGCCTTTGTCCACATGGATCTGATTCAAGGCCTCAGTTCCAAAGAAGTGGCTGTGGATTATATTGCACGTAGCACACAGGCAGACGGCATCATTTCCACCAAAGCACCTCTGATCCAACGGGCCAAGGAACTATCGCTCTATACCATCATGCGCTTTTTCTTTATTGATTCCATGGCTTATCACAGCATTGAGAAACAATTAAAGAATACAAAGCCCGATGTCATCGAAGTACTGCCGGGGCCAATGCCCAGTGTGGTCAAGCATATCCACAAGATGTTTCATCAGCCTCTGATTTCCAGCGGCCTGATCAGCGAAAAAGAAGATGTCTATGCACTTCTGGATGCAGGTGCCACCTCGATTTCCACCACCGATCAGGACGTCTGGTTCTTATAAACGATCTGTCAATTGGCCGCTTCCACTGCCTCCGGGCCGCCATTATCGTTCTTATCCTTAAAGGCGACCTTGAGCAGGATCGGCGTAACCAGTGTTGTGATAATAACCACCAGAATAATCGGCGCAAACATATTCTCGCTGATCAACCCTACCTGGCGGCCTTTTTCTGCCACAATCAGTGCAACCTCACCACGGGAGATCATTCCGATACCGGTCTGTAACGACTCTTTCCATGTGAACTTACACATCTTCGCACCAAGGCCACAGCCCACCATCTTCGTGATAATGGCAACCAACGTAAGCAATACGGCAAAGAACCATATATGCATGGTCATACCGTCCAACGTCACCTTCAACCCAACGCTGGCAAAGAAGATACATGAGAAGAACACAGTAGACACATCATGGATTTTAATGTCCACATAATCCCGGATTTTTGACCGGCACAGCATAACACCGGCAAAATAAGCGCCTGTGATGTCTGCGATACCAAAACCAATCTCAGAGACATAAGCCAGCAGGAAGCAGAACGCCACCGCAAAAATAGCCACACGTCGCTTATGATCCCCCTTCTCAATCACAAATTCAGCTCTTCCCGTAATCAGGAACAGAAGGAAAATCAATACAAAATACAATACAATCTTGATCAGCACCGTGGTGGGCTTCACAGAAGTATCCTTCATGCTGGAAACTACTGCCAGCACAATCATACCCAAAATATCGTCGATGATTGCTGCTCCCAGAATGGTCATGCCGACTTTGCCGGATAACTTACCCATCTCACGGAGCGTCTCCACGGTAATACTCACCGACGTTGCCGTCAACACCACACCCACAAACAGGCTTTGCAGCATCTGGTCGTAATTGGACAAATCCTCACCGAAATAAAAGGCATAACACAGCATGCCACCGACCAGAGGTACAATAACGCCAATCAGTGCCGTCACAAAAGACGCACCCAGATTCGCTTTGAGTTCCTTTAAATCGGTATCCAGCCCTGCCGAGAACATCAGGAAGATAACACCCATCTCCGCTATATAAGTGAGAAGTGTACCGGTATCCCCCTCCATAGACATCAGTGCCAAACCGGAAGGTCCTAAAATCACACCTGCAAGTAAGGCACCAACCACCTCCGGAAGGTGAATCGCCTTACACAAAAGTCCCAAGACTTTCGTGGAAATCAAAATCAATGCAATCCATAGTAAAAATTCATAATTCATAACTGTCACCCTGACTTTCTTTTTATAATTTAGAAATACATGGATTCCTTAAAACCAGCATCATTTTACTCCTCTGATTTTTTGATTGCAAGGCATGAAAGTTTTTTCATTAATAATTTAATAATTTATAAAAAAGTTCTTTTTTTTGTTGTGATTTATCACTGTTTTCAAAGTTAATTTTACCCTGTATTTGTGTATTCTGCCGAAGGAGACCCGCCTCCTCCAGTCTTCGTTTCATCTCTTTTGCTGTACCGGGACCCCCGTCAAAGATCTCCACATCGGTTCCCAGAATCCGTGTGATGGTTTTGCTCACAAAGGGATAATGGGTACATCCCAGAACCACCCCGTCCAGTTTGCCCTGATAGGGCTCCAGAATATCCCTGAGAAAGCCGTAAACTTCGGGGCTGTCAATATTTCCTGCCTCCACAAAATCCATCAAACCCGGACAAGCCAGCGGAATAATGTTCGCATCGCCCCCAAACCGTTCAATCAGGTGCTGCAACTTCGCCTCACGGATAGTAATCGGGGTAGCCATAACCAGAATATTCCCCTGCGGGTAGCGCTCTGCTGCCGGCTTCACCGCCGGTTCAATCCCCACCAGCGGAAGTGCCGGATACATCTGGCGTAGTCGACGCACCGCCGCACTGGTGGCCGTATTGCAGGCAATGACAACCCCCTTTGCACCCATGGCGATAAAACGCTGGGTATGCATAATGGTCATCTGGCGCACCTGCTGGGCGCTCTTCGTTCCATAAGGCGCATGTTTCGAGTCTCCGAAATAATAAAAATCCTCATTGGGCATGATTCGAATCAATTCGCGCAACACACTGACGCCACCCAACCCGGAGTCAAATACGGCAATTGGCGCTTCCCTGTTCTCCATAATCTCTCTCCTTTGTCTACGGTCTACTTCCTGTACGAATTTTAGCATTTTCTTTCCTGAATGACAATCTATATGGTATACTCTACATGGTATACCCAATCGAGAGGAGGTTCATAACATGTATGCATTTGAAGAAACACCTAAGCAATTCCGTATCTGTTCCAATTGCGGCAGACCCATGCCCAGAAGCGCCACCGGCGATCTGTGTTCTTCCTGTAAAGATGCCATGTTATACCGCGAGGTCAAAGAATACCTCCTTCACCACGAAGTGACGGAACTGGAACTGGCAGAACATTTTAACATTCCCCTGCAACAGGTACGTTCCTGGATTTCCGACGGCAGGATAGATTATAAGCCCCGCTCGTAAGCAGGGCTTATTTTTATCTGTTATTTTCTTTTTCTATCTCAATCACTTCCTGATAGGCGCGCATGTCTTTTGCAATCTCCCCGCTTAATAACAACAGACAGATCAGATTCGGTATCGCCATCAACGCATTGGCAATATCTGAGAAATCCCATACAATCTGGAGAGACGTGGTCGCTCCTACATACGCAATCAGAGAAAAGATAATACGGTAGATCATATTGTACTTGGGGCCTTTGAACAAATATTCAAATGCCTTTTCTCCATGATATTCCCAACCAAGAATCGTAGAGAACGCAAACAGGGCGATTGCGATGGAAACCAACACGGCTCCCGCTTCCCCCAGCACGCTCTTAAAGGCGAGGATCGTCAGCGCCGCTCCGGTCACATATTCTCCATTGGCATCCACGCTGCCGAGGACACCGGAACTGGCAATGCAAAGACCGGTAATCGTACACACCACAATCGTATCCCAGAAGGTTCCCGTCATATTAATATATGCCTGCCCCACCGGGGTGTTCGTAGATGCCGCTGATGCGGTAATCGCCGCAGAACCCATCCCGGCTTCGTTGGAAAATACACCTCTGGCAACGCCGTAACGCATGGCATTCATCATGGATGCTGTCATGGTACCTGCCACGCCTCCGGCAACTGACTGGGGTGAAAATGCCATCCGGAAAATCATCACAACTCCCGCCGGAACATTCTGTATATTACCGATAATCACGATGATACCCGCAATGATATAAAAAATGGCCATCAGCGGAACCACTACGCTGGACACCTTGGAAATACTCTTGATTCCCCCAACAATAATCACCAGTGCCAGCACGGTAACTACCATACCGGTAACCCAAGTGGGAATCGAAAAGGTCTGATTCAGGGAAGAAGAAATGGAATTCGCCTGTGTCAGATTACCAATACCAAAGGAAGCAATGACAGCAAACAAAGCAAACAGCCAGCCCAGAACTGCACCGAAGGTCTTATTCTTAAAGGCTTTCTTCATCACATACATAGGACCGCCTGTCATCTCTCCCTGCTCGTTCACCTCTCGATATTTGATGGACAAAAAGCACTCGCTGAACTTGCTGGTCAGGCCAAATGCGGCAGAAATCCACATCCAGACCAGTGCTCCGGGACCCCCGGCCACCATTGCCGTGGCCACGCCGACGATATTGCCGGTTCCGATGGTTGCAGCAAGGGCTGTTGTCAGTGCCGAAAAAGGAGAGATATCGCCCTCACCATTTCCCTTTTTGCGGGCCTCCTTGCTCAATGTCCGCTTAATCGCATAGCCAAGATTGCGCCATGATAAGAATCCGGTGCGAATAGTAAGAAAAATCCCCGTGCCGACCAATAGAATCAGCATCACCGGCCCCCACACAAACGCATCCACCTTTTCTAATATGGTACCCAGTGTCTCCATATGTAACTCCCTCTTTCTATTTTACTATTGCTATTTTTAACAATGTCTGTTACAATAACGAAATATCGGGGTATGGCTCAGTTTGGTCAGAGCGCACGGCTGGGGGCCGTGAGGTCGCAGGTTCGAATCCTGTTACCCCGATTTTTATATTGTGGATATCGAAAAGGGGTCAGATTCGTACGTGTCTTGTACAATCTGACCCCTTCGTCCATCGTATCAAAGAAAGCGGGTGATGGGAATCGAACCCACGTATTCAGCTTGGAAGGCTGATGTTCTACCATTGAACTACACCCGCAGATCCCATCAAATTAACGGAATCACATGCCCAGTTCCGGAATCGAACCAGAGACACGAGGATTTTCAGTCCTCTGCTCTA
>CAMAKU010000097.1 GCA_945836255.1 uncultured Roseburia sp. | reverse complement strand
TTTACGACATTTGGCATAGAAAAATCCCGCACAAAAGTGCGGGACTTTGTCTACAGTCTGAAACCCAGGCGAGTTTGCGCCTGGTTTTTTTTGCATCCTACAAGATGAAGAAATTGTTGATTCTGAAGTAGTTGATGAGGAATCAGTGCTCTATATAAATAACCAACATCAAATCAGAAAATATTTATGTGGAGAAAAAAATACTAATATGGTATATTATCAAATGGATATTAGGGCTCTTTGAAACAAGGAGCAGTGATATAAATAGGCAAACCGTCAATTAGTAAAATCAATACATTTAAAGGAGATAAAGAGAAAAATGAAACTAGGAATCGTTGGTCTGCCCAATGTAGGCAAAAGTACCTTGTTTAATTCGCTCACCAAGGCGGGAGCAGAGTCAGCCAATTATCCGTTCTGTACCATCGACCCCAATGTGGGAATCGTAACCGTGCCGGATGAGAGACTGAAGAAGCTGGGAGAATTGTATCATTCCAAAAAGGTGACACCTGCGGTCATTGAGTTCGTAGACATTGCAGGTTTGGTGAAAGGTGCCAGCAAGGGTGAAGGTCTTGGAAATCAGTTTTTGGCAAATATTCGCGAATGTGATGCCATCGTGCATGTGGTTCGCTGTTTTGAAGATACGAATATTGTGCATGTGGATGGCAGCATTGATCCGCTTCGGGACATCGAGACCATCAATCTGGAACTACTGTTTTCGGATCTTGAGATTCTGGAGAGACGCTACGCTAAGACGTCCAAGGCTGCGCGTATGGATAAGTCGCTGCAGAAAGAGGCTGCCATGCAGGAACGCCTCAAGGCACACATGGAATCGGGTGCCGCAGCCCGTACTTTTGAGTTGCTGGATGAGGACGAGGAAGCCTATTTCAAAGAGTACGGACTTTTGACCGCGAAGCCGGTGATTTATGCGGCTAATGTGGCAGAAGACGAGGTGGCTGAGGATGCTGTCAATAATGCAGGGGTGGCTGCTGTGCGCGATTATGCCAAGGCAGAAGGCAGCGAAGTTTTCGTGATCTGTGCTGAGATCGAGCAGGAGATCGCCGAATTAGACGATGATGAAAAGACCATGTTCTTGGAGGAATTGGGCATGAAAGAGTCCGGTCTGGACAAGTTAATCAAGGCAAGTTACAGCCTGCTGGGATTGATTAGTTATCTGACCTCCGGCGAGGATGAGACAAGAGCCTGGACGATTTGCAAAGGAACGAAAGCACCACAGGCAGCCGGTAAGATTCATACAGACTTCGAACGTGGCTTCATCAAGGCAGAGGTAGTCAACTATCAGGATCTTCTTGATTGTGGCAGTACGGCAGCCGCCAAGGAAAAGGGTCTGGTGCGCGTCGAAGGCAAGGAGTATGTGGTTCAGGATGGCGACGTGATTCTGTTCCGCTTTAACGTATAAGGAACATTTTTCTTTGGTACAGATTTTATCTGAATTTAGAACCAATCCGGATCTCCACACATATACTAATGTGTGGAGATTTTCTGTTACGGCGACGAGGAAAATATACGGAAAAATATACGGGGAAAATCGTCGGTGATGGCTGTCGTGGGGAGGTGCAGGGAATGCTGTTATGTGAGTTGCAGACAAAAGATGTGATTAATATAGGAACAGCGAAGTGCCTGGGCAGAGTCATGGATCTGGAATTTGATGAAAAAAAGGGATGTATCTGTACGCTGATTGTTCCTTCGCCGGGAAAAGTCTTTGGTTTCTTCTTTCATGAATGTGAGTATTGGATTCCGTGGCGCTGTGTGCTGAAAATTGGCAGAGATATGATTCTTGTGGACGTGAATGAAAAGGAAATTATTCATAGACCTTGACATATATGGACAAAAATGTTTATGATAATCCTATATGTTGTGTCTTAGGCAATAAGATAACGGAAAAGGGAGGAGAAGGCATGAAGTGTCCTTTTTGCAGTAGCGAAAATACCAGAGTAATTGATTCCAGACCGGCAGATGATAATAATTCCATCCGTCGTCGTCGTATGTGTGACGAGTGCGGCAAGCGCTTTACCACCTATGAGAAAGTGGAGACGATTCCACTGATTGTTATCAAAAAGGATAACAACCGCGAGCAATACGATCGTTCCAAGATCGAAGCAGGTGTTCTTCGTGCCTGCCACAAACGTCCCATTTCCGCCAATGACATCAATAAGATGATTGATGAAGTGGAGACGGAACTGTTCTCCCGGGAGGATAAGGAGATTCCCAGTGATGAGATTGGTGCCATCGTGATGGATAAGATCAAAGATCTGGACGATGTTGCGTATGTACGCTTTGCATCTGTCTATCGTGAGTTCAAAGATGTCAATACATTTATGAGTGAACTCAAGAAAATGTTAGACAAATAAGAGGTTATAATTTTCCTGACCTGACCGATATAATAATTGAGTAAACAATCTCACATACAGAAGATTGTCAGGAGTAAGAGATGAACATATCAGGTATTCGACCGTCTGTCGGTTTTTATGATTACAATGGAATAAAGAATTCGGTCGTTTCCGAAGTGTCATCGCCAGAACTTTCAGTTCCGGCGCAACAGATTAATCTGTCGTCAGACGTGCCACAGTCGGATTCGCAGCAGGCGGAGGATGCGTCTGCCATTGAGAAGGAAGTCCGTGCGCGACAGACCTTTGGCGCTTATGACTATGTCAGCCAGTATAATCCCAATGCAACCTACGACCTGAAGGGTGCAGACAGCGACATCCGTTCGCTGGATGTGGAGAAGGCGGTGTCTGATATGCGCAAGGACGAGGTGATTCACCAGTATCAGTACTTTGTGGGACAGGAACTGGGAACACAGGCAGCGACGGTTCCTAATTTGCGTGGCGCTGAGGATTTCTCGCTGTAATTACATAATGATGCATGATAGGATGACCTGTTTTGTACAACAGGTCATTTTTTATGGGTTAAAACATTTCTTCCGGAGCCGAAGGACGGTGGGCTTGTTCCTTGTTTTTTGAAGGATATCTGCTATAATAAAAATGATATATTTCATATAGACACAGGAGAGTGACAGATGAAGATAGAAGCACAAGATACCTTTGCGATAGTCATTGATTATCAGGAGCGCATTCTTGCGGCCATGCACGAGAAGGAAGAATTGTTGAGGCGGAGCGAGATTTTAGTTGCCGGATTGCATGCACTGGATGTGCCCATGATTCTCACTACTCAGTATGCCAAAGGACTGGGAGACAATGTGGAGTCCATTACCAGAGCCATGGGATGCAATCAGGCAATCGATAAGAATACCTTTAGCGTATATGCCAATGAGCAGGTGCGAAGTGCGATACCCCGGGATAAGAGATACGTCATTCTTTGTGGTATCGAAGCGCATATCTGCGTGTTGCAGTCGATGATAGATTTGCAGGCGGCGGGATATCAGACGATTTTGGTTACAGACTGCGTATCCAGCCGGAATCCATCCGATTGCGCTTATGCCTTGGAGCGCGCGAAGCAGGAGGGAGCACTGATTACTACCTCAGAAGCGATATTGTATGAACTGCTGGGCGGATCAGCCCATCCGGCGTTTAAGACGATTTCTACGCTGATTAAGTAGTGAGGTGCGCAGGTATGAAAAGACATTTTTATCCCGATGATTATGTGGCGTCCACTTACGTGATCGATTTCGCGGCGCTGGCCGAGCAGGGATACCGTGGGGTCATTTTTGATGTAGACAACACGCTGGTGCCGCATGGTGCGCCGGCGGATGAACGGGCGATCGCCTTGTTTGAACAGTTGCACGCCCTTGGCTATCAGATTACACTGCTTTCTAATAACAAAGAGCCACGGGTGCAGAAGTTTTGTGATCAGGTGGTGGGAGCATCCTATATTTTCAAGGCTGGCAAGCCCAAGCCGTCCAATTATATCCATGCCATGGAGCGCATGGGGACCAATACGGATAACACGATTTTTGTGGGAGATCAGATTTTTACGGATATTCTGGGGGCGAATCTCGCCGGTATCCGCAGTGTGATGGTGAAGCCGATTCTCCCATGGAAAGAAGAAATACAGATTATTCTCAAACGATTTCTGGAAGCGGTGGTGCTTCTGGGATATCGGATTTATCGTCGCTGTGGTGGCGAGCATCGTCCCGTACCACAGAAACAGACAGCATTATAATAGTACTTCAAGGAAAGGACAAGTATAAACAAAATGAAAATTGCAATTGGAAATGATCATGCAGCAGTAGCCATGAAAAACGAGATTAAGGCATATCTGGAGGAACTGGGACACGAGGTAATTAATTTCGGAACGGATACCACCGACAGTGTGAATTATCCGGAGTATGGTGAGGCAGTGGGACGCGCTGTGGCAGCACAGGAAGTGGATTGCGGTGTGTTGATCTGCGGAACCGGTGTGGGGATTTCACTGGCCGCCAACAAGGTCAAAGGTGTGCGTGCGGCAGTTTGCTCGGAGCCGGTAACTGCACGATTGGTCAAGGAGCATAACAATGCCAATATCATTGCATTTGGTGCTCGCATTGTGGGAATTGAAGTGGCAAAAGAGATTGTCAGAGCCTATCTGGAGGCGCAGTTTCAAGGAGGTCGTCACCAGACGCGTGTGGATCTGATTCACGAGATTGAGAATAAGGGATAACGCTTATGATGAAAATGGTGTATTTGGGGATTTTATTTGCGATGACGGTTCTTGTTGTCGCTTTCGCGGGGGTGATCCGCAACAAAAAGGACAGGGTCAGCAAGAGCATTGTCAGCCTGTTTGCAGTGGCGATTATTGCGATTTGCACCAATGCGGTCTTTGTGATGACGGATGTTGATGTGATTGCATTGTTGTTCCACAGTGCTTTTCTGGCATGCATTGATTGGTTGCTTTTGCTGATGTTGCGCTATGTATACTATTACACGGAAATTACCAGCAATGTCACAAAATGGATGATTCCGTTATATCTGATTGCTACGGTTGAGACCATCAGTATGTTGCTCAATCCAATCTTTCATCATGTCTTTTCACTGGGACAAGCCTATACACAATCCTATGGTATGTATTATTATCCCACGGCCTACACCATGGCATTCTACGTTCATCTGGCGTTCTGCTATGCTTTAACGGCATGGATCCTGGTTCTTTTTATGATCAAGATTCGCAAGACGGCACGGTTATACCGAATCAAATACACCACGATTCTGATTGCATTCACCTGCGTAATCATTTGTGACGCCGTTGGTCTTCTCATGCATCCACCTATTGATATTTCACTTATCTTTTACTGTGCGGCTGCAATCGTGGTCTGCTTTTTCTCCGAATTTTATGTTCCGAAGGCGATGACGGACAAGATTTTATATAACGCATTGCGAGCGTCAGAACTGGGCGTGAGTTGTTTTGATATCAGTGGCAAATGTATTTACATCAATCACCACGGTAAGGAGATGTTCCGTCGGTATCAGCAGACACCACTGGAAGATGATGTTGTTGCGCTAGAGGAATATTTTGCGCAGTGGTTGCAGAACAATTGGACGGAAGGCTGTGAGGAGCAATCTTACTGCCAACGGATTGAGACGGGTTATGCTACCTATCATTATGAATTTACAGTTCAGCGATTGAGTGATGATAGGGATGTCTTCCTCGGGTATTTTGTTACCTGTGTGGATCGGTCGGAAGAGGTGGAGCGTTACGAGGAGGAACACTATCGTGCCACCCATGATTTGTTGACGGGCATTTACAATGAGCAGTATTTCGAGCAGAAAGTCACGGAGACAATCTGTCAATTTCCGGATACACCCTATATTCTGATCACATCAGATATTAAAGATTTCAAACTTGTCAACGATCTGTTTGGTACGGATCGAGGGGACGAGATTCTGAAAATGCATGCCACCATGTTCCGGGAACGTGCCGGTGCTAATGTGGTATACGGCCGTCTGGCAGAGGATCATTTTGGGTTCTGTATGCCAAAAGAACGGTTCAGTGAAGAAGTGTTCCGGCAAGCGACAGAGGAACTGATTGACAAGTTTGCCAACGATTATTTCCGCATCCAGATCTATATGGGTGTCTATGAGATTACGGATATCAGAGAGCCGGTCTACATGATGATTGACAAATGTAATCTGGCGATGGCCAAGATTAAGGGCTCCTATTCCCGCAACATGGCTTATTTCGATGACAGCATGTTGCAGAAGGAATT
>CAMAKU010000096.1 GCA_945836255.1 uncultured Roseburia sp. | reverse complement strand
TCACACACCAGAATCGCATCGTCCGTCTCGACAACGATCAAATTCTCGACGCCGATTGTCGTAATCAGACGCTTCTTGGAATAGATAATGCTGTCTTTTGTATCAATTCCTATATGCTTGCCTGCAATGACATTGCCATGTACATCCTCATCATACAACACACCCAGATTATCCCAACTTCCTACATCATTCCAGCCAAATTCCGCAGAAATAACTTTGACGTCCTTACTCTTTTCCATAATACCATAATCGATGGAAATACTCGGAATCGTCGGGTAGATATCCGCGATCACCTGTTGTTCTGCTTCCGTATTCATGGCATCGCCAATCTGCTTTAAGCAATCATAGACATCCGGCAGCAATTCCTCAAAATTCTTTAAGATCGTAGAGGCTTTCCAGATAAACATGCCGCTGTTCCACGCATACTCTCCGCTGGCAACATACGCTTTTGCTGTTGCTTCATCCGGCTTCTCCTTGAATTCGACTACCTGCTTGGCGATACCGGTATCCGCTGCATCAAACTTGATATAGCCGTATCCGGTTGACGGGAATGTCGGTGTGATCCCGAGTGTGATCAACTTATCTTCTGTCTCTGCCACCCGGATGGCTTCATTTAAAATCCGCGTAAACTCCGGCTGGTTCTTGATGAAATGATCCGACGGGAAAATACACATAATGCCATCGCCGTACTTTTTGATGATCTCGAGTGCCGCATAGCCGATACATGCCGCTGTATTTCGTGCAGACGGCTCGGACAAAATATGGTCTGCCGCAATTCTTCCACTTACAGCCTCTTTCATCTTTGGCACCTGCGTCACATTTGTCACAATAAAGATATTGCTCTTGTCCGTGACGGTTGCAATCCGGTCGATCGTCTCATTGATCATCAGATCTTTGCCGCTCAGATTTAATAACTGCTTCGGTTCTTCCTGTCTCGACAACGGCCAGAAACGGGTTCCGCCTCCCCCTGCCATAATTACTCCGTATGTATTCATATCTCTATAATCTCCTCCCTTATGATCCTATTCTGTCAAATATCAACCTATTGCTATTTCATCATCAGATCGTGGTAGCAATAAATTCACATTTACCATCAATATGCACCGCCTTACGACCAGCCGCCACAAAGATGCTATCCCCGGCTTTTACTTCAATCTGTTCTTCCTCGGTGCTCACAACCGCTTCACCCGCCAGAAATACAAGCGAAACAAAAGCAGCGTCATCCACGTAAAGAAGCTGGCTCTTCTCAACCTCATATTTGTCGCATTTAAAATATTTGCAAAGGCAGAGTTGCTGTACACGGTTATCGCCTTCCATTCGCGGCTCCATCAAACCAAACGCTCCCTGCTCATATGCCGAAAATGTCATGACCTCCATCGCTTTATCCACATGCAACTCACGCCGGTTACCATTCTTATCCACACGATCATAATCATATACACGATACGTACTGTTGGAATTCTGCTGAATTTCACAGATCAGGATACCTGCTCCAATCGCATGAATGGTTCCCGCCGGAATAAAGACAACATCGCCCTTGTGCACAGGTACTTTATTCAGCACCTCAGTAATCGTATTGTCAGCCAACCGCCTTCTGACCTCATCCGGCGTAACTTCTCGCGCAAAACCACAATAGAGAAACGCACCCGGTCTGGCATCCATGATATACCACATCTCGTTCTTACCAAACTCTTTTTCATGCACAAACGCATAGTCATCATATGGATGTATCTGTACGGAAAGCGGATTGCACGCATCAATAAACTTGATCAGAATCGGGAAACGGTCAAATGTCTTACTCTTCCAACCGCATACCTGCACGCCATATTCCGTGATAAAATCACCAAATGGTCTGCCGTCAAAAGGTCCTCCTGAAATCACACTCTGACCATCTTTATGTGCCGACAACTCCCATGACTCTGCCGTAATCTCATAGGGACTCTGCTTACCAAACTGGCTTACCAGCCGCCTGCCACCCCAGAGATAGTCTTTGTATGCCGGAAGCAGCCGATATAACTGCGGCATCTTTTGTTGCCCTGTCTTTTCCAGTTCATCCAGATGAACCATGTCGCGTTCATCAATTTCCGCCCCGGTATCTACCTCAATTGCAACGATCAATTTGTCCGTATCATTATACAATCGGTGCATCTGTCCCGGCAGGACATTGATACTCTCTCCCGCTGCAATCTCTACCACAGAACCATCAATATCTAAGGACATCCTGCCTTTAATGATCGAATAGTTCTCGTTGCGATGCTCATGGCGGTGTGCAGAAAGCGTCGCTCCCGGATACAATTCCAATTTACGCACACGATACCCTGGTGCCTGTGATATGATCTCTCTCGTTCCCCAGGAGCGATAAGTCTTGGGATTATACTGAAAGAATTCTTCGTATTCCCCTGTGCCACCTGCAATAATTCCCTTAATATCCTGTTCGACGTCTTTTCTGGAAATGTAAATGGCATCCTCCGTATTAACGACCAGGATATCCTCCAAACCATTTGCCACAACAAGTTGTCGATTCGCCGTATTGATCACCGAGGTGTTATTACATGCCAGTTGAATCGTATCCCTCTCTTTCTCCAGAAGTGCGGAATGCACATATGCATCAAAGTTACTGATATCACGCCAGGTACACTGCAATTTGACAACCGCCATGTTATCGCTGTTCTCAAGCAATACTTTCTCGATATGCGTCCGCTCAAGGGAAGCCAGTTGTTTTTTGGAAAGAATGTAACTTCTCTTTCCATCTGCATGAACTTCCGTCCCCATACAATCATCATGCATCATCATCTTTGCCATCTGCTCTGCCCACGTGTACAACCGACCGGCATATCTTTCCATCTCCTGACGCAGCGTCGCATTCCTGCAAAGCAGTAAACCACTGTTCCACAAAATATCATCATCTGCAAAAATTCTTTCTGCCAGTGATCTGGATGGCTTTTCGATATATCTCGTAACCTCCGAGCCACGATAGCGAATATAGCCATAGGACTCGATCGGCTCCTCCGCTCTCGTACCAAATAAGACAAGTTTGCCTTTTTCACTCAGTTCTTTTGCCCGGTAAATGGAATCCGAATAACCGTCCCCCTCCATCAGAAGATCCGCCGGCAAGATCAGAAGTTCTTCATCCATACCAAGGATCTGGCTTGCAACAGCAATCGCAGGCGCTGTTCCTTTCGCATCTTCTTCCAGGATCAGTTGATATGGCACCCCCTGAAAACGCTGCATTTGTCCTTCGACAATCTCCCGATAAAACAGATTGGTAACGACAATAATCTCATCACAAAACGGAATATTGCGGATGATCGTATCCTGAAATAAAGAGTTCCTGTTATTCTGTTGTAAAAACTGCTTCGGGAAATTCCTTCTGGAAAGTGGCCAGAGCCGATCCCCGGAACCTCCTGCCAAAATAATTGCTTTCATTATCTTCTCCTTACCTCTGCTCAAACATTCCTTACTTACGCTTTCCTTCCGATGCTACAAAAGTCTTCGCAGCCCCGGAATGCATTTCATCAGTAACGTAATAATATATGCTATGATAAACACGACAACTACATAAACCATACATGCCGGGAAATGTCCGATATAAGGCACCAGACGATCGCAGACAGCAGGGATATGTTCCCGGATCGGCTGTTCGATCAGATACATACCAAACGTTGCACTTCCGAGTGATATGATCACTTTTGACCAGCGGCTCAGATCATGTTTCATACAAAACCGCTTGACTAAATAATACACGCCCGCATCCAGGATCATCGTAAAGGAACAGGTGTATAATCCTTTGTCATATCTGGTAAATTCTTCATAAGGAAGATCACGATAGCGCGTCATCAAAACAAAAAAGACAAGCACTAAGACAATACTCAACAACACCTTTTTGGTTGTCTCTGCACAATACTTCTCTTCCTCCACATGATTCTCCATGTAATACCCGAGAAGCGGATACACGACTACCCGGTTAAGCATTGGCACTACAAAGAAATCATTGATCTCCGTAATTCCAAAGAAGAATAAGATCGTCGGCAATACGCCCTCAATAATTAAAAGCAGTGCAAACAGATAATGGTAATCTTTCTTGTCCATCACCTTCGTCAGTTTCCGCAAAAATGGCAGTATCAAAAGATATGCAATATAAGCATATAAAAATCAGTAAGGCGAGATCATTCCATCATCAAAAAGTGCTTTCGCAAAATAGGAAAGTGACAGTTCTGCATGGTGATCTCTTAAAAGTACAGCATACTGCACACAGGAGAAAACCAATAAGACAGCCACCATGCGCGATACTCTTTTCTTATAAAGGACCTCAAGTGGTTCATCCCTTGACAAAAGCAATGCACCCGATATCATAAAGAAGATCGGGACTGCCACTGCGATCAACGCTGCAACTGCAATATAGAAATCTTTTAATATGAATGAGCAGGGAAATGCATATAAATAGTATCCTCTCTCACTTGTATGATTATAGATCACGCACAAACTGGCTATGATGCGCAAAATATCATAATGTAGTTTTCTTTGCTTCATTTTCTAGCCTCTAACTCCCGAATTACAATTCGACGTCATTCGCGGTTTTGGCTTTGTACTCCTCGGCACATCGCTGTAATTCCATCTCAAAATCCTGGCGGTTCTTATGTGCCATTGTCTGTAGGATCATTCCTGAAAACCACGAAATAATAGCCGCTAACAGTACAAATACACATACGATCAACGTCGGGAACCGCTCAACGAGCCCGGTGTGTGAATACTCTATCAATACCGGAATGATAAAACCGATTCCAAGTGCTGCCAGCACAAAGGTAACCAGTCCAAAAAAAGTCATTGGCTTATAGTTGCGGAATAATCCGGCTATCGTGTTAAGCACCTTGAATCCATCAACATAAGTATTTAATTTCGACTCACTGCCTTCCGGACGGTCGCGGTATTCAATAATGACATTTTCCACAAACATATTCTTATCTGCCGCATGGATCGTCATCTCTGTCTCTATCTCAAACCCCTGCGACAACACCGGCAATGTCTTGACAAACTGATAAGAAAAAGCGCGATACCCTGTCATGATATCCTTGATATCTGTCTGAAATAATGTATTGATGGCACGACGCACGAGCGAATTACCAAAATTATGAAAAGGTCTTTTATTTTCCTCAAAATAAGTCGATGACAGACGATCTCCCACCACCATGTCTGCGTTGCGGTTCAATACCTTGTCCACCATCTTAGGTGCCGCCTCTGCCGGATAAGTATCATCGCCATCCACCATGATATAACACCGAGCATCGATATCACGAAACATCCGACGGATTACATTTCCCTTGCCCTGCTGATACTCATGACGCACCACTGCACCTGCCTTAGCTGCAATCTCAGCCGTTGCGTCGACAGAATTATTGTCATACACATAGATGACCGCTTCCGGCAGCGCTCTGCGAAAATCTGTCACAACCTTTTCTATTGTCTTTTCTTCATTATAACAAGGTATTAGAACTGCTATCTTGTCCATACAAACTCCCTTAGTCACATTGAAATATGTCTCTGGTATAAACCTTATCCCGCACATCATCCAGACACGCCTCATAACGATTTGCTATGATGACATCACACATATCTGTAAAGGTCTCCAGATCGTTGACGATACGAGAACCGAAAAATGTCGTATTCTCATCCAATGAAGGTTCATATACAACAACCGTGGCTCCCTTTGCCTTAATCCGCTTCATAACGCCCTGAATAGACGAATGGCGAAAATTATCTGAATTACTCTTCATGGTCAGCCGGTATACGCCTATGATACATTCCTTTTCTTTCTCACAGCAAAAGTCTGCCCTGTTATCATAGTCATAATATCCCGCCATTTTAAGAACCCGGTCTGCCACAAAATCTTTTCTTGTGCGATTACTTTCCACAATGGCTGACACCATATTCTGTGGTACATCCTGATAATTCGCCAGAAGTTGCTTTGTATCCTTCGGCAGGCAATATCCACCGTATCCAAAAGACGGATTATTATAGTGATTGCCAATACGTGGATCAAGACACACGCCCCGAATGATATCTGCCGTATTCAGTCCCTTCATCTCCGCATAAGTATCTAACTCATTAAAGTAAGAGACGCGCAAAGCCAGATAGGTATTGGCAAATAATTTTACCGCTTCTGCCTCTGTCG
>CAMAKU010000095.1 GCA_945836255.1 uncultured Roseburia sp. | reverse complement strand
GTGGCGGAACTGGCAGACGCGCAGGACTTAAAATCCTGTGGTGGCGACATCGTACCGGTTCGATTCCGGTCTGCGGCAGTATTAGAATCATCCCGGACTCATTTCGGAGTCCGGGGTGTTTTTTACTTTCTCCAATATTTCTCCATTTTTTCTGTAACCAGACTATGTAAGGAAACCATAAGCATGTTATAATAATGCTATATAGAATTATCGTCAAACCGTATTTGCTTTACAAATGAGGAAGGGTTTTGGGGGTTGCTATGGAAAAAAAGAAACGACCAACGATTGCGATTATGGCGGGAAATACTTCTTCGGAATATTTTGCCCAATTGATTGCCGGATTTCGTACCTGTGCGAAAGAGGAAGATGTCAATCTGGTATTTCTGATGGGACCGTATATTCCGAAGCATTGTAAGGATATCCTGCAAGGATCCTTTGCGTGGAACTACGAATATCAGTTCCATACCATCTATGACTATGTCCATTATATCAAGCCGGATGCGCTGATTATTGCTTACGGTTCTCTGTCCCATTTCCCTTATGTGCCGGATGTGGACGAGTTCGTGGCCCGCTTCAAGGATATCCCCACCCTGTTGCTGGGAGATCGGGTCAAAGATCCATCGGTTCCCTATCTGATCGGTGGCAATTATCACGGAATGCGGGAGAATGTCCGTCATCTGGTGGAGGATCATGGCTACCGAAAGATTGCGTTTGTGGCAGGGCCGAAGCGCAATTACGATTCCAATCGACGATTGGCGGCTTATCGGGATGTGCTTTGTGAACATGGTATTCCGATAGAGGAGAGCATGATCGTGTACGGCAACTATACCGATGCCGTGGAGACGGAAGTGGAGTATCTGCTGGATCATCATCCCGGCTTGGAAGCCATTGTGTTTGCCAATGACAATATGGCAAAAGCCGGATATCGTGTCTGCGCGGCGCGGGATCTGGTTGTGGGTCATGATATTGCCATTACCGGATTTGACGACGGGGATATCGCCAAGGTCTTGGAACCGTCGTTGACCAGTGTGGCCCATAGCAGTTTCCTGTTTAGTTACCGGGCCGTGCAACTGGCATTGGAATTATGTAATGGAGAGCAGCCCCATTCCGGGGAATTGCACTCGTTTTTCCATAAGAGGGCTTCCTGTGGATGTCAGGTTGCGCTCAAAGAGATTACTACAGCGGATTCGCTGAACGAATTACAGGATATTATGCATCAGAGAGCGGACACCATCACCAACGAACTGTTTTCTACGATTCCCTACGAGAAAGATCAGAGTGTCTATCGCCAGTCCTTAGACGGATTTTTCCGGGAGGTCATCGCCGAGGTATTTGAACGGAATCAGGAGAATATCTCCACGGAGCAGATATACCGTCATCTGAAACATATGTGTCAGCATCCGTTTATTTCCAAGCGGTTATTGCTGGAATATCTGGATGCGGCATTTTTTGAATTAATGCAGTATGCAGCAGAAGAGAAAAAACAGATGCTGTTGACGACGATTATGCAGTTTACCTGGCAGTATGTCTATGGTCAGGAAATCAATGGCTTACAGAACGAGATTCGTGAGTATGAGCGAAAAATGTGGTTCTCGCCGTCCTTTACAACGGATCTGATTAATTCCAAGTTAAGCATGAACGAGCAGATGAAGTATCTGCTGGGGCGCCTGCGGGATATGGGCGTCAAAAGTGCGTATCTGTGTTTTTTCATGGAAGCTGTGGAGTATCATCCGGAGGAGGAATTTGTTACGCCGGATGGCAAATTCATTGCACCGGACGAACTGTATCTGACTGCTTATTTTAATGAACAGGAAGAGGTATGTTTTGCGCCGGAGGACATGATTGTCATTGATCGGGACCAACAGGGATTTGCCCGATTGCTGCCGGAAGATAAAGCGGGATTCTACACCTGCTATGTGTTATTCTCCGGCACGGAGCAATATGGCTTGCTTCTTGCGGAGGTGGAACAGAAGGACTATCCCTTTATGTTGACTTGCAGTATGCAGCTCGGTTCACTGCGCCGTGTCATCAATATGAATATTCGTGAGCGCAAGATGCAGCAGGAATTGGAAGAGAAAAACCGTATTTTGAGTATGATTTCCGCATATGATGAGTTAAGTCAGTTGCTGAATCGCCGCGGATTTTCGGAACGGGCGCTGCATTTTATCCAGGAGAATCGAGGGAAAAAGGCCTGTCTGTTGTTCGCTGATATTGATCATTTGAAGGAGATCAACGACAGTTTTGGCCATGCCGCCGGAGATTTTGCAATCCAGACAGCGTCGGAGTACCTGCGGCAGAGTATGCCGGAGGATGCGATTACCGCGCGGATTGGCGGGGACGAATATGTATCTTTGTTTGTCGCTCAGGAAGAGGGAGTTGCGGAGACGGTCTGCGGCAGGATTAAAGCGTGTGCGGATGCATTTAACCAGACCAGTGAACAGCCGTATTATATCGAGATGTCCACCGGTGTCTGCGCATTTTGCTGTGACAAGCGCACTGATTTAAAAGAACTGTTTCAGAGATCAGATACGGTCTTATACGAACAAAAGCGCCATAGGCGTGAGAGTGTCAAAAAATAAATGTGATGCGGGGAGAGAATGAATCGGACATTGCGGCATAAAGACAACAAAATAAAACGAACGTATGGCGTTATGCTGGGCCTTCTCTTGTGTACCGTAGTGATTTTTGTATTGGTACTTACCGCGGCATTGGGTAAGGATACGTTGGGGGCAGACGATGATGTCCCGTTGACAGAAGACGCGCATGCTGCGTCGGAGACAATCCTTTCGTCGGAGGAATGGAAAGAGATTGCGCCGGGGACCATTGTGGGTGCATCCCAGATCGATTGGGATCATTTGGAGCAGTATTTTACGGTGGAAGAGCCGGATGAAGAACTACATGCCTATATTCAGGGGAAGTCTTACGTGGATAACGGGGAGATTTCCTGGACACAGTTGCGTTATCTGAAGGTGCTCCATTACAATTATTCCCATGAGTTGCAGGTGGGAGAATTGCTTGTCAACCAGCAGATTGCAGAAGTGTGCTGTAATATTTTTCGGGAATTATTTGAGAATGAGTATGAGATCAACTCCATGTATCTGGTGGATCGCTATTACAATACGTCAGAACTTGCAGCCAGAGATCCGGATATGGCCGATATCAATTCTTTAAATAATAATAATACCTCTGCTTTTCATTATCGCTATGTCTCTGATAGTGATGTCTTGTCGCAGCATGCGTATGGTCTGGCAATCGACATTAATCCGCTCCAGAATCCTTATGTGACACAGGAGGCACAGGAGACACAAACCTCTTCCGGGCCTTATCTGATGTATCAGGTGTACCAAGATCGCTCCGTTATCCGGGAGCATATGATTACCCATGATGATATTTGTTATCAGATATTTACCAAGTACGGATTTACATGGGGTGGTGATTGGCCGGGTACGAAGGACTATCAGCATTTCGAGATAGCACTGTGAGTTTGTGCGCTCCCTAAGGAGCGGACGGAGGGGAGTGCAGGGGAAGAGGAATTGTCATGAATAAGATTTCAATTGGCGTCTTGGCGCATGTAGATGCGGGAAAGACAACTTTATCAGAAGCACTTTTGTATCAGACGGGTGCGATTCGTGTGCGGGGACGCGTAGATCACGGCGATGCATTTTTGGATACGGATGCGATGGAACGGCAGCGTGGGATTACGATTTTTTCTAAGACCGCGCGTTTTGGGTACGCGGATAGGGAATATATATTGCTGGACACACCGGGACATGCAGATTTTACGGCAGAGATGGAGCGTGTGTTGGCGGTTCTGGATTATGCAATTCTGGTTATCAGCGGCACAGATGGGGTGCAGGGCCATACGCGGACATTGTGGCGCCTGCTGGAGACGTATCAGGTGCCCTGTTTTCTTTTTGTCAACAAGATGGATGTGAGTCATTTTGACCAGGAGGAACTGCTTGATCAGTTGCAGGATAAATTATCTGAGGCCTGTGTCAGTTTTATGCCTTTTGTACGGGATGCTGACAGTATACCGCGCAAAGTGCAGGAAAATGTGGCGCTTTGTGACGAGCAGTTACTGGATTATTTTTTGGAGTATCATACATTGGACAACCATCTGTTGGCAGAGGCAGTTGCGGCAAGAAGGATCTTTCCGGTATTGTTTGGATCGGCATTGAAGATGCAGGGCGTCGACGATTTGCTCTTTGGGATGGATGCGTGGATGCGCCCCGAGACCTATGACAGCAATTTTGGTGCCCGGTGCTATAAGATCGGCCGAGATGAAAAAGGCAATCGTCTGACCTATCTGAAAATGACAGGGGGCAGGTTGCGGATCAAGGATGAGATTTTATCACAGAAGATTAACCAGATACGTATTTATTCCGGAGACAGTTATCAGACGGTGGAGGAAGTGGCTGCCGGCGAGGTCTGTGCGGTGTTGGGATTGAGTGAATCCTATGCGGGCATGACCCTGGGGAGCTGTCCTTCCACGGAGATTCAGGTGATTGAGCCGGTATTGTCCTATCAGGTGATTCCGCCGGAGGGATGCGATCCCCATACCTTGTTGGGGTACATGCGGCAACTGGAGGAAGAGGATCCGACTCTTCGGGTGGTATGGCAGGAGCACGCCCGGCAGGTACATGTGCATCTGATGGGGCCGGTGCAGACGGAAGTGTTGCAGCAGCAGATCAAACAGCGCTTTGGTGTACTTGTGACATTTGGACCCGGCAATGTGCGCTATAAGGAGACCATCCGCGGAGCCGTGGAGGGGGTAGGACACTTTGAACCACTGCGCCACTATGCGGAAGCGCATGTGCTCATTGAAGAACTGCCCCAGGGAAGCGGGATGGAGTATGCCATGGATTGTCCGGTGGATGTACTGGATTTAAATTGGCAGCGTTTGATTTATACCCATTTGTCAGAACGGACGCACCGGGGTGTGCTGACCGGTTCTCCGCTCACCGATGTGCGGCTGACGGTGGTGACGGGTAAGGCGCATAAGAAGCATACGGAGGGCGGCGATTTTCGTCAGGCCACATACCGTGCGGTACGACAGGGATTGCGCAAGGCGCAGAATGTGTTGCTGGAACCTTACTATCAAGTGACGTTGGAAGTGCCGACGGAAGCAGTGGGCAGGGTTATGACAGACCTGAGCCGGATGCATGGACAGTTTGAAGCGCCACAGATGACGGGAGAGTCGGCTGTGCTTACCGGCATGGCGCCGGTGGCTCTGATGCGGGATTACGGTGTGACACTGGCGGCGGCAACGGCGGGCATGGGACAGATGACACTGGATTTTGCAGGATATTATCCCTGTCATAATACAGAACAGGTGATAGAACAGTTGGGCTATGATCCGGATCGGGATACACACAATCCCTCCGATTCCGTGTTCTGCGCCCATGGAGCCGGATATGTGGTACCATGGTACGAGGTGGAAGATAAGATGCATATGCCCATGGCATCCCGCTTGTATGCACAGGAAAAAGAGCCGGAGGATGCACAGTTGATTGCTGAGGCAAAGGCAAGGGCAGAGGCAATGCGGGCTCCAAAATCCCGGGGGTATGACGGCTATGGCGGTCTGGAATCTGATCTGGAGGAGATATTTGTCCGGGAATTCGGCGAGATTAAGCGTTACCTTCCGGGCGCGCAGAAGCAGGTGACGGATTTCGATCGTCAGAAACGGATCGAGCAGGCCAGACAGGAATATCAAGAACAACACAACAAGTCATCGGTTGTCGCAGAAAACAGGCAATATTTTCTTGTGGATGGTTATAATGTAATCTTTGCGTGGGAGGAACTGCGTGAGATTGCATCGGTCAATCTGGATGGTGCCAGAGGGCGTTTGTTAGATATCATGTGTAATTATCAGGGGCATATCGGGAAGGAACTGATTGTTGTCTTTGATGCATATCGCCGGAAGGGACATGTGGAGGAAACGGTTCGTTATCATAATATTTATGTTGTCTATACAAAAGAAGCAGAGACGGCAGATGCATATATCGAGCGGACAACCCACGATATGGCGGGAAAATATCAGGTGACGGTGGCCACATCGGATCGTCTGGAGCAAATGATTGTTATCGGAGAGGGCGCGAGTAGGATTTCTGCACGGGAACTGGAACAGGAAGTGGCGCGCGTCAATCGCGAGGCGATGGAACAATTCGCCACGAGTTCGCAGATGTGATATAATGAG